>JAKSBQ010000458.1 GCA_022361075.1 Opitutales bacterium | reverse complement strand
AGGTCACGAACTTGCTCTTCAAGGAGTGGGCGGGTTTTTCCTTTTCCAAAGAGCAACACTCGCAGATTTGGAAACGCTTGTAACACCTGCGGAATCGCCTCGATCAGATATTGTTGTCCTTTGCGAGGGATCATCTGTGCAGCACAGGCGATGGTTAGAGCCTCTTCGGGGATAGAGAACCGCTGCTCAAACTCCTCCCGGCTGATGGGTTTGGCGTAGTTTTCAATGTCGAGTGCGCTTCGCACAACTGTGATGTGCTCGTCCGCTATCCCTTCCTGAACCAAAACCCTTTTGATACCTTCGGAAATCGTAATGACCTTGTCGTAGCTTCCATACTTCCATCTTGCGAGAAAGGCTGGCTCGGGATTGTCGACTCTTCTGGAAATAACGGAGCGGATGCCAAGTTTTCGGGCCACACGACCGCCCCATACATCCACACCTTTACGGCTATGAATATGAAGGATATCTGCGCCAAACTCCGAAGCAGCTTTGCGAATTTGAGACGGAATGCGCGGATCCAGTTCCCCTTTGATCTTTAATTCAAAAACAGGGATTCCAATCTCCTCACATGCTTCTCCAATCGCGCTGCCAGGGACGCACGCGACCGCATTTTTTGTTTCACCTGCGGTTTGCAAAGCCTTGAGCAGGAAGAAAACCTGTTTGGCTCCTCCGTAAAGATGACGTCCTGTCTCGATGTGCAGAATTCTCAAGATTCTGCAATTTTTAGAGCACTTTTGGAATCAACTCAAGGGCATCGTTTGCGTCCATCTCTTCGGTGAGATCAAATACTGAGATGCTTTCTCCTCGGTGATCCACAACAGGGTTTGCAAGGAGCTCATTTGCTTTTTCTGAACCTAAGGCGTCCACAAAACGTTTTCCGACCGTCAGGTCTTCAAGAACGAGTTTTTGATCCTCGTCAAATTGAGAGAGGTAGCGAATCGACTCGACCATACCTTCAATCGGCCCCGCCGACAGATGCACCCCGTTCCAGCTAGGCGTAACCGCCTTCAATCCGTAACTGGAAGCGTTGTTCAGCAGTGTTTTGCGAATGCTGCCATTCTTAGCGTCTGCCGGGCAGGTAGCCCCGATAAAGGTTCCGCGCGCATCGGCCCAATTCAAATCACTGGTTAGTGAGCAAACGATGATGCATCGTCCGGGTTGGGTGAAGTGCTGCAATTGGCGGCCGTGGAAACCGTTGACCAGGTAGCATGCGTTTCCATCCAACGAGAGTTTTTGTGCGTAGCTACCGCCAGCGAGTTTTTCGAATTTGCTGTTTTGCCAGAGGTAGTCCACCGCGAGAGCCGAGAAGTCAGGATAGGCTTTCAAAAATTCCAGACCGCCGAGTACGTTGGCCCTTTCGATGGGTTCGCCAAAGATTTCGAAAAACTTCTTTTTTGCTCCCTCGGATAGCTGACCCTTGGCGTCGGATGCGATTTTATTGATCACTCCGTAGTGTTGCGCGATGAGACTATGCTCTTCCAGGTAATCGGCAGAGAGCACGCGGGTGCTTCGGATGTTCAAACCGAACGACTGAATCTTCTCAGCGATCATTTCGAGAATCGTGCGGGTCTGGATCGCGTCATCATCCAGAAGCAATTCCGGTTTGATGAAAAACAGAAATTCGTTGGAGCCGTCTGTCTGCTCTTGTTGATCGATCAATTCGTAGCGAACTTGTCCGTCGATCACGCCTTGAACTGTTTCCAAAATCTTTTCGATTTGCATGTGATAAAGTCGTTTAGAGAGTTTTCCGCAACGCTAAGGTGCATCGGAACCGGGACGCAACTGATTTTGCGTTAAACATTCAGGTATTCAGATTGGGCTCGTCACTCGGATGAAGAGGTGAAAATACGAGTCACACTCGGGAGGAAGAACAGGAGTAGTAATCCAGTCGCCAAACCGATGAAAGGAGAAACGCCGAATGCGGTTGGTAAAAAGCCGAGCGTGATGGCCGCACCTGCAGCGATCAGTGCGTAGGGCAATTGAGTCTTTACGTGGTCGATCGGACTGACATCGCACGAAATTGACGACACGATGGTCGTATCGCTGAATGGCGAGCAGTGATCGCCGAAGACTGCTCCGCTGAAGACTGCGGCAACTGTGCCGTAGATTAGCGAAGTT
>JAKSBQ010000142.1 GCA_022361075.1 Opitutales bacterium | reverse complement strand
TCCTTCTGGTTAACATCTATGATGGAATGAGAGATCTCGTTGAGCGTGGCTCGGAATTCAATCCGCCAAAGAAGCTCACTTTCCTCACGGCTTTCTTGGATGCTGGAAACCGCATAACCCAATATTCGGTGATCTACCTTTTCACTAATACGAAAGACCAATTCTTCACCCGAATCCAACGGCGTCATTTCCTGGCCAAATCCTCCCAAGAAAAAGGCCAAATGACATCCAACCAAAACTCCTAACTTGCAGATGCGCCTCGATAGCAGTTTGCCTGTAAATTCAAATAACATCAGCGGGCTGAAATTTAAAAACGATATCTCAATGAAAATGTGGCACCCGGTGCTCCCTCAGTTTCCCGGCTAATCAGTTCATCAGATTCCTGAGCGACGTGTTGTTCTTGAATATGGCCGATACCGAGTTTCAAAGATACGACAAATCCATTCTTGAAAACTCTTCGATAAAACAAATTGGCTGCGTAGTCATCAGCTCGAATCGACAGATCTGATCGCATTCGACCGCTGATCACCCGATCCTCGATCTCCACAGTTATCGCGTTGTATTCTGCAGAAAATCCGAGCACGTTTCTCCAATCAGCTGTCACCGCATACTCATATCTCAAACCATCTTTAATCAACACACGATTGCGATCATTGAACTTCCATTCCAGCAAAGCCAACGGGAAAAGCCCACTCTGGACGGCCTCGTTAGTGGACAACGAGAAACCGAGGGCAAATCTCAAATTCGGACTTTTGGTGTACCAGAAACCCATAAATCCAAGCACATTCTGAGATCGTTTGAGGTAAGGACCACTCCCGTAAGAGTCCGACATACCGACCCCTCCAAACAAATCCCACTTAGGATGAATGTTGCGTTGGTACATCACTCCCAGGTCAAACTGTTCCAGCCTGTCGTGCTTGATTACCGGTAACTCGACTTCATTTAAATTATAGGAGAAAAACTTGTATCCGGCTGAAACATGAAGGCTACTCCCTCCTTCCAGGTGTTTACTCAATGACAAAATCGACTCTCCAAACAAAGTTTCGATCTCCTGATCACTATGTCGGAAATCATCCTTGGCGATCCAGGTAAACTCAGAATAAATCGTGGTTTCGATGTTGAGCGGCACCTTAATCGGAGCGTCACTGGATCCTTTTAACCATTCAGACTCATCCTCCTGCGCTCCCAATCCATCTTTTGAGAAAATGCCCTCAAAGTGCGAACTAATCTTGTCATTAATCCCTCTCAAATTGGCCTGTGCCCATAATAAAGAAGGAACACACACAAGAGCAGAAGCCAGCAATATTCGAATGACTGTGTTTTTCATACTAACAGATGTACTTTGGGAGAATTTTAGTGTTATGAAACAAGGGTATAGTGATCGGATGCCAGATGATCAAGAACCGGAGAGAAAGAGCCCCAGAACAAACACTGGGGCTCGAATGGTAGTTATGTTTATTAGCCCGATCTCATCGGAAAATTTCAAGAAGCATTTAATATCCAGTGATTTGAGTAATCCGTCTGTGTTTGGATCACTGCCAACACATTCTTGAACAACACCCTCACTTTCACCCAAACGTCCTCACTCTCATTTTTGATCTTCCACACTCCATTCTCGACAATGTAGTGAGTCGTCCGGTTCAGACTCATGACCTGAACACCATCTTCTTTGAAAGGGACACTCGTCATGATCGAACTGATCTCCAGGGGAAGAGCCGACGTTGGATCAATCCACACGATACCTTTAAAATCATGATCTTCCTCCCGATAGATGAAGTCATACCCACGACATTCGACACCATTGATCATCTTCAAATCTTCCTGGATCCCAACGGCATTGGATAATGGATCATCCGAACAATAAGGCATCTCGAAATCAAACTCTTCCAATTCAACATTGGCCTCACGTTCAAGATCCTCTCGCGCCTCCTGAGTCACATCCTCACCGTCAACCGTGCACTTCAGCAGGTGAGCTCTAACTTTGGCTCCACTGTTTTCAATTTCAAAACGAGCCTCAGTAACCTCCGCTACTTTACCCTCCTTATCCACAACCTTCTCTTGGTAGGTCGCCACTCCCGGAACGTAGATCTTTTGACCTTTTACAGCCTTGATGGACCGTTCCCAAAGTTCGTCTATCGCATGAGCGGGTGCCGACCACCCTCCGAGGAGGGTGGCGACACTTATTGCAATCAGCCAATACCTATTCATCCTAATCGCTTTCGACTGATGTTAGAAGGAAAACTCAAATCCTACTCCGTAAACTAGACCCGATTTGGTTTTGAAACTGGAGATTTTCTGACCATCCGACCAAGTTTCGAACTTCTGCTCACCCTGGGCACTCACCACGGCAGAAATTGAGAAAGAATCGGTGATTGCCTGTTCATACCCCACAAAAAACCCAAACCCTTCAGGATGAACCGCAGATTCAGCTACAGCCGCTGCATTTTTTCCTAAACTAAAATCTCCCAAATTATAGTCCAATCCTGCACTGAGCAGAGAACCTCCGTCACCAGTTACATCATAAACCAATTCGAAACTCAACATACTCTCCAGATACAAACGATCATTGATCTGCCACTCGACACCAACGATCGGAATCCAAAGCCCATCCTCTTCAAGACGTGAGATGTAGGCGACACCGAATGAATAAGCCAGCGTATCGGACGAGCGGTATTTGGCACCTAGACCCGCACCCCACATCAATCCGTCGCTGAACGAAGCATTTTCCTCGTATCCCGAGCGAACCAGCCCCAGACCAAGTAGACTCCATCGATCACTGATCCCCGATTCATACATGAAGAAAGATTCAAACTCCTTCACATCTTTCCAACGTTCAACACCATCGAAATCATAGCTGTATTTGCCTACTGATACCGCGGCCAGAAAAGCATCTGTTTCTCCGATGACTTGCATCATAGTGATGGAAGCGGCTCCTCCGCTCACTTCCAGACTGTCCGACGAATTTTTAATATCCACATCTGAAGATCTGAAATATTCGGCACCCACCCCAAAATAAGTTTGGGCATTTGCGAATGTAGAAATCAATCCTGTCGCAAGGATTGCTACTAATTTAGTCAATTGGTTCGTTTTCATTTTCTAAGTAAGTTGAAGTATTTGTTGCACCTCACTGCTGTGATGATGGAGCTACTCTACTTACCTTTTGTTACCAATCCGTTACCTGAAGATCCGAGCTGTGTGAAAATGGTGATTCCAAAGGAAAACCTTCATCCTTGAAGAGTAGTTTCCATTTAGATAGCCTTCGTCGGCAATGAGTCTCTCTGCTAAAAAACCCATTCACATCATCGTAGCCTGCTCTGAAAACCGAGTCATCGGCAAGGACGGTCATCTGCCTTGGCGGATAAAAGAAGACCTCCATTATCTCTTCGAAACGGTCAAAGACGGTGTGGTGATCGAAGGACGTCGGGTGTATGACGAGATCAAAAAGGAATACCCGGGAACCCGAACAGTCGTAGTAACCCGAAACCCGGAACTTCAGTTTCCCGAGCCCATCTTAAAAGCGTCCAGCCTCCCCGAGGCGGTAGAGAAGGCAAACTCCGTGAAAGGTTATCCTACCATTTGGATTGGCGGTGGACAGTCTCTCTACGAGGAAGCGTTAGCGATCGCTGATCGACTCTATTTGACCCTGGTCCACACTGAAGTAGAGGGAGACACTTTCTTCCCTGAATGGAGAAGTGAGTTCCCAAAGGTAGTTTCCGAGCGAAAATCCAGCAATGGTAAATTCGACTACACCTTTCTCATTCTGGAGAGAAAAAGCTAACCAACCCCTCGGAATCTAACGACTTTGAAGTTTGGTCACGGTCTTTTGAAAGGAACTAAGGATTTCGAACACCCACTCCGGCAAACTGCGGATCAACAGAAAAAGCAAAGAGGCGAAAACAAACCAGTTCGAAAATTCATCTAAAACGAAGCCAATCAAAGGCCCGTAAGGAATACCTCGTGTGAATTGTGCCAGGAACATGCTCCACAGCGAAAACGAAATGAAAACGAGGGTAGCTTTGGACTGCATTGATACCGCACACATCGAATTCTTTGCCCAAACCCAGAGTTGAGGAACGGTAAAGAGCAAAATCATCATCCTGTAATCCCAATTGGTACCGACAAGGAAGGTTCCAAGGAACACACACGAACCCACCCGAAAACCATTCATCTCATAAGAGCTCTCAACATCAGACGAAACTCGCAATCTGATTTTGAACAAAGTTACCGCACGGATACCGATAAATGCGATTCCTGCAATCGTGAGAACCTTCGCTTGATACAGCCAAGGATAGTATATTTCACCAACTGAAGTCTGAAAAACTCTCGCTCCGTACCCCAAGACAACCCCAATCGGAGTAACCTCTCTGATCTTCAAAATATCAGAAAAGGTCATGACGCAATAAAGGACCATGACACATGAGCAAATAAAAATGCAGGTTAAAGCTTTTTTCCGATCGAGTATCAAAAACACTCCTGTTGCGAATATTGGATAAAGCTTCAAAATGCTCGCAATTCCAATCGTGAGCATCGCTAAGTTCGCTCTCTTCTTTGCAAAAATTACGATTAATGAAAGCAAAAAGAAGATCAGCAAATCAGTATTCGCTCTTTCTACTCCCATCATCACCGCAGGAGATAGTAAAAGAGGAAAAAATATTAGCAGATTCGTCGGCTTCAACCCTCGTATGAAGAGGATTACTCCTGCAAAAAAAAGCGATATGAAGAGGAAACCCAATAATGTGGTATGTTTCTCATTGATCCCCAAAAACAACAAACTCTGCCAAACTCTGGGGTAGTTTAATTGCCTACCCCACGGATCAGCAATGTTCTCAATGAGTGGATCTTTGCCAGCGGCAATGGATTCGGACGCATGAGTAATCACCCTCACATCAGCAAAGTGCAAATCCATCGTTGGGACATTCCAGAGTTGCCAGGTTTCAGAATATCCGATCACTCTGAAAAGTCCTCCAATCACGAGGATTGATAGTAATAAAATAATCGAAAACTTTGAGAACTGATTCATACTAGCAACAATTTTGTTCCGATTGGTCCAATTTTAATGATCCAAGGGGAGAAGCAACGTAAAACATGCCCCTCCGCCCTCTCGGTTTT
>JAKSBQ010000349.1 GCA_022361075.1 Opitutales bacterium | reverse complement strand
TTAAGCTCTGCGCCTTCGAACGCGGCAACCGCTTGCTTTGCTTTTTCGACGTCGACTGGCTTCTCGAATCCGGCGTTAATCGCGAGGGAGTGCGCACGGTGCACCGGAACGCGAACACAGGTGCAGGTCACTTTGAGGTCCGGCAGATCCATGATCTTGCGAGACTCGTTGGTGAGCTTCATTTCCTCCTTGGTGTAGCCGTTGTCGAGGAACTGATCCACGTGTGGAAGCACATTGAACGCGATTTGATGTGGGTAAGTTTCAGTCTTAAACTCGGTTTCACCCTTCGCCCAGCCGCGAAGCTGGTCTTCCATTTCATAGATACCTGCAACACCTGAACCGGATACCGCCTGGTAAGTCGCCGCAAATACGGTCTTTAGTCCAAACTCTTTGTGCAATGGCCAAAGTGCCATGAGTGCAACGGCCGTAGAGCAGTTAGGATTCGCAATGATGCCCTTGTGGGCTTTTGCCGCCTCAGGGTTGATCTCCGGGATCACGAGAGGGACGTTGGGGTCCATGCGGAAGGCCGAGCTGTTGTCGATCACTACGCCGCCAGACATGTCCGCAGCCTCTTGAGCCATGTTCAAGGAGATGCTTCCACCCGCGCTGAAAAGAAAGATGTCCACTCCTTTGAACGCTTTATCGTCGGTGGATTCCACGGTCCAGGAATGATCCTTATAAGTAATCGTTTTACCTTTAGACCGAGGAGATGCGAAGAGGCGAATTTCCCCAATTGGGAAATTACGCTCATATAGCAAGTGAATGAGTTCTTGACCGACCGCGCCGGTTGCACCCACAATCCCGATATTATAGCGTGTTCTGTTCATAATGGACAAAATAGTCCGAAGAATAATTCGAATCTCAGATCAACTGTCAATCCCGACCTCTCAATCGGTTCTCTATGTGAGTGTGCCCGAGCAACAGCTCTATCGATTTCACAACGGTCTTTTGAAGGATAAATGGGTCATTTCCACCTCCTCAAACCCACCCTCTTGCGAGGAAAATTCGAATGGAACACCAGAAGGGCTTCACCGGATTGAGCAAAAGATTGGTGGAGATGCGAAAGCGGGCACCGTTTTCTTCGCTCGCGTGTCGACTGGAGAGTTTTTCTGGGACTTTGACGAAGCGATTCAGGAGAAAAACTTAATCACCTCGCGCATCATGTGGCTCAAGGGCCTTGAAGAAGGAAAAAATAGTGGTGATGGGGTGGACTCTTTTCGCCGCTACATCTACATTCACGGCACTAATCATGAGGATCGACTGGGGGAACCCGCTACTGGTGGTTGCGTCGTGCTGGGGAATGAGGACATTATCCGACTTTTTGATAAAGTAGAAACTGGATCACTGGTGTATATCGATACTCAAGGAGAGCTCAGCGAACCCAGTAAAAGCTAGAATTTTAAAAAAGAACCATAAAAGAATGTATTCGAAACTGAAAAAACCAATTCTCACTACGCTAACCTCCACCTGCATCTTGCTTGCAGCCCTCAACGCCGGGAATATGGGGTTTCCGACCATCGACAACTACGAAGAACGTTCCTTTCAGTATGGAGTTGAGCTCACCATCCCCGATTTTCCAACAAGCGTGGAAGAAGTCGAAAGTATCACGGCTGAGGTGATTGCCAACCTCAACCTCGCAGGTGATGAGATCGCCGGACTGCCCAGTGGAGAACTGACCTTCGACAACACTTTTCGAGCGCTGGACCTAGCCTCGCTCGAATACTACAAACGAGTGCTTCCGATTAACGTCGTCAAAAATACCTCACCCGATGCAGAGCTTCGCAAGGCCGCCTCCGATGCAATGGTCAAGCTCAGTAAAGTTTCTGTTGAATTTGATTACCGTGAGGACATTTACCTGAACCTCAAAGCCTTCGCCGACGAAAAACCCGAACTGCCCGAGATCGATCAACGGCTGGTGGATGATATTCTTCTCGAATACAAGCGCCTCGGTTACGATCTCCCTCTTGAAGAACGAACCATCGTGGAGTCGCTACAGAAGCGACTTAAGGAAAAAGGTCAGGAATTCCGCAACAACATCAGGGAATCCAAAGAAATTGCCGTCTTTACCGCTGAGGAGCTCGATGGGGTTGATCCTGACTTCCTCAAAACGATTAAGAATGACGAAGGTGGCTATGAGATTAACCTCAACATCTACAGCCAGGTCAGCAAGGTGATGCGCAAAGCTCACTCCGAAGCGACCCGGAAAGAAGTCACTCGGCGCCGCGCATCCCGGGTCATGATAAACGAGAAAGTGCTCACGGAAATGGTGAGTCTTCGCCATGAACTCGCATCAAAATTAGGTTACGAAACCTGGGCAGACTACCGCACCGAGATACGCATGGCCAAAACCGGGCAGAACGTGATGGATTTTCTCAACAACCTTTCTCAAAAAATCCAACCCAAGCTCGATCTGGAACTCGCAGTTCTCCTCAACATAAAGAAAGAGGTCACAGGAGACCCTGAAGCGGTTCTGCAATCCTGGGACATCAGCTACCTGCAAGAGATCGATAAACAGCAAACCTTCAATGTGGATATGGAAGCCAGCCGACGCTACTTCCCTTACGACAAGTGCGTCAGGGGCATGTTTCACATCTACGAGACCATCTTTGGCATCCACATTGAAGAGATTGAAAACCCTACCCTTTGGGATCCAAGTGTCGCTCTCTATGCAGTTTCAGACAAAGAAAGCCAAAAACCTTTGGGACTTTTCTACATCGACCCTTTCCCTCGCGAAGGGAAGTTCACACACTTTGCTAAGTTCTCAATCATCCCTTCTGCAGAGCTCCCTGACGGCACAGAGCAGCGTCCAACCGTCGCGCTGATCTGCAACTTCCCATCTCCCACTGACAATGCGCCTTCCCTTCTGGAATATGACCAGGTGCGCACACTATTTCACGAGTTTGGGCACTGCATGCACACGATTCTTACCGAAAGTCGTCACATGCGTTTTTATGGAACAACCACCCCCAGGGATTTTGTGGAGGCACCGTCCCAAGTGATGGAATATTGGCTCAAACAAAAAGAGGTTCTGGATATCTTCGCTGCGGATTGGCAAGACCAGAGCAAAATGCTGCCCGGAGACTGGATTGATAAAGTAAACGCCTCCGAGATCGCGCATGCAGCGGTTCAGTATCGTCGTCAGCTGATCCTAGGGCTTATGGATATGACACTGCATCACCCCGAAGACATCGAAGCTGTGAAAGCAGATGTCGTGGGTGTAACTCAGGCGATTGCTGAAGAGATTTTCCTGCCCTATCCTGAAGATACGGCACGGATCCTGAGTGTTGGGCATATGGATGGTTATGACTCCGGTTACTACGGCTACGCATGGGCTGATGTCATTGCTGCTGACATCGCGAGCATTTTTGAATCCGCCGAAGATCGTTACATGAATACTGAACTGGGCATGAAGCTCCGAAGGGAAATTTTTCAAACAGGTAACACCCGCGATGTGAACAAAAGCGTGGAAGCCTTTTTGAACAGGTCCTCAAACATGGATGCATTCATCCGCAGTCTCGGAATTTAAAAACAAACTACTTTTTTTATTATGCAAATTCGCTGCCTTCGTCCCCTATTTCTCTCAATTACCGCGACTGCCGGGCTTTTTAGCGCTTTCGCAGAAACGGCCTCAACCGATTCTGAGCTCAAGAAGCTCTATCAAACTCAGATTCCCAGGCAGGAAACAGGAGCCCTTGAGTTTATTCAAAATCATCCGGAATATGATGGTAGAGGAACCGTCATCGCGATTTTTGATACCGGGGTAGATCCTGCCG
Organism: Opitutales bacterium; assembly: GCA_022361075.1. Lineage (GTDB taxonomy): Bacteria > Verrucomicrobiota > Verrucomicrobiia > Opitutales > JAFGAQ01 > JAKSBQ01. Next base: position 23,945 of record JAKSBQ010000349.1, on the reverse strand, counting down.
CGCCAGGGATGCAGTTTACAACCACTGGCGAACGAAAAATAGTCGACATCATCGATGCTTCGGGAGCTGGAGATGTCGATATGACCACGCTCGTAAAACCAGAGGAAGACGGCACCATCAAGGGCTTAACTGGCCGGTTACTCACGATTCCTTCTCCGGTAACCAATCCTAGCGGTGAATTCCGAATCGGAGTGAAGAACGGAAAAGAGCTATTTCACAAAGGTGTGTGGAACCGAATGATGGATTACCGAAAACAAGAGCTCCAGAACAAGCTTTCTCAGAAAAACGCTCAAAGATATGTCGAGGCCAGAAACACACCGGAAGCAACTGCCGAAACAGAGGTACAAAAAAGAGAAAAGAAGGCTCTAAAAGACATGAGAGCGGTCTACGAAAAAGATCTCCTCAGCTCAGATCCCGGACCCTACTACGACTGTGTCATGTGGAACGACGGAACCCGTTGGAACGTGATCGTAGACACCGATGAAGATGGCGATTTGAAGGAAGAAAAAATCCTGAGCCCGTTTGGCATCGACGGAGAATACGCAAGTTTCCCCGATCACGTCGCCATGAACTTCGGGGTGCAGGTTTACCAGGAAGGAGCGATTCTCTCGATTGTTACGACCTCCGGCTCGCACGGAACTCACGTAGCCGGGATCGCTGCAGCGAATTTCCCTTCACGCCCCGATTTCAACGGAGTGGCTCCGGGAGCTCGTATTCTTTCGGTTCGTATGGGAGACGTTCGAATCGGAGGTTCTTCCAACTACACGGGTGAAAACCGCGCAACTGCAACAGCAGCTCAGTATGGTGTTGACGTCATGAACGCCAGCTGGGGAGGTCAGTCTGTTTACCAGGATGGATCCACCTGGGGTTGCGAACTTTACAACGAGCTTGCCGAAAAATACGGAATCACCTGTTTCGTTTCTGCCGGAAACGACGGGCCGGCCCTGAGCACAGTGGGTTCTCCGGGAGGCGAGACCACTCACTCGATCGGTGTAGGCGCTTACATCTCTCCTGAAATGGGAGATAAACTCTACAGCGTCATCGACGACTCCCCGGAAACAGTTTTCATGTTCACGGCACGAGGCCCGGCGAGAAACGGTGATTTAGGCGTCAACATCGTCGCCCCCGGAGCCGCAATCGCCCCACTTGCATTCGATAGCCTCAACGCTTCCGATCTCTACAACGGCACCTCAATGGCTGCACCTTCAGCCGCAGGAATCGGAGCACTTTTGATCAGTGCGGCGAAACAAGAAAACGTCGCCTATTCCCCTGCCAGAATCAAGCAAGCGGTCATGCAAACCGCGAAACCTCTGGACCACGAATCACCGTTTTCACAGGGATCCGGACTCGTTCAGGTTCCGGCTGCATGGAATTACCTGAAAAGCACTCAAGAAATCGCAGCACTCGATGCGTTTTATAAGATCACCGTGGGTGGTAATCGTTATTCCAACGGCCCGGGCCTTTACTTAAGAGGAGATCTTCCCACCGGCGTGAGAAGCTATACCACACAAATCAGGCCCATCTTTCCGGAGGAGCTCACCTCCGATGATCAATACGCATATGAGGCTCACTTTGCTCTCGAATCAAACGCACCATGGCTCAAGGTTCCCGAATTCCTCCACCTCTCAAACGCAGGAAACAGCTTCCGTCCGGAAGTCCATTTTGATCAACTCCCACACGACGGAGCCAACGGTGTCTATTTCGCAAAAATTTCTGCTTCCCTGACCCACCATCCAGAAGCCGGAAATGTGTTCGAGATTCCTTTCACGATCGTCACAGGAGAGGAGCCAGAAGATGACAAGTTTGAAACCTACGAAGTCGAAATTGGCGCATCCAAAACCGCTCGACGTTTTTTCCAAACACCCAAGGGTGCGACATCCCTACATTTGGAAATCGAGCGTTCATCGGATCAAAATGTGGAAAAACTGATGGTGCTCCACGCTCTCACTCTTACAGCCAATACCGAAATCACTGAGTTTGAGACCGCCGAGTATTTCCGCCTGAAATCGGGACAAAACAGGCATTTTGAGATTCCCGTATTGGCGGGTGAAGTATTGGAACTCTCCATTCATCAGGCCTGGGCATATGACGACCCAGCTACCTACAAGATCAAGGGCGAATGGAAAGGCGTGAGGATTGAACCCTCATCCATTCAGATCAACAGCCACGATCACTTTGTTCAGGCAAACCTGAAAACTCTAAACGCTCCCTCTGTCGAGGCGGAAGCAAATCTGAATCTCGCCTTAGTTGAGGCAGAAATGAAGTCGTCTGAGATTTTTCCAGGAGATTTGAGAGGGAACTACCCTGCGTGGCCAGGACACCGTTCAGGCAAGCAATCGTTCTGGTTGAGGCAGGAATTCGAATGGCAATCTGAAAAAGACCAATCGATTCGTCCCCTTAAAACAGAGTTCCATACTGAGTTTCACGCGGGTGGAGGCAACATCTACTGCTACGATGAAAAGGGAATACTCATCGGATCGACACTCGCCCCTGTTGATGAAGACGAAGACACTGTTCGCGTCCCAAAAGGAAAGATTAAGATCATTCGGGAATTTGTATCTCCTAACCAAAAAGCACTGACAAATCTGGAAAAGAATCCATTGCTACTTGCGGTTGGAATCGATCCGCTGACACCAAAAACCTACCTGGGTTACGATTCACTCAACAAAGGGCAAACCAGCACTTCATTTTCGACCGTTCGGGATCGTCGATATGCCCTTTTCGTATCACCTGCCAAGGTAGAGGACCTGAAAATCGGAAATCCGGCTCCCTATGCGTTGACTGGTGAGATCGAATTCACTGATGGAGACCAAACGGTAACGACTCTCCCAATCGTACAGCATCTCTCTTCTCCGAAAGCTCCTCAGAATGGTGCATCGGCCGACGCTGAACCTGTGAGTGATCTTACAAAATCCCTCTACTCCGCAAGATTGAACTTCCTAAAAACCACACGGACAGCAGAAGATGCAAAAACCGTAGCACGGAGGAACTCTGTGATTTCAGAGCTAGAGGACACCAAAACAATCACTCCTGAAATAGAACTGGAAATTCTCTACCGGATCGGCTTCGAGAAACAATTGCTCCACCCATGGATGATCACGGGAACACCGGAAGGCTATGAAACAGCAAAAGAAGTTTTGCCCAAAGATTTGAGGGTGTTTCTCAAGCAAGTGGAGCGTGTCATTGATTCCTGCAAGCCCGCGCAGGTAGCTCAATACCTGGGAGCAGTTCCCCACACGAACGATGACACTCCTGCTGAAAAACAATCTCAGGCCAAGACATTGGAAGATTTCCAAAAGCGGAAAAAATGGATTTGTCAGGCAAATCTCTTAGCGGCAGACGCTTACCTGATTGCCCAACAACTTCCACTCGCAAGCAAACAGCTTAAAGAGGCAAAACGATGGGCGGAAGACAAAGCAAATTTGGAGTTCTGCAAATTTGAAGCTTATTTTAATCTCGAAGCAGGATATCCTGGTATCGCTCTCCAATTTATCAGCAAAGGATTGAAAAAAGGTAGCGATGAAACACTCGAAACACTGAGAGCAAAAATTTATGAAGAACTGGGCTGGGAAATCGCTTCAGACTGGAAACGTTTGAAGACTTCATTGAATAAGAACGCCAACCGGCAAAGCTGAGAGGAAAGCCTGACCATTGCGGGAGCATTGACCTGTAAACAGATGGCTCAGACTCAGGAATATTCGCATCAAGAGTGATTTGGTGTTCCTCACCACTGAAGAGTTTGCAAATTTATTTCCAATCGAAGCCAACTACTTTCAGAACCAAGTTTCATAAGAACCCTGCACTCTAATGAGCGCAGGGCATGCCATGACCACGAATCAATTAAGCCGAAGGCAAAATGACTTTATCGATGACATGGATAACGCCATTTGAAGTCATAATGTCCGTTTGGATGACATTTGCCCCTTCAATAGTTACTCCACTATCATTGACCGCTACTGTTGCTGTTTGTCCATTAACGGTTGGAGCCTCCATGTCTTTGACATCAGCTGCCAATACTTTGCCCGGAACCACGTGATAGGTCAGAATCGAGATGAGTTTATCACGATTTTCAGGCTTGAGGAGACTCTCGACTTTTCCAGCTGGCAGCGCGCCAAAAGCCTCGTCCGTTGGAGCGAACACCGTAAAGGGGCCCTCACCTTTAAGCACATCGACGAGTTCCGCTTCAGTTACTGCCGCAACTAAAGTGCTGAAACTACCTGCACTTGCGGCAGTATCCACTATGTCTTTTTTCGCTTTTGAGTAAGTGCCACAACTACCTGCATAGGCACTGAATGAGACGACGGAAGCCACAAAAAATGCAGCTGCTGTGATGATGTTGTTTTTTTTCATTTTGATATTTGTGTGATGATTAAAAGCCCAAGCCAAAGACCCTAACGTCTTTCATCTCTGGATAGAGTAATCTTGATTGTACGAGGCGATTCTTTCGTTCTGCGGTCGGAACACGCGTTCGTTGAGCTACGAATCTCAAGCGCATGCGAAGTAGTTCTTCTTCAGTGAAACCTTTTGATGAGTTCATATTTTGCACAAATACACAGAAGTGAATTTTCTTCAATTTATTTGTGCATTATTTCCATAACACTGCTTTTTTGACTGAAAAAATTGCTTTTGTATAGATTTTGAATAGATTTAAAAATCTCTCATGAAAGACTTCCTACTGACACTACTTTTTGCATCGATGATCATGGTGTTTATTTTCCCAAACGATGATCGAGAACACTCCGAGAAAGATACCAACGGTGTCACTGATATCCGAGAGGCCAACCGATGGTCAGCAGCAGTTGAAAATGTGAACGAGAAAAGTTACGCGCAAAGCACTGTTCGCAAAGAAATTAACCGATGCTTCTTGATCATTCCTTACTCCCAAAAACTTAAGGGCACAGCCCGACTGCATCTTCGATTGCAACCCAAGCAAAACACTTTGATCTAGAACGCTAAGTTCGGGTTAGTTTTTCGCCTTAAGCGTCGATTTCACCAGGAAGGTCAGCACACTAACCATGGCAATGGCTCCAAACAAGGGAGCCAACTTCCACTCATGAGGGAAAAGGCCTGGAGCAGCTACGGCAGCGACTGCGATGCCGACTCCCATCAACGCTTCACCGGTGATGATTCCTGAGGCGAGGAGCAAACCACGATTTTCAACTTTTTGATTTTGCTCGCTTGAGGCTTTTTTCATTCGGGACTTCACCCACGACATCAGCAAACCCCCAAAGAAAATTGGAACGCTTAACCCGAGCGGCAGATAAACTCCCACTGCAACTGCGAGAACAGGAAAACGGAAAGACTTGCCACGAATTCGCTGCCATTCATCGAGAACGATCAATCCCACAGCGAGTAAAGCCCCCAAACCGATGTAGTTCCAACGGATTCCCGCTCCAAAAATCCCCGTTGAGATGTCCTTCATCAGACTGGCCTGAGGAGCTGCCAGGAAAGGAGCACCTTCACGAACGGCACGGCCGATCCCGTGGCCTTGATCGAGTATCGTGAGTGTAATCGGAATCACAGCAGCCGAGGCAACCACTCCGATCACCTGAAAGGCTTGCTGAATCCATGGTGTCGAACCAAGTAAGTAACCGCATTGCAGATCTTGAGTATTGTCTCCCGCAATGGAAGCAGCCGAACAAATGAACCCGGCCAAATACATCACTGCCATCGGCCCAATGATTGCTAAGGGACCCTCGTTCCCAATGACTTTCAGGAGAATCACTGAGGTCACGACGACGGTCGCAATGGTTACGCCGGAAATCGGGCTGTTAGAGCTTCCGACCAAGCCCGCAATGTAACCGGCAACCGCACTGAACAGAAATCCAAAAATCTGCATGAGCACGGTCATCAATGCCGCCACCCAAATCTTGCCCTCATAACCATCCAATGCCCAAAGAAAGACGAAGTAGGTGGGGATGATCGAAAGTAAAAGGAAGCCGGAAACCATTGGAAACGGGGTGTCTCGCTGAGTTCTTGGCAATCGTTCACCTCCATGACGTTCTGCTCGATAAGCTTTAATGCTACTCGTGATACCAATCCAAACCGGTTTGATTAGTGCGACGAGCGACCATACTCCGCCTACGAGCATCGCACCCACTCCAACCTTCCGGCAATCTTGCCAGGAAGCATTAGCGACCTGCAGCCAGGTGTCTTGGTCCAGTTCACTCCACGCGAGATTCGAGTCGATTCCGAGATCGTTGAGCAAGCGACCGGAGTTCAGTGCCCAATTCAAAGGTACACCAATCAGCGTCCCAATGGCTCCACCGATGAAAATCATGGATGCAATATTGGAACCTACGATAAATCCAATCGCCACAAGTGCGGGGCTCATCGTCACACTGCCCATGAAAAGAAACTTGCCGCTCACCAAAGACTGCACGGTCGAAACCTCGGCTGAGATCCACCGAAAACCCGACTCCAATAGCTTGTAGACCGCTCCGACTCCACAACTCTTCAATAGCCAGTTGAAGCCTGTGTCGGTAGCTTGTTCGCCAGTTTCTTCCGAACCTCCTCGTTCGATTCCACCCGTTTGAAGGACCTGCGCGGTTGCCACTCCTTCGGGAAATACAAGATCAGACTCCACAATCAACGCTTTTCTCAACGGAATCGTGTAGGCAACACCCACCAAGCCACCAATTAGTGAAATCGCCAAAATGGGAAAATACTCATAAGACTGCCAAGCGCCCATCATCACCAGGGCCGGTATCGTAAAGATCACACCTGCCACCAAGGACTCCCCGGCAGACGCCGAGGTCTGCACCAAATTACATTCGAGAATATTCGTCCTTTTAAAAAGTCGAAACACTCCCATCGCAGCAGCTGCCGCCGGGATCGAAGCCGAAACCGTCATGCCAACGAGTAGTCCAATGTAGGCGTTGGCTGCAGCCAGTATCATGGAGAGAAGTATCCCTAACACCACCGCTTTGAAAGTGAATGTCCTGAGGATTTTATGGTCTGGAACTAGTGGAGTGTACTTCTCTTTCGAATTCATCTGGGAGGATTCAAACCTAGTTGAGCTCACTTAGGCGAGTCCGTTTAGCCATTACCTCAAAAACTTTTCCATAGATGTAAGAAATTATGTCCTTTAACCCCGTAGTCGCGTCTCAATTCATACTTCCAAGGACTCTCTAGCCATTCGTAGAGAAGACTGACTTCTGCCTGTAACTCTTACCTATTACCCTCTATCTCTTCATCCCTCACTCGTCGTCAATGCTGGATAATCCGAAACACATTTTTGCTAGGTAGTCGCTCCAATACCACATCGACGATGGTAGTTTGAAAGGGACGGATGATTTTTTGGGCGTAGGTTGCTGGTAACTTTTTTGAGAGAGGGACATAGGAGATTTCGTCACTATCTGGTTCCAAAGCGGTGACTTCCAACTCCATGTCACCAATATTATCCAGAAGGTTGTTCCAACTCTCTCCATCAAATTGCTGCACTCGCAAGTAATAAGAGCGAGTGTAGTCCGACTTATTATAGTGATTATCCTCAATCAAGCTCTCGAGTTTGATCTTACCAGATCGGCGATCAGTAGACTTGAAATAGATGTCGTAATCCCTGATGCGTTTACCATCACGATCGAAAATGCGAAAGATAACCATTGCATGGGCCTCGTATTGTTCCTGCTTGTTCCAATCCTTCTCCTTCGGAAGTTGAGCTGCTTGCTCGTAGGTTCTGGCAGTCTTGGCAGTAAACTGTTCAACCACCTCATGATATTGATCAGGAGTCAGTTCAGCATCCGGATACAGAGGTATCATTTCAAAGAATTCCCTCATCTCGTCTCGGGTGGTTCGCCCATCAACGATACTCAAGTCTTTGCCTATATGCGCAGTCTCATAAGCAATTCCAAATGGAACAACATTCCGGTCTTCGTCTTCAGGAAAACTCTCACCTGTTATCTCATACAACTCATCATCGATAGTTTTATTAGAGTTCCTGCGCTTATTCCATTTTTTCACCTCGGCAGCAGTCAGTGATTCTGCTTTCGCAGTCGGTTCCAGTATTACGAAGTTAAAGTTCAGATTTGAAGTCGAAGCCCGAACTGTGCAATCGCTGTTGTCTTCCTTTACATATCGATTAGGCAACTTTCGCATGAGTTTTGGAACCTGGGATCCAACCACACAGTATTCTTTTACACCAAAATCCTTTAAAATATCGTTACCTGGTTGCGATAATGACAAGTGAAGATCAATGGTTTCCTGACATCCAAACTCCAACGATTGGAGAACCTTTTTCCCCACATCTGTTCCATCAAAAATCTGCCGCTTCCAGCGAGCCATAGTGCCTCGACCGATATGTGCCAACCCACTTCCAAAATTAGCTCCGGCCAAGTGAATCACACTGTCAATTGGACTAGGCATCGGACTGTAATGATGAATCCATTTCCGGGTGACCAACGCCCCTGTGCTGTGAATCACTACATGAAAACCACTCTGAAGCAGATGCTCGTATTCATCAGATTTTAACGCACGATCCATCGCTCTTGCGATGTCGTCGAGCGAAACTCCGTCGTCCAGACTGATCCATCGGGAAAGGTCAATGGCTTCCACATTCGCTTCGCCATAAATATCTTTGAGGAGTTCAGGCAGGCCGCCATAGATTTGGCGGATTCTCTGATCGGTATTCTTATTTCCATCAGAGGAGTATCCATGAATAAGGAGGATTGGCTTCATGATGCAGGAAAATAATAAAAGAGTATAAAATATCAATAAGGAGGGTAAATTTTAGGCTAATGACACAAATCCGCTTTCCTGAGTTAAGAGCATACTCAGGTTAGTTCTGAATGGTACCGACAAAAGTAGAGTTTCTAGTTTTCTGTAAGCTTCTGCTTCTCAATCCATGCCTTGAGTGCATCTTCGGGTTCTTGAATTTCCGATTCACTAAGCTTAAGAGTATATTTGCCCCAGTCCTCATGAAAAACATGCAGCTCTTCGCCGTCCCAGTGACCACCCATGGCGATCTGACAACCTCCGTCCACCAATCTCAGTAGCGTCCGCTCGATGTTTACCGCTTCTGCGGTTTTGGCACAGCAGAGAGATTTAAGCCATTCCAGTTCACCTTTTCTCACCTGCAAGGCGATAGCCCCCTGCCCGACGGCTGGCACCATTGCATTAATGGGAATCGATTTAAAAATGATATTTTCCCAGGAGTTGATGGACAGACGATTCAATCCTGCAGCAGCGAGGAAAGTCGCATCTGTATTCCCTTTGGATACTTTGTTGAGGCGAGTATCCACGTTTCCTCTAATTTCGCACCAAATTGCGTTTGGAAACATCATTTTCCCCTGAGAACGACGACGAGGACTTGAGGACGCAATGTGCCCGGGGTAACCATCTTTCAGGCCCTCCCGCATGACGAGCACATCTCTTGCATCTTCCCGAGGAAGGAAACCTATGATCTCGAGCCCTTCAGGCATGTCGGTCGGTAGATCTTTCGCGCTGTGAACCGCGAGATCCGCCTCACCGGAAAGGAGAGCGTCTTCGATCTCTTTGGTGAAGAGGCCCTTGCCTCCCTTTTCGCTGAGCGACCATGATTGCTTTTTGTCCCCGGATGTGGTGATCAGGACTTTTTCACAATCCGTTTCCGGTTGATGCTTCTGAATAAGCTCAATGGTGAGGTCAGTTTGGCGCTGGGCCAGAGGACTTTTGCGAGTTGCTAAACGAATGATACTCATGAACGACAAAGGGGTGTCCGCGTCATGCAAACACCCCAAAAATGGTAGGTTAATCGTTTTCCGAAGAAGACGTCATTAACTGTAAGAAGCCTGTGCTCCTTTGATGTCCTTTTTAGGAACCCAAGGCATAAGATCACGAAGACGTTTACCGGTCTCTTCAATCTGGTGTTTCTCACCATCTTCAAGCATCTTGTTGTAATTCTTAAGGCCACCTTTGTATTCCTCAACCCACTGCTTAGTGAATGTGCCATTTTGGATTTCCTTAAGGATTTCCTTCATCGCCTTCTTAGAGTGTTTGTTGATCACACGAGGACCGCGAGTGATGTCACCGTATTTTGCAGTTTCAGAAATGGAGAAACGCATTCCGGATACACCTGACTCCACCATAAGGTCAACGATGAGCTTAAGCTCATGGAGACACTCAAAGTATGCCATCTCAGGCTGATACCCTGCTTCAACCAAGGTCTCGAAACCCGCTGTCACGAGAGCAGAAGCACCACCACAGAGAACTGCTTGCTCACCGAAGAGGTCAGTTTCAGTTTCTTCCTTAAAAGTGGTTTCGATTACACCTGCGCGTGCTCCACCGATTCCCTTTGCCCAGCCTAAAGCAATGTCCTTCGCATCACCTGTTGCGTCTTGGTAAATCGCGATTAGAGACGGAACACCCTTACCTTCGAGATACTGAGATCGAACCGTGTGACCGGGTCCCTTTGGAGCGGTCATGATCACATTTACGTCCTCACGAGGTTTGATCAAACCGTAGTGAACGGAAAGACCGTGAGTGAAAAGAAGAGTCTTACCTGCTGCAAGATTTGGAGCCACATCGTTCTCATAAACGTCTGCCTGCTTCATGTCAGGAACCGCGATCATGATCACATCTGCTGTTGCCACTGCTTCACCAGTTGGAAGAACTTTGAATCCCTGCTCCTCAGCGACTGATTTGGACTTACTTCCTTCGTAGAGACCAATGATGACTTCACATCCACTGTCCTTCAAATTTAGTGCGTGAGCGTGACCTTGAGATCCGTAGCCAACTACCGCCAGGGTTTTTCCATTGAGAAACTTCAAATCAGCTTCTTCCTCTGTGTATACTTTTGCAGGCATTCTATTACTATTTATGGGTTAAATTGATGTAGGATGATTTAAAATTCTATTCGATCGATTCTCCTCGTTTGAGAGCGACGTTACCGGTTCTCGCCATCTGGATGATCCCGTAAGGACGAACCAAATTCAAAAATCCCCTTATTTTAGCAGGATTGCCAGTAACCTCGATGATGGTGCTATCCTTAGCCACGTCTACAATTTTAGCTCTGAAAATGTCACAAATTTGGATGATTTCGGAACGAACTTCGGTAGTTTCAGCTTTGACTTTGAGCAGGATCAATTCCCGGAAAACGGTGTCCTTTCCAATGAAGTCTTCCACTTCGATCACGTTGATCAGTTTATTCAGCTGCTTGAGAGCCTGATCAAGGGCAGCATCATCTCCAATAATGGTAGCAGTGATCCTTGAAAAACCTTCATGGTGGACCGGGCCCACGTTGAGCGTATCGATATTGAACCCTCTGCCGCTGAATAGACTGGAAATACGGGCCAGAACGCCGAACTTATTTTCGACAAGGACTGAAATGGTGTGCTTTGCTGACATAATACCCGAAAAAATCGATCAAAAGGTATAAGGGAGAAGCATGACTGGCACCTTCAGTCAATGCAAAAAGCCCGCTATCGTTTGCAGAATAGGCGATATTAGTTACCTTCCATTGTAAATTACCTTTAATAAGCCTCCTGATACTTAAATAAAGGTAGAAGAGGAATCTGCTTGTTAATCCTTCACATGATCGAATTTCAATCGAATGAAAGAATTTCGCTTATCTTTTGGAGTCTTCAAAATCGTGGACAACTACATCATCTCTGAAGTGGATGCAGGGGTGGACTACGGTGAGACGTGTGTTCAGGAGTCTATTGCATTTGTCAAAAGAGAATTCGGCGACAAACCATTTGGTTTCATCAGTCACCGCATCAACGATTATAGCATCAACCCTGCTTCAGCTCGGAAGGGGATAAAGGAAACTAACGTCGTTGCCGTCGCCTTCGTGCTAAAGCGAAGCCTTTCGTTCCACTCCTTTGAGAGTGAATCTGCCTTCTACAATATTCCGCAAAAAGTCTTTAAAGAGCTCGAAAATGCCGAAGAGTGGATGAAAAAAATGCTGGAAGAAACTCAAGTAACCACCTCCGCCTGAGTCACTCACCCTCTTCTGAGGATAGTGTCGTGGGGGTCTGACATTTCACTCGGATAATCCAAGGTGTAGTGAAGCCCTCTACTCTCTCTTCTTTGCAAAGCGCTCTGCACGATCAAATCCGCGATTTGTATCATGTTGCGCAACTCGATGAGTTTCGTTTCCACTTTAAAATTCCAATAGTAGTCGTTGATCTCTCGAGCCAAATTTTGAATACGAGTGCGGGCTCTTTCCAACCTCTTGGTGGTCCGAACGATCCCCACGTAGTCCCACATCGCTCGTTTTAACTCATCCAAGCTGTGAGCGAGGACGCCCCGCTCATCAGAGTCCTGCACATTCCCGTCCACCCATTCCGGAACCTCAACTGTTGGGAGATTTTCGGACTTCGAAAACTCAATCACTCTTTGCGCACCTCTATGGGCCATCACCACAGCCTCAAGCAAAGAATTCGACGCCAATCGATTCCCCCCATGCAAGCCGGTGCAAGCCACTTCACCACACGCAAATAAACCCTTTAATGTAGTCTCAGCATCCAGATTCGTGCGAATTCCCCCACAAAGATAATGAGCAGCTGGAACAACCGGGATCCAATCCTGAGATGGGTTCACGCCGATCCTTTCACAAGCCGCAAGAATGTTTGGAAATCGTTCTTTGAATTTTTCGGAGGGAATACCTGTGCTATCGAGCCACAAGTGTTGGTCACCCGTCTTTTTCATCACCGAATCAATCGCTCGTGCCACCACATCCCGAGGGGCTAGCTCCTTGAGAGGGTGATATTTTTTCATGAAGGCCTGACCTCGGTGATCGCGAAGAACCGCTCCTTCGCCCCTCACTGCTTCGCTGATCAAGAAACGCTCGTCCGAGTTGGTAAAAAGCGCAGTCGGATGAAATTGGATAAACTCCATGTTGCGCACTTCAACACCAGCTCGATAAGCCATCGCAATGCCATCACCCGTAGCGATTTCAGGGTTAGTCGTGTACTGGTAGCTGTAACCGATCCCACCAGTCGCCAAAACCACCGCCTTCGCCCTTAAAGTCTCTACTTTGTTATTAATATCATCGTAGGTGTAGAGACCCACTACTCTATCCTCAACTTCATCAGTGGTGTAACCAAATTTTTTGATTTTGCGCAGAGTAATCAAATCGATCGCGACCGAATGCTCACGCATGTCGATGTTGGGGTGATTTCTAACCGCGTCCAGGTAAGCCTTCTCGATAGCTCTCCCAGTCATATCCTCCACGTGTAGGATTCGACGTTTGGAGTGACCTCCTTCTTTGCCGAGGGAAACGCGACCATCACTCAACTTACTGAATTCCACTCCAAGACGCTGAATGTCTTCGATTCGCGCAGGTCCATCCTTCACAACCTCCCGAACGACCTCCGAATCACAAAGTCCGGCCCCTGCAGTCATCGTGTCTTCGATGTGCCTCTCAAAATCATCAGACTCCGAGGTCACACATGCGATACCGCCCTGAGCGTAATTGGTGTTCGACTCATCACCCCCTTTTTTGGTGACAATGCAAGTCTTCAAACCAGCTTCAGCTGCATCGATCGCAAAACTCAATCCGGCAATACCACTGCCAGCTACTACTACGTCAAAGTCCATCTAAAAATCAGAAATCCATGACCCTAGTTCAAAAAGTCGATTCCGCAATCGAATTAACCTAATTATCAATTTTTCATTACTTTTTGTAAACTTTATTTGACATAAAACAAAACCTCATTTTTGTAAAACTAACTTTACTAAAAGGAAACTAAAGATTACATATGAAAAACAAAACCAACAAAGCAACCATCCAACTGATCCTCTGGACTCTCGGTTGGGTTCTGACCGTCGCATTGGCAACCTTCGGTCCCAAGTTCATTTGGGCACACAACAAAGCCCTTACCACGATCACTCTTCTGATCAACATTGGAGCTGGAGTTGGAATGATTTTGGCCAATAAAAACCACCTGTTCAGCTGCGATGAACTTCAGCAGAAAATCCAGCTCGAGGCCATGGGTATCACTCTTGGAGCCACACTTGTGGGAGGAATCGCATTCACCATCATGGATCAAAGCAACCTAATTTCAGGAGATGCGGAAATAGGGTTTCTCATCATGTTCATGGGTATCATTTACATCATCTCCACAGTCCTGGGCAAACTCCGCTATTCATGAAAAACCGACTAAAAGTGCTACGAGCCGAACGAGACTGGACTCAAGCAGATCTCGCTGAACACCTCGACGTGTCAAGGCAGACTGTCAACGCGATCGAGAAAGGGAAATTTGATCCTTCGCTCCCGCTGGCTTTTAAAATATCCAAACTTTTTGGGCAACCAATCGAAGAAATATTCTTTAATGAATAAGCGTAAAACCCGGAGAGCAAAGCTTTCTCCTTTAAAACTAAGCTTTCTGCAAATGACAGATTTCGCAATTTGGAAAATCGCGGGATTTATTTAACATAGGTGCTATCTCAGTCTGGGATGGCATCTCCACAAACCCCATGCGATCCCGACAAACTACAAAGTTACCAACTTTTTGCACAACCCTTGCGATTTTATTCTTTGGACAAACTGCAAATGGGACTTTTACCGACGTTGCAGAATCAGCCGGGGTGTGGGTCTATCCAGACATACCAGTCGAGACAAATCCTCCTCAAGGAATCGATAGAAACGTCACTGGTTATCCAATTTGTTTGGCAGATCTCGACCGGGATGGATGGACCGATGTTCTCACCTGTCCCACTCCGGAACGTCTACAAGTTTTCATGAACAACCGCGACGGCACGTTCCGGGAAGAAGGAGTCGTGAGGGGATTTGGAAATGCGATCGATATCGCGGGCATAGCCGCTGGCGATTTCACCAACTCGGGCAAGACCGACGTCTTCCTGGTCCCTCGAATCGGCTCTCGCTACTACCTCTACGAAAACGATGGAAGTGGAATCTTCCACGACCGTGCAATCGAACGAGGAGCTGATATGACCGTGACCGGTGAACCCCACAAAGGCCAAAGCGTTGGCCTAGTCGATTTTGACCGGGATGGTTACCTCGACATTCATGTTACCGAATGGGGAGTTTCGGGTTCATCCCAGAGCCCCAAATATTCGGTTTTACTGCGCAACAGAGGCTCCGAAGCTCCAGGTCATTTCACAAATGTCACTGAAAGCTCAGGACTGACCCAGCCCGTCTTCGGCCCCTCCATCAATGGTTTCAGTTCTGCCTGGGCTGACTTCGATGAAGACGGAAACCCAGATCTCAGTTTAATCAACGACTACGGGAAAAGCCAATTCTGGTGGAACAATGGCGACGGTACATTTACGGAGGATCGAGCAGGGGCCAACGTCGGCACCGATGGCAACGGAATGGGTGTGGCTGTTGCAGATGTGGACCGAGATGGGCTTCTGGACTTCTTCGTCAGCTCATTTGATGACCTTCCTAGTGGAGTTCTCATCTCGGCAAATCGACTTTACCGCAACCTGGGCGACCGCAAATTTGAAGATGTCGCAGGTCGCTACAACGTAACCAACTCCAGCTGGGGATGGGGTTCAGTATTCTTTGATCCCAACAATGACGGATTTCTCGATCTGCTCGTTACCAATGGTTACCCTTACGGTCACAACCCCAATAACCCTACACCCACGAATTACATCTCAGATGCAAGAAGCGACGTTACCCGCTTTTTTCTGAACTCTGGAACTTCGATGTCAGAGGCTGGCCAACTCTGGAACGTGGTCGACAACGGTCTCTCGAGAAGTGCGGCGGTCTTTGACTACGACAACGACGGAGACGAAGACGTGCTCATTGGCAATCTGCGAGATTCTGCAGCGCCCTTTCGACCTTGGATCCTCTATCGAAACAATAGTTCGGACAGTCACAACTGGCTACGCCTCCAGTTTACCGGAGTATTTTCAAACCGTGATGGTTACGGAACAGTCGTGAAAGTCACCACAGGAGGGGATACCCAAACTACTGTCTACGCCCCCACCAATGCTTACATCGGTCAGCGCGAACCTTACCTTCATTTCGGATTAGGCCAGCACCAACGTGTAGATCGAATGGAGGTCAAATGGCCCAATGGGGCAGTTCAGGAGTTCACGAATGTCGATGCAAACCAGCTTCTATCCGTAGTTGAACCGGGGATCACTACAAATATTCCGCCTGCTTTTCTTTCTGTTCCTGAAACTCAAACCGTCCCGAAAGACGCGGAAGTGATTCTTTCTGTCGAGGCTTCCGGCACTCCTTCTCCACACTTCTCGTGGTACAAAAATGATGAACCCATTGAAGGAGCCATCGGAGCAGAATATCGGATTCGTCACATTCAGCCTTTTGACGCAGGAGTTTACACGGTTCGTGCCACCAATGCCGTCGGAAGTATCGAGACCGAACCGATCACCCTTGAAGTGACTGCGGATCTTGCCACCCGTTCCATCGCCCGCTGGTGGAATGAAGCACTGCTTGATGGAATCCGCAAAGATACACCCGACCCTCCAGTCCACGCCCGCAATCTTTATCATTTTTCGTCAATTCTTTGGGATACCTACTGGGCCTACAGTGATGAAGGGTGGTCTTCCGCGACTCCCGCCTATCATCAGGAGAACCTTTCCTCGTCGGACAAAGGGATTGATCCTGCCGCCTCTCAGCAGAAAGCTATCAGCTACGCAGCTTACCGCATGATCAAAACTCGTTTTGCCAACAGCCCCGGTCGGGAGAAAACCTACGCAGGCATCGACTGGTTGATGGCGCAACTCGGCTACGACCCATCAATCCAGACAACTGAAGGCAACAGCCCTGAAGCGGTGGGGAACCGAATTGCCCAGGCAGTTCTCAACGCCACACTCCACGATGGAGCTAACGAACTGAATAACTACGCAGACACCACCGACTACGTTTCGGTGAATGAGCCCATGATCGTCGGTCTTACCGGAACTGAAATGAACGATCCCAATCGCTGGCAACAGCTCTCACTTTCTTTCCTGATTACTCAAAACGGCATTGTTCAAACCTCCGGACTCCAGGAATTCGTTGGAGTCAATGCCCGCAATGTCAAGCCGTTCGCTCTTGAGAAAACCTCTGATATCACCATCGCCTACGACCCCGGGCCTCAACCACTACTCGGTGGTGAAGGACATGACCAACTGGTTCAGGAAGTGGTGGATGTGATCCGCCACTCCTCAGTTCTCGACCCCGCAGACGGTATTCAAATAGATATCTCACCGGGAGCTCTGTTTAATAATCCCCTCGGAACCAACAGCGGAACTGGCTACCCCGTAAATCCTGTTACTGGATCACCCTACGAACCCAACGTCGTTGCCCAAGCTGACTACGGACGCATTCTGGCAGAGTTTTGGGCAGATGGACCGGACTCCGAAACACCACCTGGTCACTGGAACGTGCTGTTCAATCAGGTCAGCGCACACCCGCAATTAGTTCGTCGCTATCGAGGAGGTGGACAGGAGTTAAGTAAGCTTGAGTGGGACGTAAGAGGTTACCTTGCTCTCAACGGAGCGTTGCATGACGCAGCATGCGCTGCCTGGACTGTCAAACGTCAGTATGACAGCTCCCGACCTATTTCGCTCATACGTTACATGGGTGGTTTAGGCCAATCATCGGATCCACTTGGGGAAAACTACCACGAACATGGACTTCCACTAATTGAAGATCTGATCGAAATGACCACACTGGAAAGTGTCTCAATTGGCGGAAGACACGAGCAAATCGTAGAACAACGAAGCGCCGTGCACGACTACGTGGGCAAAATCGTAGTAAGGTCCTGGTTGGGCAACCCGTCGAGCAATCCCAATCAAGTGGGTGGAGTTGGATGGATTCTGTCTGAAGATTGGACCCCTTACCAAAAAAACACCTTCGTGACTCCGGCGTTTCCAGGTTACATCTCCGGGCACAGCACCTTTAGCCGAGCAGCAGCTGAGGTGATGTCACTGATTACTGGTAATCCTTACTTTCCCGGAGGTCTGGCGACTTACACTTTTCCAAAAGAAAGCTTCCTTCACTTCGAAAAAGGTCCAAGCGAAACGCTCACACTTCAGTGGGCCACTTATTTTGATGCCGCAGACCAAGCGGGATATTCCCGGTTGTTCGGAGGGATTCACATCGCTGCGGATGATTTCGTCGGGCGCATTCTAGGATCTGCGATCGGCCGGGACGCGTTCAACAAAGCCACTTCGATGAGGTAAGTCGGACTACCACCTCGCCTTAAGGTAGTTTTTTTGAATGAGACTATCCTTAGTCAATAAGACTGATTCTTTTTGCAGGCTAGCTTGAGCGACGATAATTCGATCAAAAGGATCGCGAGTCCAATGTTGATTCAAACTCTTAGTAACAACTGAGGTAAATGGTAACTCACAATATCTTAACCCAATTCGCATAGACAGATCGTTCACGATTTCTTCAGAATTCACTTTAATGCGCCCTATCTCGCTAAGAAATTGAAGCTCAAGACCCACCATTGGGGAGATCAGTAAATTTTCCGAATCTATTGAATCTTTGGCAAGCCCACTTAGTAAATCGACTTGGCCAGCATACAGCCATACGACCACATGGGTATCAAGGTAAACCATTTCTCCACATGTGGGACCAATCATTAGAGACAATTTCTTCGGGATCACCCGACATAATTTCTCTCTTCACCAATCGATCGAGTTTTGAGGCATCTTTGACTGGCTCAATTCTGAATAGTTTCCCTTTTCTTTCTATTTCGAGGGTATCCCCAGTCTCTTCCAACCTATCCAAAACTTTATAGATGGAGGCCCGGAAGGCCGTCGTTTTCATTCTCATAAAAAAAAGATACAAAAGCGTACGCAAAAGTCAATGCAACGTACTTAAATGATAAACCCCTAAACCAAATCCAATATTTTTCGGACGACCGTGAAAACCCCCACGAATAGAAATCCTGCGAAAAGGATCACCAGTGCAGTCATCCAAAAACGAGTTTTGATACCGAAGTCCAAACGAGTTTCTTCTCGACTCTGTTCAAGGGTAAGCACTTCAACATCGTCGTCCCTCCAGAAGGCGTAGGGCTCGAGTTCGTCTGCTTGCATTTCATCCAGCGCCTCGTCTTTAAAATCGTTCAGTGGCTTTTCAAAACTGGAGTGAGGTTCCAGAGCGGTTTTCATGCTCTCAATGCCAAATTTAAGAAGACCCGCCCGATTCCCAAGCAATACGTTCCCGTAAGGTTTGTGCTGTTTGTGAATCCGTAACTTTGGATCCTCCGTCGGTATTTCTTTTTCCAAATCTGCGAGGAGGGAGGCGATACGCTGTTGCTTTGAAAAGTCGTCCATGAGCACTCGTTAATCAAACATTCACATTATCGATTAACCGGGTTTTGCCAATGTAAATTGCCCCGGCGATCAACACTTCTCCAGGCCTAACGACGGAAAGGGGAGTCAGCTCCTGCACATCCACGAGTTCAAGATAATCGATACGGATTTCCGGGTGTTTTTCGATATGGTGTGCCATCTCACTACGGATCTTAGCCGTTTCAGTTTGTCCTCCCTCGATCAGAGCTTTTCCGATCTGCAACGCCTCTTGCAGGCAAGGCGCAATTTTCCGTTCACTCTCAGTCAGATATCTGTTGCGAGAACTCATTGCCAGTCCGTCTGATTCCCGAATGATCTCTCCACGAACGATCTCAACAGGAAGGTTTAGTTCACGAACCATCTTTTCGATCAGGATCACCTGCTGAGCATCCTTTTGACCGAACACCGCAACGTCGCAGCGGCTTAGCATGAACAACTTGCAACAAATGGTCAGCACTCCCCGAAAATGGATCGGACGGCTGATTCCGCACAAGCCCTTACTCGCCCTTTCTTCGATTACAAACGTGCTGTGAGAGGCTCCGTACATATCCTCAACATTCGGACAAAAAACCAGATCCACGCCTCGTTCCTCACAGAGTTTCAAATCACGTTCTTCATCTCGTGGGTAGGCATCGAGATCTTCGTTTGGACCGAATTGAGTCGGGTTTACAAAAATGGTGAGAATCGTTTTGTCCGACACTTCTTTGCAACGATCCACGAGCCGGAGATGACCCTCGTGAAGAAAACCCATCGTCGGAACCAAACCGATACGATGCCCCTCACTTCTCAACTTCTGAACAGCTTGTTTCAGCTCTTCGATGGTTTTAGCCACTTCCATGATTTCTAGCTATGTGGGTGATCTGAGTATTTTCAACGCCGAATCAAACACGCGTCATTTTTCGAACACCTTTTGAACTTTCATTCGTTTGATATTTCATGGATATGCCCCAGACTAGTGGAATGGAATCGTTGACCGACACACGCCGGATTTTAGATCAAATGCGAACCATCATTCGCGGAAAAGACGAGGTGCTTTTTGATTGCCTCACTTGTCTTCTGGCCGGAGGACATTTGTTGATCGAAGACATCCCTGGTGTTGGAAAGACCACACTTGCTTACGCGCTGTCGAAGTCGATCGGAGGTCAGTTTTCGAGGGTTCAGTTCACAAGTGATCTTTTTCCTTCGGACATCACCGGAATTTCAGTTTATGAGCCCAACACAAAGGAATTCAAGTTTCACCCGGGACCCATCTTTGCCAACATCGTGCTCGCCGATGAGATTAACCGAACCACACCCAAGACTCAATCCAGTCTGCTCGAGTGCATGGAACGTTCAAGCATCTCCGTTGAGGGAGAAACCCACAAACTCCCTCACCCATTCATGGTAATCGCCACTCAAAACCCATTGGACTTTGAAGGCACTTATCCGCTTCCTGAGAATCAGCTCGACCGTTTTCTGATGCGTATTTCGGTAGGCTATCCGGAGCTTGAATACGAAAAACAAATTCTCGAGAGAACCCACCATCACTACGACGACATTGATATCGAACCATGCACATCGCCAGAAGCGATCCTCAAACTTCAAAAACAGGTTGAACAAGTGCATGTGGAGGAGGACGTTTTGGAATACCTGATTCAATGGGTCCGGGCCACGAGAGACAGCTCCGCTTTTCGTTTTGGCATAAGCACTCGAGGTGCAATCGCTTTAAAAAAAGTCAGCCAATCGCGTGCGCTTCTGTCAGGCAGAGAGTTCGTCATCCCAGATGACATCAAGCAATCGATTCTCCCAGTTTTTGCCCACCGCCTTATTGCACAACGATCACTGGATGGTCGGAAAGAAATTGAAGGTGAACTGCTTTCTCTGGGAGAGAAAATCATTCAACCCTAGCCTCTGGAAAATGATTCGCAAGTGGCTGAAAAAGGTCCCGACCATCCTTACGAAATCAGGGTGGATGTTGGTGTTGATGACTTTTCTGACCGGAACGGCAGCCTACCAATCTTCGAATAACGTTTTACTTCTCGCACTTTCGTTCTTCATGAGTGCAGTCATCATCAACGGGCTCGTTTCCTGGCAAAATTTCATCAAACTGGCATGGAAACCCTTCGATCACTCGAAATTCCGAGCAAAAGAGGAAGGTTCCCTGCGAGCAACGATCATCAATAACAAAAAGATGGTTCAGGCGTTAGGATTGCAGGTCGTCTTTAGCGTCAAACGTAAGGGTCATACGGAACCCGATCATTTACCATCCGATATATTTGGAGTGCCTCGTCTTGGCGAAAAACTGATCACCGTAGAATGGACTCCTGCGAGAAGGGGTTTGTATGAAATCCAACTTGAACGCATCGATTCCCTGTATCCTTTCGGGTTCATCGGAAAGTCCTATTTCATCCGCGAAGAAAAGAAGGTGGTCGTGTGGCCGGAGTTATTGAATCAATCTCAATTACCAGAGGCA
Organism: Opitutales bacterium; assembly: GCA_022361075.1. GTDB lineage: Bacteria > Verrucomicrobiota > Verrucomicrobiia > Opitutales > JAFGAQ01 > JAKSBQ01. Next base: position 2,287 of record JAKSBQ010000349.1, on the reverse strand, counting down.
TCACGATCCCTTGGAGACCAACTGCACCAAACTCAGAACCGTCGTTTCATCAGCAGTTTTGACCAACACGACCTCCGAGAATACCGTCCCGGCGATTCGATAAGACACATTCATTGGAAAAAAACAGCCCAACAGCGCAACCCCGTAGTCCGTCAGCCCATTCCCGGACAACAACCTGGCATGAAAATCGTATTCGATTTTCAGTCAGCTCACTTCTCCAATCTCACCGAGCTCGACCGGTTTTGCTCGGAGATCGCAACCTGGGTAAACCATCATTTTACTCACGATCGCGGTTTCATGATCGCCTTGCACAATGGAGAACCCGTCCAACTACTCACGGAATCCGATTTTGAAACGGCGATGGATCAACTAGCCGTGATTGAGACTCAGTTCGATGCCTTGTCTGCAAACTGGATCGATCATGGGTTCAGGGTCGTCAAACCTGACTGGAATCTCTCCACTGCCACACTCTTGGACCTAACCACATGAGAGACGAAGACAAACTCTACCTGCGCTACTACCTGAGTCAGATTTGTCTCTTCATTGGTCTGTTAGGGCTTAAATGGGAAGGACTGATGTTCACCACCTTGGGTGACATTCTACTGATTTTTGTGGCGCTCACCTTAGTTTATCCCCCTCTGGCTGGCATCATTCCTCGAAAATATTTTCCTATTTTCACAACCATCATGATAAGCGTGGTGATTTTGGATTTCGCAATTAACTGGAGAAATCTGCTCGAACCTCTCTTGCGAATGGTATTTTGGGTGATCGGCTATCGCACGGTATTTTATCGCACCTCCCGTGAGAGCCAACAGGTCATTCTCCTGGCCTTGTTTCTCATCATGTTCACGGGCGTCGTAAGCATCTCAATCAGTTACGCACTGGAGTTGCTGATTTTCACACCCTTGGCAATGCTTCACCTCTTTACGGTTACAGTTCTCAAACCTAAAAACATTCAGATCCTCTCAAACAGCATTTGGAAGCGATTCAGATCTTTTCAATTCATCAAGAGTTGTCTTGGAAATCTCGACTGGAGAACAAGCGGTTTGTTTCTTACACTTTACGTTTCGCTAGTGCTCATCACTGCCGTCACGTTCATGGCACTACCGAGAATGCAGGTTCGCAACATCTTCCCTTCCCTTCAGTTCCCGGGAACCGCAAAATCTGGATTCAGTGAAAATTTTGAACTCGGCGATGTGAACTCGATCATTCTCGATGATTCCGTTGCGTTTCGCGTCAACGTGGAAAATCGCGACGCACTGCCTGCCATTCCCTACTGGCGGATGCTGGTCATGGATCACTATGAAGATGGTGCGTTCACTCATCTCAATCGCTACGCGAACCGAATTAACAATCCCACTCTTTTCACTGCCTGGCATCACATGATGCCCATTTCCATTCCAAGAGTGACTCGCGAAAACGAAAGCGACTGGACCTACTACATGGAAGGGTCTGTCAGCCGCTATCTGCCTGTTGCAGGAAATTTCAGGACGCTTGAGTTGAATGCACTCCACTCCCTTACGGTGGATAATGTGCTCGGAACCTTAAAAATCAGAACGACCCCATCCAAACTTCTTACCTACAAAACCTACCGAAGCATCGCCGCTCCACCATTTAACAACAGAGCGTTCGACGCCATCATTCGAGAGCTTGATTTCCAGCATCTCCTACCGGAGGATTCCTCAAAAATCGACCAACTCAACTATCCTCAATCAACACTTTCTCTTGTTTTATCGGAAGAAGACCTCAACTACCTGAACGAGTTGGTAGGAGAGATTAAGTCCCAACAAACTCTGTCCAGCCCCGCTGCTTTTTCAGAAGCCATTCTGAGATACCTTTCAGATCATCACGACTACAGCTTAAATACCGGAAACTCCTCAAGATCATCCAGCAGAGACCCTGTAGTTTCTTGGCTGAGGAGCAAATCCGACGGACACTGCGAGTATTTTGCAGCAAGCTACCTCCTTCTAGCGCGTGCGGGTGGGTTGCCCTGCAGAGTCGTCACAGGATTCGCCGGAGGAGATTGGAGTGGTGGAAGCACCACTTTCACAGTCCGCAATCGGCACGCCCATGCATGGTGCGAATATTTTCATCCCGAATTTGGCTGGCAGGCAATCGACCCTACTCCACCTGATCGATTAAGTTGGCTCGAAGAAGAATTTGCTGACGCTGACTTCGCCCTGCAGTCGCGGTGGTTGGGATTTTTCGATAACATCAAGGTGCTCTACTACCAAAGCGTCATCAATTTCGACGCCGATTCTCAATTCGACTTTTTTCAAGGCACAGG
>JAKSBQ010000313.1 GCA_022361075.1 Opitutales bacterium | reverse complement strand
AAGCCATTGAGGACGCAGCAATGAATGAAGAAGAACAAGCCCTGCTATGGAAGGCGCTTGAAACGGTGCCTGAGACATATCGGGAGACCTTGATTCTATACTACCGTGAGCATCGCTCCGTGGAGCATGTTGCTTCGGAACTGGATTTAAGTGAAGACGCCGTGAAACAACGTCTTTCCCGAGGCCGCAAGGTGCTCAAGGAGAAAATGATGAATTTCGTGGAAGGAGCGCTGACACGAAGTGCGCCGAGTCATGTCTTCACCGCGACGGTGATTGCTGCGATTACGACCCTAGCGCCTTCGGCAAAAGCTGCTGGATTCGGAGCGACAGCTGCGAAAGTGGGAACCACGTTCAAATGGGCGACCATCCTGACTTTTGTCGCTTCTGTTTCGGGTTTGATCAGTTCAGCCTTTGCCTTGCGGGCAAATCTTGATCAGTCCCGAACCAAACGAGAGCGCCGATCGGTTGTTAGTGCCGTGATTCTTTTTGTTGGAATCGCTCTTCTACTGGTCGGAGGTCTGTTGGGGCTTCGCCATCTTGCGCAGATGCAGCTTTGGAACGTGGATTATCTCACAGTTCTATCCCAAGTGTTGGTCGTGGGGTTTGTGGTCAGCTATTGTTTTTTGACGGTTCATCTTTTGAAGAAAACACAAAGTCTGAGGGCGGCTGAGAGGAAACGTCGCCCCGATTTGTTTGCCTCTCCTGAGGATCAGCCCGATGCCAAAAATCGCGAATACAAGAGCCGGTTTACAATATTCGGAATTCCGCTGATTCACGCCAAGTTCGCGATGCCGGAGGAGGGAGAGAAACCTGCTGTCGGTTGGATCGCGGCAGGGCAAACTGCTTACGGTTTACTGTTCGCATGGGGAGGCTTTGCGGTAGCTCCCGTGAGTGTGGGAATCATCTCTGCAGGTGTTTTTACAGTTGGTGCCGTGGGCTTCGGTCTCATCAGCATGGGCACAGTCGGTGTGGGTGTGTTAGCGATGGGGGCCTGCGCCATTGGTTACAAAGCCTACTCCTCCCTTTCTTCCCTGGGATGGGAAAGTGCGTTTAGCCAAAGCTTTTCTGTGGCAAAAGAAGGGGCAATCGGGCACATCGCTTATGCTGAAGAGGTGAACAACGAAGCCGCCGTGGCGATCACGAATCTTTCGACAGTGGGGGATACCTACATGATGGTCCTGGGTGTTATGACCCTTCTCGTGATCGTGCCTGTGGTCTGCTACGCGAGCGCCGTTCGTAAGAAGATTCGGAAGCCAGTGCAGGACTGAACAGGGTTGGTTTTAGACAGGATCTACTGGATCAATTGGATGGATTTGTTTCACAAGATCGTTTGACGAAATCGGCTCCCAATCCTGCGAATCTTGTCTAAATTCCATCAAGTAAGTTTTGATCCACACGATGGGTGTTTGTTGTATTTGATTGGGTAGGGCTGATCATCCCTGATCAGCCGAATCGTGGGGATTGGTGGCGAACCGCCCTACCTGTCGAATCGGTTTTTGTAGGGACGAGGTAGGGAAACGCCGTGGTGGAGTTCGGTTTTTTGAAATCCAGATTTGGAGTAAATTCGTCCGGCCTGGGAGTTCAGGTTTGCGCAGATCACCAACTTAGCGTCGGGCTTGGATGAAATTGCTTCTCTCATCACAGTCTTCAATAAATGTGTGCAGACTCCTTTCCCTCGGTGCTCGGCATGAGTCTCGACTCGCTGGAATCTCGCGACTTCCAGTTTTGAATCAAAGTAGATTCCCATGTCCCCGATGAGGGTATTTTCACAGAACGCACCATACCAGTTTCCCCAACCCTTAGCGTTCATTCGTCGATAGGTTTGAAACAAGTTTCTGATAAATGCTACAAAACCTTCGCTTGGACTCTCTTCCTGGTCAGTGCGTACCTGAAGGTCCATCACCGTCTGCCACTCTTCATCGGTTTCGATTTTTCGAACCTCAAAATCCGGCTCAATTTCGACCTCCGGAGGAACACCCTGAAAGCACAGTGCTTCACCGGATTCGCGGGTAAATCCGTTCTTTTCGAAATCGCTGATATCTCCAATTTCTTGGGAGTCCCAACCGAAGGTGACATGGCCCGAATCGGTGCCAAATTCCTTTTCATGCGCTTCAATCCACTTGTCGTAATCACCCGCTTGAGGAGCCTTTTTGAAAAGAAGGTAATTCCCCCAGTGATAGTTGGGCACAGCGGGTGTTCGAACGACAAAGTAATCGTCTTCTTCGGATACCGTTCCGTCAAATTCCTGAATGATGCAGTCAGTCCGATAGCAAAGGTTCTTGATATTCATTTTTATCAGAGCTTTAGGGGATGGCATTTGTATTTATCTGGAAGGATACTTGTCAATTGGATGAGAGAACCACTGAAGGCACGAAAAGCACTAAAATTTCTTTTTCCGTGTTTTTCGTGCCTTCAGTGGTTTGAAAAAGTGTATTTAAGAATCCTTAGGTTGGAGGTTGAAAGTGAAGGATGGAATGGGGTGAGTTGCCCCGCCTGTTAATACTTGTTGATTAGTTCGTTTGGGTCTGTGTCGATTACGGAGTAAACACAGGTATCTCGCAGACTTCCATCCTCATGGCGGGAGTCGTGGCGTAAAATACCGTCGAGATGGAAACCCAAACGCTCAGGAATCCGACGACTGCGTTCGTTGTCCGCGCTCATTCGGATCTCCACCCGCTTCACTCCCAGTTCGGAGAGCGCGTAGCGAGTGAGATTCGCCACTACTTCGGTCACATACCCATTGCCAGCAAGTGGCGTTCTCACCCAATATCCAATTTCAACGCTTGGCACTGACGGATCGCCTCGATGCAGACCGGTCCCACCGATATAGGTTAGGGAGTCTTTCAAAAAAACATGCAGTCGATGGTCCGAACCGTCTATGAACTTCGCTTCTGCCTCCCGACAGTTTTCGATGGTTTCCTCCTCCGTGTAGGCATGGTCCGCCCAAGGCATCCAAGGTTGAAGCTCCTCAAGTGACTCATTGACCGCCTCCATGACCTGCATTGCATCCACTTCCGAAGGCGACGTGAGCAGCAGACGACGAGTCTCGAGTTTGAATGGATGAGGGAGTTTCATTTTTGAAGTGACTGAACACGTTTAGGTGTGACAACTGTTTTTAGCTAGCAGAAATTCCACACAAATGCCTTGTTCGAATCATTCATTTACTTCTTCTTGAATGAACTCAATGCCTCCCATGATTTTTGCTATGAGATTGTAGATGGCGCAACCTATTGGAACAAAAATAAAAGAGGCGATTGGCATCACTAAAAACATAATTGCGCTATATTTTTCAGGCCCTTCTGTTGTGAGAAACATTATTAACCCCATAGGGATGTAAAAAAGCCCGAGGAAGAAGTATAATCCAGCTACGACTTTAGTGTTCTGAACGTATGTGAATTTCTTTATTTGTATTTTCATGATTTTAGGAAAGGCATCGCGCGAAGTTTATTACTGAGATAATGGAGTTTAACTTTGTCTAACGTCAAGAGGAGCGATTCTGCGTAGAGCAGTTCGGAATTCCTCACAACTGTCAGGTTATCGCTTTTGTTAAATTGGGGATGAGGTTCATGAAATTCGTGGAACAGATCCAATAAACTTTTAGCCTGGAGCAGGATCAATTTTTTTATCAGAGAAGTGGCTACTTTGAGCGTCTGAGTGGCTTCTTTTGCTTACTTTCTTTAATCTTGTGTGGCTGTCACACTAACGTTAGTGCGCCACCCACACGAATGCTAGTGCGTTATTCAAACTAATGTT
>JAKSBQ010000280.1 GCA_022361075.1 Opitutales bacterium | reverse complement strand
TGTCAATAGTATCAATTGTGTCAATTGTGTCAATAACATCAATTGTGTCAATGGTGCCAATTGTGTTGAAAGAGAAAAAAACTTCACATTCTGGCCTCTCATTATCTAGATGGCTACACGACACCATAATGCATCATTAAGCCCTTCCTACCCTCCACTCTACACTCAGAGATTTCCACCTTCCCTCACCTGCATGGCTTTGCGACAGGGTGCAACCAAGTTTAGCCCAGTTATATACAGAGGTAAGGCTACACTACAGCTATACTTCCAGACTCATCCCATATCAAGGCTCGAAACATCAATTATGTCAATAGCATCATAAGTGTCTGGTTGTGGCCCTGCAAGGAAGGACAGTCTAAATGCCTCCCCCCTGTGTCAGTGGATAACCTTAAATAAATGACACTCACACTCACACTCACACTCGCACTCAATAGTGTCAATAGTGCCAATCGTGTCAATCGTGTCAATTGTATCAATCGTGTCAATCATATCAATAGTACCAATTGTGTCAATAGTACCAATCGTGTCAATAGTATCAATAGAGCCAATCGTGTCAATTGTGTCAGTTATGTCAAAGGTATCAATCGTGTCAATCGTGCCAATAGTACCAATCGTGTCAATCGTGCCAATCGTGTCAATCGTACCAATCGTGTCAATAGTGTCAATTGTGTCAATAGTATTAATAGTATCTAGTGTCAATGGTGTCAATCGTGCCAATAGTACCAATTGCACTAATAGTGCTAATCGTACCAATAGTGTCAATCGTGTCAATCGTGTCAATAGTGCCAATCGTACCAATCGTATCAATCGTGTCAATCGTGCCAATAGTGCCAATTGTATCAATCGTGTCAATCGTGTCAATCGTACCAATCGTGCCAATCGTGTCAATCGTGTCAAAGTGTCAATAGTATCAATAGTGTCAATAGTATCAATCGTGTCAATCGTGCCAATAGTACTAATCGTGTCAATCGTGCCAATTGTGCCAATCGTGCCAATCGTGTCAATCGTGTCATTAGTGTCAATAGTACCAATAGTACTGATCGTGTCAATTGTGCCAATGGTACTAATAGTGTCAATCGTGTCAATCGTGTCAATCATGTCAATGGTAGCAATCGTGTCAATTGTATCAATCGTGTCAATCATGTCAATAGTGCTAATCGTGTCAATAGTGCCAATCGTGCCAATCGTGTCAATCGTACCAATCGTGTCAATCGTGTCAATTGTGTCAATAGCACCAAAGTGTCAATAGTGTGAGTGTGAGTGTCATT
>JAKSBQ010000422.1 GCA_022361075.1 Opitutales bacterium | reverse complement strand
GGTTTTATCCAATTTACCCGCTAAGTGAAGCAACCCATGCACGATGTAGAGCACCAGCTCCTGGGAGGGAGTGTAGTCATGTTCTTCACACGATTCGAAGGCTTTGTCGACCGAGACGCACACCTCTCCTGCAAACAATAGTTCAGGATCGCCCGGGAATGTGATGACGTCGGTGGTGGTGGGGTCCTCCAGGTATTCCTTATGGAGTTCGGCAATTCGTTTGTTGCTAAGGAGTGCGATCGATACGTCACCAGAGGGAAATAAGTCTTCCAGAAAATCGATGCATTTCAGTGCGAGCTCATGGATGGTATCCTCGCGAAACTGATAACGAGTGACTCCAACAAAAAGCTCGATCTCTCGTTCCATCTTTTAAATCTCCTCCCAACTTTCGTTATTTGGAGACCGTCTTTGCGCCTGCACTTTCTTCGGCTTTGGTCTCTTCTTCACCCTTAGGGTATTCGATGCGAGAGTGAAGCATGTTAAGGATGCTTTTGATGAAACTCGCCCTGATGATCGCGAGCTCCTGGTAGGACAGGGGTGCGAGATCAAATTGGTGATCTCCCTGTGCGTTTGCAATGATTCCATCGATCAAATCTTCAACGTTTTGCTGGGTAACCTTTTTGAGGCTCCGACTTGCAGCCTCTACGCTGTCGGCGATGAAGATGATCGCGCTTTCCTTAAACTTCGGGCTCGGTCCGTCGTAGCGGAAATTGCTCTGATCAATCTCAACATGGGTATCCGAACTGCCCTTCTTTTTCAGGTCTTTTTTGGCCTCAGTAATTGCTTGGAAGTAGAAGAAGCGAATGAGGGATGTTCCGTGGTGTTGGCGGATGACGTCGACTACGATTTGAGGGAGCGAGTATCTCCGCGCTAGTTCAACTCCTTCGGACACGTGGTTTTTGATCACAAGCGCACTCATGGAAGGACGCATGGTATCGTGTGGGCTAGGAGCGCCTGCTCGTTGATTTTCCGTGAAATACTCTGGTTTGGACATTTTGCCAATGTCATGAAAGAGGGCGCAGGTTCGGCAGATGAGGGGGTTTGCTCCGATCTCAATCGCAGCGTTTTCCGAAAGATTTGCTACCATCAGGCTGTGGTGATAGGTGCCCGGTGCTTCGATTTGCATTTTGCGGAGAAGCGGGTGATTGAAATCAGTGAGCTCCAGCAACGTGATATCCGAGTAAATTTTGAAAGAGGATTCGAGAATCGGAATGACGCCAACTACCAGCATTCCGTAAATGAGGGACATCACGACCACCAATGCGGCCTGTTGCAGGATGACCGTGATATTTTGCCCTTCGATGAAGCCCTGGATCACCAGGATCGTGATGAGAGTCAAACCTGCCAGGAAACTTGCTCTTACGATTTTAGAACGCAGGCGAACATCATGACTGAGCACGATGCTGATGATGCAAGTGAACATCACGATCAGGAACATCTGAACGTCGTTGCCCATCATCATGGCGTAGAGGGTCGCGATAATGACTGATGACAGGATCGCAGGGGCAAGCCCCAACAGAATCGTGATTGCGATGGGAGCCATCACGAACGGAGGAACGTAGGTTAGCAGGGTTCCGACGTTTCCTGCTTCCGCAAACAAGGTGCCTTCTCCCAATTCGAGCATCAGTCGGATGAACAGCATGTTCACCGTCAAAACCAGTGCACCTACCGAGAGGCTGGCATTCGATTTTTGAAAGGAATTGAAGAGCAGATGGATAAAGATGAGAGTGATGCCAACAATGATGAAGCTGTAGAATACCCGTTCTAGAATGAAAGGATCCAGAACCGTGGATGAACGAATCTGCTCCCGCTGCAGGTTCTGGTAAGCCCGTAATTTTTCGATGTCGCGAGGTGTAACGATGGAGCCTAATTCGATGATCGTATCGCCAGCTTTCACGAGAACGGTTTCATCTTCGACCGCTGCAACTGCTGCTTCGATTTCGGCGTTATGCTTGGCTTCGTCGTAAAACAAATTCACCTCCAAGCCGACTTTCATGATCTGAAAAAGGGACTGGTAAATGATTTCACTCTTTTCGAGGCGACTCAGCCCGACTCTGAGATCGAGTAGTGCTTCGTTTGGGCGCTTGAAGTTCACCTCATGGGTTTCTCCCTTGTCGTCGACGATTTTGATCAGGCGATACTGATCGGACAATCCGGAGCGTTGATTTACAGGGTTGAAAATTCCCTGCCGGTAGATGTTCCAGAGGACGGTCAGACCCTGTTGGAGGAGTCGGTATCTCACTCTTTCATCGGTTTCGCGGTAAAGTGTAAGGAGGCTTTCGATATCGAGGTCTAAACCCGAGGATTGGATAAACTCCGCGAGTTCTTGTTCGAGTTTTTGATTTTGTTCCTCTTCGAGAAGCTCTCGGTTTTCACGTGAGAAATCCAAAATCTTGCTGTTGAGCCGGTTGATGAAAAGCTCAAATTGAGAGAAAGGGCTGTAGTCTACCTGATAGACGGGAGGGACCATCTTACGCTCTTGTTCCTTCTTCCTTTCGGTCAGAATGGTCGATTCATAGCTGAAGGGATATTCCGCTACGACCCGGGTTCGGGCTACTTGGTCGACAGATACCCGGGGCCCTGTAGGAGCTTGTCCCCAGAAACTGATCAGAATTAGCGCCAGGAGTGTCGTAATTCCGATCGAAAAGGTGAGTCTTCGGCTTTGAAGAAGGAAGTTTGACTTTGCCTCTACCCGTTTTTCCCTGAGGTGACGCGATTTGGTAGCCTTTTGGTTTTTAGAAGGGAAAAATCTGCGAAAGAAATCAGTCATAATCGAAGCCAAACGAACAGCAGTATTACGGTTTCCTGTAGTGTGCTTAACTTTTGCCTATGAGGCGTGAGTTAAAATTCGATGGCTAAAAAACATGGGTTAATTGATAATCGGAGAAAGGAGAAATGGGTTTAGCAAACCTGGTCCAGAATTCTCTGAAATCGAACGATCGGATTTTCTATTCGTTCAGATGTTGATTGTAAGCTTCGATGATTTTTTGCACCAATGGGTGGCGCACGACGTCGGATTCGTCCAAGTAAAATAGCTTGATACCATCAATACCTTTTAAGACTTCCATTACCTGTTTCAAGCCTGATTTTTTCTGTCGAGGAAGGTCGACTTGAGTGACATCCCCTGTGATGACCATCCGGGAATGGTCCCCCGAACGGGTGAGAAACATCATCATCTGTTCAGAAGTAGTGTTTTGAGCTTCATCGAGGATGATAAACGCATTGGAGAGTGTACGCCCTCTCATGTAAGCCAGAGGGGCGATTTCGATCGAACCTCGTTCCATGATCTTCATGGTCTCTTCTTTCCCGAGCATGTCATACATCGCGTCGTAGAGCGGACGAAGGTAGGGCAGTATCTTTTCCTCAAGCTCACCGGGCAAAAAACCAAGGGCTTCCCCTGCTTCGACTGCAGGACGGGTGATGATGAGTTTTTCTACTGATCCCTCCAGCAGCGCGTTGAGTGCGACCGCCATGGCGAGGTAAGTTTTACCGGTGCCGGCTGGTCCGATGCCAAACACGACCTCATTGCTCTGAATGGCATGCAAATATTGCTTCTGATTGATGGTTTTGGGAACAATCGAACGACGCTTTACCCGGATGGTGATGGGTTCGTTGAATACCTTTTTGATCTCTGCAGGTTTTTCTCGGAGCGTCGAATTGAGAAGGTTTTCAAAGTCGCTCTGCTTGATTTGAATTCCCTGAGATCGTGCAGCGTCCAGAATTTCAAAAAACTGGATAGCCCGTTCAACTTTGGTTTGGTCTCCGCTCACGTGGATCCACTCCTCCCGTGCAGCGATTTCGACTCCAAAGGACTCCTCGGCGAATTTGAGGTTTCGCTCTTTGGAAACGTAAAGCTGGTTAAGGTGCCTGGGGTTGGAAAATTGTAGCTGTTGGGTAGCCATACTGAAACGGATGTGAATTGATTAGTCCGCGAATTCTTTGAGTCTTTTCCACAAGGAATTGAGGGAGGTCGGTAACACACGGGTTTTTCCCAGCACCGGCATGAAATTCGTGTCTCCCTGCCACCGCGGAACGATGTGACAGTGCAGGTGCCAGGGAATACCTGCACCGGCGGCGACCCCGAGATTCATCCCTACGTTAAAGGCGTCAGGGTGGATCGCGTCTTTCAGCATTTTTTTCGCCCGGATGACGAGTTGGATGAATTCTAATTGTTCTTCTTCATCGAGATCATCAAGGTCAGGAACTTCCCGATAGGGAATCACCATGAGGTGCCCGGCGTTGTAAGGGTAGCGATTCATGACGACGTAGTGATGTTTCCCGCGGATGAGGATGAGTGTTTCTTCGTCATTTTCGTTATTTGGGAGGTCCAAAAATGGGTTAGCGGTCGCCTTGTTTTCTTTAGGAGCCTCGACATACTCCATCCTCCAATAAGAATGCAAAAAGTCCATAAGTTGATAACCCAGTTAAGATCAGGCGTGGGGTGCTGCAAATCTTCAGCCGACCGTCATTAAATTGCAATGGTTTTTGATTTTACAAACCACTGAGATGGATTTTGTTTCGAAACTACGTGAATTCCGTCCCTGATTCTTCAACCCTTCCATTCAATTGGAAATCCCTGCCGAGTCTTACCCAAGCGGCAGGAGTAGTGTTGGGGTTGTATTTTGTGGTTTTGATCTGGGATCAACTGGGCTGGTGGATGCAGGAAGAGGAATACCACTTTGGTTTTTTGATTCCTTTTTTTGTATGGTTCGTGTGGACCGAGAGGTGGCCGTTGATTCGTTCCATTTTGGATAATGGAGGTGACGGAGTCGCTGTGGTTGATGAAGTCAAGGAGACGCAGGTCAGTTCGTCGCTGGATCGCTATCCTTGGTTAAGCAAGGTCGTGACGGTGTTGATCTTGATAATGACATTGGGGGCGATGCTGCTGTTTTTATTCGGAGGGATTGTTCGCCTGGTGGAAGGGGGAAGATCAGTTGCCTCGACGGCTCTTTTTGCGGCATCCTTTGCCGGCATCCTTTTGGGGATTCCTTATTTGTTTATGAACAAAGACCTCGCGGATCGAGAGATGCTGTTGTCCCAGCGTCTTACTCTTTTGAAACTGCTCGTTTTTCCCGCAATTGTTTGGATGATTGCTTCGCCTTTGCCGGGTTTCGTCAAGCAGGAGATCCAGCTCTTTCTCCTCGATAAGGTTGTTAACGTGGTGTATTTCTCGTTCGAGCTTTTTGGGTACCCTCTGCTCAAAGAAGGAAATAGTTTTGTGCTTCCTGAGGGAAGAGTGGGGGTAGCTGATGCTTGTTCGGGTATCCGATCACTTACGGGCTGTGTGGTTACCGGTAGCTTCCTTGCTGCAGTGAGTTTTAAGAAATGGTATCCAAAGGTATTCTTGATGCTGATGGCTGTGTTGCTTGCAGTTTTTAGTAATTTTGGGAGAAGTCTATTTCTGACGGTTTACGCTTACAACAATGGAGGAGATTCGATTAGTGGTTTCGTCCACGATGCGACCGGATATGCGGTTCTAGTTTTAACAGCGATTGGGTTGTTTTTGATTGTTTGGGTTATGACTTTAGGAAATCGGGATTGGAATGGGCTTTTTCAGGATTCCGGCGACGGTAAGGAGTCCGAATTGAAAAAAGAATGAATTTCGGGTAGGGGTTGAATGTCTGAATGATAGTCACACCTTGTAGGTTTTTGTTTCTCCAAAATTGAAATTTGTTATGAAAAGAGTTTTTGCCGGTTTTCTTGCTGTCTCTTTAGTTCTGGGCAACAGTTCCTTCGCGGGATCAGTTGTGGATTCCAAACTCGATTCGGTTCGCATCTATCCACAGTCCGCTGAAGTGACCCGTTTATTAACGGTTGAAGTGCCGCAAGGGGAATCCGAATTCAAGTTGGTGGATTTTCCGAACTCGATGAATCTCGATACGGTGAGGTTTAAGGTGATTCAGGCAGATTCAACCGTTCTTGTTCGGGATGTGACGGGTTCCTTCCGAAAAGGGGATTTGGAAAATCACCCTGAACTTGTCGCGGTTCGGGAAGTGGGGAAAGGGGATCAACTCAAGGTTGACGAAATTAAACGTGCAATCAGTAAAATCGACAGGCGGTTGAAATTTGCGGACAAGATTCTTGAATCATTTGCCGACAATTACGGAGAACAGGACGAAAATCTGCCTGATTTGGATCAAATTGAGCAAACCTGGGGGTTTTATGCGGGAATCGAAGATGACATTGCTCCCAAAAAACAGGAGTTGAAGGAACAATTGGAGGACGCCGAACAGGTTCTTGATGAGTGGGTTGAAAAATACGAAGAACTTAAGCAAAAACTCCAGCAAAGACAGCAGATTCTAACCGTGAGAGTGGAGTCCGCTGCGGCTCAAACTGCAGAAGTAGAGTTGTCATACGTTGTTGGAAATTGTTACTGGAATCCCGTTTACGAAGCCAGAGCTTTGCCATCTGAGGGGAAGCTCGATTTGCGCTATCAGGCATCGATTTCTCAGAACTCAGGAGAGGATTGGGAGGACGTGAAAGTATCCCTCTCGACTGCTCAGCCGAACCGAAGTGGTGATGTTCCTGAGCTTTATCCGATACGTCTTTATGAGATCAAACCGCATCCCCGTAAAGCAATGAAAGCTCAGGATCAAGATGTTTACGAGCTGACTCCTTTGGCGGTTCAATCCGCTCCTGGTTATGAAGGATCAGCGACACTTGCAGGCACCCGATTGAGAACGGAATTTCAAAGCTCGTATTCTTCATTCGAAGCAAAGCTCCCTAAGCCCATCTCACTCGAAAGTGGCGTGGAGGATCAAAAAGTTCTTATTCAGGAATCCTCCTTCGTTGCGGATTACTGGACGGAGGTGGTTCCACGAATCAACACTGATGCGTATTTGATGGCGGAAGTGGTGAATCCGTTTGAAATGCCGATGCTTGGTGGAAGCTCACTACTGTTTGTGGACGGGATCATGATGGGTAGAAGTCATGTGGACGAGACTCCGGTGGGTGAGAAGATCGAGCTGTCTTTGGGAGTGGATGAATTAGTCACTGTAGAGCGCGAAACCGGTAAATTAGATGAAGGTAATCGTGGATTCCTCGGCAAATCTACCAAAATTACCCGCCAGTATTTTACAGAGGTCACCAATTTGCGGAGCAAAATTCATCGTGTTGTGGTGAAGGATCAGGTTCCCATATCCGAACACGAGAAAATATCGGTCAAAACTCTGGCTCCTGCTGAGGAAGAAGTGGTCTTTGAAGAAAACAAAGGAATTTTTAGTTGGGATCTCAACTTAGAAAGCAACGAAATCCGAAAGTTGGAGACTCGTTTTGAAGTAAGTTTCCCAGAAGATTGGCAGATTCCGTTGAATTTTTAATTGATCAATTTTCGTTGCTGTGAGCGACTTGAGTTAAGCTGAACTCTCTTCTTGTCCTTTTGGAAAGAGTTTTGTTAGAAAGGAGTTATATAAAATATTAGCTCCTCTCAACCAATACGTGGATTCCGGCAATACAGATAGTAAGGGTTTCTGGAAACCTTTGTTTAATACCATTACTGGTCTTTGTGATCCAAAAAAATTAGGTGATGCCCCATCTACCATAAAATTTGGTTTGCTCTTATGCGGTCTTGTTTTGATTGGGTGCATCGTTGAGGTGATTATCTTAAAAGATGATCCTGGTTACGTATTTGCGTGTTCTTTCATCAATGCGATAGCTCTAGTGGCTATTTTTGTTTTGATTTTGAACAGAGAACAATCTGGCCAAAAACAACAATCTGCAAATAACCCTGAATGGAGCCAAACTATCGTCAAACGACCTGTAAATCCTTCACAGGTTAAGGATTTACAAGCGATCCTTAAGGATACAAGAGCGAAAGCTCATAAAGAGATTAAGCGAGTATTTCCTAAGTCTCAGATTAAGTTGAATCATCTAAGGTGTAATATTTTTCTTCCCGATTACCGAGATCCGTTCGCGATGGGGAGCATGAGTATGCCCGATTCATTCATGATAAATATGAATAGTCAGGATGAGAGGAGTCTGCAGTTTGCTCCTGGTGAAGGTGTTGTGGGAGCTGCTTTCCAGAAGAGTAAGATAATGGTCGCAAGCGTGGAAAAGGTTGATCAGCGGACGAAAATACCTAAATGGCCGAAGGAGTTTGTTATGAAACAAGAGCAATTGGAAAGAGTTTCAAAAAGTCTTAAGTGGATTATGGCGTTTCCTCTTTTCAATCAATTTGGAACGGTTAATGGAGTTTTCAGCATTGACGGATTGAGTCACTCAATTACTGAGGATATATTGTTACGGGTAGTCTCCGAAATGTTGCCAGAAGTGCTTGCAATAGCTTCAGAAATAGAGAAATTAGACGTATCTAAAGTAGAGGTGTTTATCAGATGAAACAATCAATAAAAGTTAGAGTAATCAGAGCAAATGATTTGAAGACTCCTACTAGTACTTCATCACCTAGGGTATTAAAAGCTCTAGAATCATCTAGAAATTCGAGTATTAGAGCGGTTGTTGATAAAGGAAGAATTGATCCTCAAAAGAGTCAGCAGTTGGTTTCGTCGTATTTTGCAAGATCTGCTTAATGTATAAGCAGTTTTTGGCTTCATTCTTTAGCCAAGCTTCATCAGTTCGCTGGCTTCGAACTGTTTCCTTTTTTCATTCGCTTCTTCGGTGAAAAGGGTCTGTGCCGTCACATTGCGATCCTTCTCCGGAATCGGAAGGGTCGAGTAAGCGCCGTTGGAGCGGAGGATCTTAGCGCTCGCGGTGTCCTTGAGGTAAATCTCTAAGATCTCGATGATGCGTTCGCGGATTTTTTCGTTGCTGATTGGCACGACTGCCTCGATGCGTCGGTAGAAGTTTCTCGGCATCCAGTCGGCGCTTCCCATGAGCACATGGGCATTGTCGTCACCGTTTTCGAAGTAGAAAATGCGGTGATGCTCAAGGTAGCGACCCAGAATACTGCGAACTTTGATGTTTTCACTGAGTCCTTTAAGCCCCGGCACGATGCCGCATATGCCGCGAATGACTAGATCGATTTTTACTCCTGCCTGTGAAGCAGCGTAGAGGTGACTGATGGTCTCCCGGTCGATCAAACTGTTGCATTTGACGATGATACGGGATGGTTTACCTGCCTTTGCGTTCTCTGCTTCTTTCGCGATGTATTTGCAGAGAGTTTGGTGAAGATTGAAAGGTGCAACTAGAAGGCGTTCGAATTTCGGCTCTTTTGAGAAACCAGTCAATGTATTGAAAAGTGTTGCCACATCATCGGTGATTTCGGGATCCGCCGTCATGTAGCTCAAGTCTGTGTAGAGCTTTGCGGTTTTGGGGTTGTAGTTTCCCGTGCCGAGATGAGCGTAGCGGTGCATACCATCTTTGTCACGGCGGACGACCAGGCAGCATTTACAGTGAGTCTTCAAGCCGACCAGACCATAAACTACGTGAACACCTGCTTCTTCCAGGCGTTTGGCCCAGTGGATATTATTTTCCTCATCAAACCGGGCCTTGATTTCGATCAGAGCCGTCACTTGTTTACCGTTCATGCTGGCTTGCATGAGGGCATCAATGATTGGGGAGTCGCCGCTCGTGCGATAAAGCGTTTGTTTAATCGCAAATACTTTCGGATCCTGTGACGCCATGTTCAGAAAATCCACGAACGGTTGGAAACTATCAAAAGGGTGGTGGAGAAGGTGGTCCTCTTTCTTGAGGGTATCGAAAGAAATGGCTGCTGTGGTGAGTGAGTGCGGTGTGTAAGGAGTGTAGGACGGAAAGAAGAGATCGCTGTCTTTTGCCAGGTCGCAGATTCCCGTGATGCGCATCAGATTGATCGGACCGTCGATCAAATAGACGTTTTCGTTGTCGAGATCGTGGAACTTGAGGAGCGATTTTAACATGTTTTGAGGCACGGTTCGTTCGATCTCGAGGCGAACCGCGTCACCTTTTTTCAGCTTATGCAGTTCTTCTTCGATGGTGTTGAGGAGGTTGTCGACTTCTTCCTCGTCGATGTAGAGGTCGGAGTTTCGAGTGATTCGAAAGGCGTGGGTGGACAGCACTTTGTGCCCTGGAAAAAGCTGATCCGCGTAGTTTTTAACGAATGAACTCACCAAAAGGAAGGATATGCCTTCGTCCTCTGAGGCTTCTATTTTGATAGTCCTTGGGAGGATTCTCGGCACTGGGACGATGGCCATGAGGGGATGATTTTCCTCTTCCTCATTTTCGAGTTCGACCAACACGTTGAGAGACTTGTTTAACAGAGAAGGAAAGGGGTGAGCGGGGTCGATGGCCAGAGGCGTTAGAACGGGGTAGATTTCCTTTTCAAAATAATCTGCCGCCCATTCTTTTTCCCGTGGTCCGAGTTCGTTGAAGGTTTTGAAAAAGAGCTTCTCTTTCGCCAACTCAGGAACAAGCGCTTCGTGCCAGCATTTGTATTGATCCTTTACGAGTTGTTGGGTGACTTCGCGGATGCGTTTGAGTTGTTCCACAGGACTCAGGCCATCTGGACTGATGCTGACGTTGTTACCCGATTCGACCTGCTGCATCAGGCCCGAAACACGAATCTCAAAAAACTCGTCCAGATTAGAGCTCACAAAACCCATGAAACGAACCCGCTCCATCAGAGGGTAGTCTGTATTGAGTGCTTGCTCCAGAACCCTTCTGTTAAACGACAACCAACTCAACTCGCGGTTGAAGAATGGTACGCGGCTGTTTGGTTTCTGAACTTCAGTGTAAGACACCGAGCGGATTCCTTTTTCAAATTCTACTTTATCGGGTTTCATAGGAGTGAAACTCACTTAAGCGTAAAAGTCTGATTTTTCCAACCAATCTCTTGAATCTGAGCAGTTATTTTCGAACGGAAGATCGGGCGTTGAAAGATCACGTCTTTTGAGCTAGATGCATTCTCCATGAAAGTTACGGAATCTCCCTTACTCTACGCTTACGACCAATCGTTGGACGATTGGGTGGATTGGTGCGGGCAACGTGGATTTCCGAAATTCATGGCAAAACAGTTGCGAGAATGGATCTTTGCAAAAAGGGAAAAAGATCCTCAGTTGTTCACCAATATTTCCAAAGTGGCTCGTGAGAAACTGTCAGAGGAGTTCGATTGGAGCCTTCCTTCGGTGGACACGATTTTGAGCTCAGAGGATGGCAGCGAGAAGCTACTCTTTCGTACGCGTGATGGTCTTTTCGCAGAGTGCGTCGTGATGCCATCAGAGGGCAGGACGACGCTCTGCGTCAGTAGTCAGGTCGGTTGTCGTTGGGCATGCACTTTCTGTCAAACGGGTCGAATGGGGCTCACGCGCAGTCTGAGCAGCGGCGAAATCTTATCCCAAGTGCTTTTGGCGAACGAGAAAATGGCCGAATCAGGCCAGAAACTCGTATCTAACGTAGTTTTCATGGGGATGGGAGAGCCTCTTGATAATCTGGATGGAGTGATTGAGGTATGTCGCACTTTGACAGATCCGAAACTTTTCGGATTGTCCAAGCATCGTGTGACTGTGTCCACAGTTGGTCTTGTTCCCGAGATCGAACGATTGGGACAAGAGGTCGCAGTGAGCTTGGCAATATCGCTCCACAGTGCCGATAACGCACACCGAGGATCGATGATGCCGGTGAATCGGAAGTATCCGCTCGAAGTTTTGAAGCAAACTTTGCTGGAGTATCCCATCCAAACCCGGCACGGCATCACTTTCGAGTATGTCATGATCAAGGGAGAAAACGATTCGATAGCCCATGCGAAGAAGTTGGTAAAATTCCTCCATGGATTGAAGGCTAAAGTGAACCTGATCCCGATGAATGCGCACCCCGGCAATCCGATGGAAGCCAGCGAGGCCGAACGACTGAGGGAATTTCAAAAATATCTCAGTGATCGTTCGATTCCGGCTCCGGTTCGCTACAGTAGAGGGCAGGATGTGAGTGCCGCTTGCGGCCAACTGGCGACCAAGCGTATGGAAGATCTTGATCTGGAGCCACACAAGGTTGCCCGCGAGCGTAAGAAGGAGATTCGAGAGGGAAATTAGTGACTACAGGGCGAGCGTCTTTTGACGGATTCTCCTTACTTTTACAACTAAAGGCTCAGTTTGATGAGTTGTAGGGTTTATCTACTACCAGTCGTTTGGACATGGTAATCACGGGATCTTGTTGGTAGTTGATGCTGCGATAGAAATCGATGACTCGCAGATTGGATTCTCTGACCATCAGGTTGATTTTTGGGCAACCCACGGAACGGAGTTCGTTTTCAGCATATTCCATCAATTGGGAGGCGATTCCTTGTCGCTGGAACGAAGGAGAAACTGCGAGGTAATAAACCCACCCTCGGTGTCCATCGTATCCAAGCATGCAACTTCCGACGATTTCACCTTCGATTTCGGCAATCAATAACCACTCTGGATTTTCGTCCAGTTTTCGTTGGATGTCTTTTTCCGGATTGTTATGGGGAACCACCAGATTACAATCCAGCCATAACTGGATGAGATCTTTTTGATCTTCAGGGTGGTAAGAACGGATTTTCATTTGACCTCCTGAATGACGAAGTATTCGAGAACGGAAAATTGTGTCTGCCCTTACGTTTGGGATTTATCCGTTCATCTGCTTCTGCATGTGTGCGATGAGGTGTTCGTTGAATTCCTTTGCAGAATCGTGACCGATGAGCTTTAGCGCGTGAACCATGCAGGCAACTTCCACGAGTCGCGCCATGTCCCGACCGGGTCGAACGGGAATTTCCATGTGCGGCACTTTTTGGTCGAGCACGTCGAGATAGGTTTCTTCAAGACCGGTGCGCTCTTCATCCATCCCTTGTTCCCAAAGCACAAATGTGATGACGAGGTCGATTTTCTTTTTGATGCGAACCGCACGCACCCCAAAAAGATTGGTGATGTTGATGATGCCGATACCGCGGCATTCCATGTAGCCCCGATTAAGCTCAGAACTCGTTCCGACTAGTTCCTGGTCGCGGTAAAGGTTGACGTAGGTGGTGTCGTCGGCCACGAGACTATGTCCTTTTTCGATTAGCGCCAGAGCGCATTCACTTTTACCTACACCGCTTTTTCCGCGGATCAGAACACCGATTCCCTTTACATCGATCAATGTCCCGTGGAGCATGACTTTGGGTGAAAAAATCTCATCGAGCGCCACCACTGCATCCGTTGCGAAATCCTGGGAACTGAGGGACGTCTGGAGAAGCGGCACGTCGTCTTCGTTGGAGATTTTAATCATCTCGTCTGTCGGAGTGATGTTGCGTGCGATGATCATCCCCGGGATGCCACGGATCGCCATTTCATGTAGAACGGATCTTTGCTCCTTATCTCCGATGTCGTTCAAAAACGACATTTCACCCGCGCCAAAAACCTGGAGTCTGCCGACGGCGAAATTTTTGAAATACTTGGTGAGTGCGAGAGCCGGGCGGTTGAGCGATTTTTCGAGAATCTGTTTATCAAGTCCTCCTTCTCCGGCAAGTAGCGCGAGCTTGAGAGTGTCTTTATTGCGGTCGTAGAATTCTTTGACAGAAATTTTTTCGGTAACAATGGGGCGGGCTTCCGTTAGCATATTTCCTCCTTGGGTTACATTTTAAAGTGTTCGCCGAGATAGTGGCGCCGTGTGTCGGGATCGTTGATGAGAAAGTCCTTGGTTCCTTCCGCGAGGATTTTCCCGTCATAAAGCAGATAGGCCCGGTCGACAATCGAGAGAGTTTCGCGCACGTTGTGGTCGGTAATGAGCACTCCGATTCCGCGTGCCTTAAGATTTGAGATGATCTTTTGGACTTCCTGAACGCTGATGGGATCGACTCCGCTGAAAGGTTCGTCCATGAGCAGGAATTGAGGCCTGGTCACGAGAGCTCGCGTGATCTCCAGCCGCCGTCTTTCGCCACCACTGAGCGTGTAGGCTCTTTGATCTGCAAGATGGGTCAATCCAATATCTGCGAGGTGATGTTCAAGACGGTCCTTAATCTCCTTCTTGCGCAATTTCTGGGTTTGCAGGATGGAGAGGATGTTGTCTCTCACTGTCAGTTTTGAAAAAACCGAAGGCTCCTGCGGGAGGTAGCCAATACCTCTCCTGGCCCTTTTATACATAGGCATTCGGGTGATGACCTTGTCGTTCATCCGGATGATACCTGTGGTGGGAGCGATCAGCCCCATAATCATGTAGAAGGTAGTCGTTTTCCCCGCACCGTTGGGACCGAGCAGACCCACAACCTCGCCAGCCTTGATGTTGAGGTCGACCCCTTTGACAACCTCTTTTTTGCCGTATTTTTTGACCAACTGCTCGCTGGTGATCGTGGAAGAACGGTCAATTCCGGATTGATAAGAATGCTTAAGAGGCATATCAGGGATTGTCTGAGGATTCGCCTTCTTCACCCATGAGGAAACCCACTTCTTCAACCTCGTTGATTTGAATAGTGGATCGGGGTTGCTCTCCGCCGCTTTCGATTTTGATGCGACGCTCTCCTTCCAGAAAGATAATGCGGTGGCCCGAAACAGAACCGTAGGGATCGATCATTTTGGGGTTTTCCTCAAGCACAAGTTTGCGCTCGGCTGGAAAAATTTCCATTCGCCCGGCATGAGCTTCAGAGTTTCCCTGTTTGAGAATGACATTTCCCGTGGCCAGGATGTAGTCGATTGCACCGATGTTAGTCTGAGTGGAGGTCGTTTCGCTGCCTTGGCGACTCGTAAGGACTTCGGCCTTATCACAGGTGACTTGCAGAGTGTCGGTGGTGATGATGATCGGTCCCGAAAGATAGACTTTCTTTTGCGCCTGGCTGAAGTCGTAATCGGCGGTAGCAAATTCGATTTCAAGTGTGGTGGTCTGAGAGGCGGGATCGGATTGGGCGATCAACGACCCTGTCAGAAGACTTGTAATCAATAGCGATGTGAAAAATCTAATCATTTCCTATAATTAAAAGACTCCGGAGATATCCAGATCGAGCTCGTCATAAAAACGGATCCAGCCACCATCCTTGATCTTAATGTTTTTGTGATTCATGTCTAACGACCAATCCTCTCCGCGAAGGTAGAAGTCTTTGTCCGTAATTTCAACGACGGATTTCCCGGAGGCGAGATCCTTCTCAAGATCAAAAATAGCGAGTGGACTGGTGATGGTTGTCTCAAGAATCTGTGATTCATCCCCTGAATACAGTGAAAGTTTGACCATGTTGACCTCAAAAAATCCCTCGGTGTCGTAAATCCCTTCTCTTCCACTCAAAGTGTAAGCACGGTAGCTGTTTTCGTTGTATTTGGGCAGCTTGAAGTTTTTGAGAGTCGAGTGGGGGGTGATCTGTGCGGCAACTGGTAGTGCAAGAAGTAATGCCAGGATGATCGCAAAGAAAGTGGATTTTCCGGAAAATGTCTTCATTTTAAGAATCAACCGACTGTGCCAAAATAGCGGTCTCCAAAGTCTCCAAGTCCTGGCAGGATGTATTTGATATTGTTGAGCTGACGGTCGATTGATGTTGTGAAAATCTGGACATCCGCGTGTTTCTCATTGAGCAGCTCAATTCCTTCCGGAGCTGCTACGATACACGCGAGGGAAACTGGCGAAGTCGGGTAACTCTTTTTGATCAGGTCAATCGCGTTAGCCGCCGAGCCACCGGTTGCGAGCATGGGATCAAGCAGGATGACTGGTTGACCATCGCAAGGCGGAAGCTTCTCGTAGTAGCTGCGCGGAATCGCTGTGGACTCGTCACGCTCAAGGCCGATGTGTCCGACCGGGCTTTCCGGGAAAAGATCGAGGACGATTTTCAACATGCCCAATCCCGCTCTGAGGATGGGAATCCACACTGGGCTTTCGGCGTAAGTCTTGGTGTTGGTGAGTTCCAGAGGGGTTTCCGTTTGGTTGTTTGCGAGAGGAAGCCCCTTGGTTGCTTCCAGAATCAACGGAACGGTGATTAGGTGGCAGTAGTGCCTGAATTTTGCGGAATCGGTATCCTTGTTTCGCAAGTGATGCAGGGCGTTGAATACGACTGGGTGTTCGACAAGTTGTGCGTTCATAACAGTTTTTATGACAAAGATTTTTTTCGTTCGATGATTGGGTCGAGGATGGTGTTGATCTCTTCTTCCGAATGGCGGAAGGAGGGCATTTTTTTCAACCATTCAAAAACAGGTTCGATGGATTCCGGTTTCAGAGTTGGAGGTGTTTTCAGGACACGATCAAAGGCTGCGATGATTTCCTTCGCGATGACTTGATTCAGGGCTTCTGCTCTTGCGATGGCGTTTTTGGAGTGCGTACTTGCGGCGTCGATTTCGGCGGTTTTGTAGTCCACAATCGCGTTTTTAAGTACGACTTCGGTTCGAGGGTAAAAGCTCACCATGAGATTCCATGGATGTTCGGATTGGTCACCACTTTTTCGAAAATCACTTCTCAAAATCACACTCGGGATGTCCGCAAATTTGGCAAACATGTACTCCACGACCGTTCCCGAATCGAGCTCAACTCCGTCAAAGTGAAAAAGGGCGAGATCTGAATTCAGAAGGGCCAGAATGTCTGCGTCCCGGATGTCGTGGGGGTGGTCGGAGCGCAGCTCAATTTCCTGCGGAATCATCGCTTGATATTTTCCGCCAGAGTTTTCCTCAATTGCGGCCGCTAAATGAGCATTTCCGGTAAGGTGTTTAGCGTCGAAGAGTTCGCCGGCGAAGTAGAACTGCTTGGGCTCAGGTGTCATCAATTCACAAGTTTTACTGATCCTGTGACGCTCCGGGATAGTGGTCAATCACCCTTTTGATATCGGCTTCCGGGTCGAGCGGTACGTCGTTCAGTAGATGGTCTGTAAACTCGTCGCATAGGAGAGGTGTCATGAGTGCTCCCTTGGAGCCGAATCCGTTAAAAACACTCAACTGAGGGTATTCGGGATGCTTTCCGTTGTAAGGGTGCCGGTCGTCGGTGCAGGGGCGCACCCCAGCCCGGTGAGCATGAATGGTTAACGAATCGGGCGAGCGAATCATCTTGGAAAGTCCTTGAAGTAGCCCTGATTTCCCCTGGTGGGTGGGATCTTCATTGAGATGATCCCAGGACCAAGTGGAGCCAGAAATGAATTTCCCATCTTCGATTGGCAGGACCCACTTCTGCTTGCTGAGGATGTCGGTGGTGCCGAGGTCAATTCCTGAGAGGGTCAAGATTTCTCCTTTAGCTGGTGACATCGGTAACCATTTGAACCACGGATTTCCTGAGACTTGGTAACCCTCGCAAAAAATCACATGATTGGCAGACGAATCCTTCCATTTCACGCCGTTTTCGGTGATGGATAGATCTTCGTAAACAAAGGTTTCTTTGAGTAGAATCTCCTGCTCTGTGGCCCAGTCGATCATCACATCCAGGAAGTGATCGGTATCCAAGTTTCCGACTCCGCGAATTTCAAAACTACCCAACGGATCCTGAATTTCTTCGGGCATCGTGTTGGCCTCGAATTGTTTACCGAGGAAGCTTTGGTAAATCGGCTGGTCGATTCGTTTATTCCATCGTTTAAGTTCCTCTTCACTCTGGTAGATCCGCCGGATAGTCTTGTTGTAGTAAAAAGTAGCGCCGAGATTTTTTTCGATTTCGCGGTAGGTTTTCCTGGCGGCAGGAAGCATGTCCTCAACTCTCCAGGATTTCACGAGTCGTTTCCCGGTGACTGGATTGAGTATGCCTGCTGCGGCGCGAGAAGAGGTCACTTCTGGGCAGGGATCGATTGCCAGAACTGTTTTCCCAAGCTTCTCTTTTAGGCGATAGCTGAGAAGCGCTCCTGCGATTCCGAATCCGACGATGATAAAATCCAGATGTTTTGTGTCACTCATCGTCTGAACGTAGTAAAAAAATCGGATTTCGTCTCTATCAAAAGAATAGTTAATCCGTAACGCGCCTTAAGTATTTCTTAAAATCGAAATGAAAGTTTGAAAATGGGTTGCACTTTTCTGTGGGATTTCACACGTTTTGCCAGTTTGCATTACGCAGTCTGTCAACCATGAGGGACTCTCCCCTGAAAATTAAATCTGGATTATCTAAACTATCGTGAACGAACTTAGCTTATCTTCTTGGGCAAATAATGTATCACCCTCTCCAACGCTTGCCGTGGACTCACTTGCAAAGGCCATGAAAGCTGAAGGAAAGGACGTGTGTGGTTTTGGATCCGGTGAGCCGGATTTTGACACTCCTGAGTTTATTAAACAGGCGTGTATCGAAGCATTGCAGGCTGGGAAAACCAAATACACGCCTGCGCCTGGTGTTCCTGATCTGCGTAAGGCTCTTGCTAAGAAATACCAGGAAGAGTATGGCCTGGCCAACATCGACATGTTCAACACTGTTGTGAGCCCTGGTGGAAAATTTACTTGTTACCTCGCGATTTTGGCGCTCTGCAGCCCTGGAGATGAGGTCATCATCCCCGCACCTTACTGGGTAAGTTATCCGGAAATGGCGAAGCTTGCAGGTGCAACTCCAGTTGAAGTATTTGCGGGTGGCGATCAGGACTTCAAGGTAACTCCAGCCCAGATCGAGGCGGCGGTGACTGAGAAATCCAAGCTCATCATCATCAACAGCCCGTCAAACCCTACTGGCACCGTTTACACGGAAGAAGAGCTTCGTGCGATCTACGAAGTGGCCGAGAAGCACAACCTGTGGATCCTCTCTGACGAGATCTACGAGTATCTGCTTTACGAAGACGTGAAGCACTTTTCTATTGCGAGCATTGGTGAGGAAGCGTTTAAGCGCACTGTGATCGCATCTGGTTTCAGCAAGACTTTCTCGATGACCGGATGGCGTCTGGGCACTTTGGTTGCTCCACTTGAGGTGGCTAAAGCGGTTGCAAAACTTCAGAGCCAGACTAGTTCGAACCCAACCACTTTCGCCCAGTTCGGCGCACTGGCAGCTTTGGAACGTCCAGACGAAGCACGTGCAGCGGTTAAGGAAATGTTGGTCGCATTCGATCGTCGCCGTAAGTATCTGCGTTCGGAGTTGTTGTCCATCGATGGCATCACTTGTCCAAATGCACAAGGTGCATTCTACCTTTTCCCTGACATCAGTAGCTTCGGCCTGAGCTCCAACGATTTCTCTACTCGTTTGCTCAAGGAGAAGGAAGTTGCGGTTGTTCCAGGTGAAGGATTTGGTGCTCCTGGTTACATCCGTCTGAGTTACGCGACATCAGATGAAGTGATTGAAAAAGGCATCAAGCGCATCCGCGAGTTTTGTCAGGGACTTTAATGAGGTAGGGCTGAGCTTCCAGCTCAGCCGCATTGCTATAATTTCGGATGATCGGGACGATCATCCCTACCTAATCCCACCATTTCGTATCTTTTAGAGGGGCGGCGTTTTTGAGTTTTTTCAAAAGTTCGGAGATGTCGCTTTCTACTATCAGCGCATCCAGATGGGGTTGGATCAGGAATCTTTCCTCAACAGAGTGTTGGAGAAATCTTATGAGGTGATCGTAGTAGCCCTCTACGTTCAGTAACCCACAAGGTTTGGTGTGAAACTGGAGTTGAAACCAGGTGTAAACTTCAAAAATCTCTTCCATTGTCCCGATTCCGCCAGGCATCGCCACGAAAGCGTCTGCGAGTGAGGCCATTTTGTGCTTCCGTTCGTGCATGTTGGCGACAACCTCGAGATTTTGAATCCCCTTGTGCCCGAGCTCCTTCGCGAGCAGGTCCTCGGGAATCACCCCCGTTACTGTTCCTCCGGCCTCAAGACAGCCATCTGCAATCGCGCCCATGAGCCCGACGTTGCCTCCGCCGTAAACGAGTTGAATGCCTTCGCCTGCGAGGTGTTTTCCGAACTCAATAGCGGTTTCCTTAAAAACGGGATTTTTACCGACACTTGACCCACAATAGACGCAGAGGTTTTTGATTTCCATTTTTTCATTTCAATGAAAATTGTCGGTATGGCAATCCGCTAAAGGTTCGTTGTCGAAATGATTCAATGTTGAACTTGAAAAGTGCACAGAAATGAACATTTATGTGCTGATGAACGAATTTTTGACTCTCGGGAACAGCGATCTCAAAATCAGTCGTGTCGGGTTTGGCTCTTGGGCAATTGGTGGTGAATGGGAATGGGGCTGGGGACCTCAGCAAGATTCCGATTCGATAAGAGCCTTACATCATGCGTTTGATTCTGGCGTCAATTGGGTAGACACTGCACCGGTCTATGGTCTCGGTCATTCCGAAAAAGTCGTCGGTAGAGCGCTGAGAGAGAGTGGGGCGGATGTGTATATTTTTACGAAGTGTGGTTTCAGGTGGAACGATGCGAAGGAAATCACCCCGAATTTGACGGCAAAATCCATTCGTGAAGAGGTCGAAGCGAGTCTGGATCGACTGGGAAGAGAAGTTATCGACTTGTACCAGATTCATTGGCCGAATCCGGAGGGGCAAATTGAGGAGGCGGCTGAGACTTTGTTTGAGCTAAAGAGTGAAGGGAAAATCCGTTGGGTGGGTGTTTCGAACTTCTCAGTTAACCATTTTGAGCGAATCAAGGAGATTGGAGATGTGGTCTCGCTGCAGCCTGAATACTCGATGATCTCAAGAGATGTGGAAGCTGAAGTTTTACCTTATTGTGCGCGACACGGGATCGGTTGTATTGCTTATTCACCTATGGGCTCAGGTATGTTGTCCGGCAAAATGACTCGCGAACGTATCTCCAAAATGAGTTTCGGCGATTGGCGAAAACAGGCAGCGTTTACCCAAGAGCCGCAACTCAGTAAAAATCTGGAACTAGTCGATAGGCTAAGGACTTTATCTGCCGACGTCAGTTGTAGTATCGGTGCGCTGGCAGTATCGTGGATTTTCCGAAAGAAGTGCCTTAAGGGTGCGATTCTGGGAATGCGAAACGTGGATCAGGTGGCTTTAGCAAGTGAAGTGATCGAAATGACGCTCTCGGAGGAGTTGTTGAGCCAAATCCACTCCTGCCTCTCGGAAAGTGCACGGACATGAAACTTGACACTGTGCTTCACAGGTAAAGAAAATAGGCTTATCTATGCTGAAGAAGTCGGGTAAACCCAATCAACAATTGATCGCTGATCGCTTGAATCTTTCGCGCACGACCGTTTCAAGATGTTTTACCCATCATCCGAAAATTAATCCGGAAACGAGGGCAGCAGTTTTTCAATTGGCGAAGGAGTTGGGTTATGACTATTCTCAGCCTCGTAATGTTGAGGGAACCAATTCAGAGTTGGCCGAACGCATTGAAGTGTTGATTGGGATTCCTGAGGATCGAAAAGATATGGCGCCTTCAGCACAGAAGGTTTTCGAGGGAATATCGGAGAAGGCGGCAGCTGAGAAACTACAGGTGGACCTTCACTATGTCGATCCCTCCCAATATGCTCCCTCCGCGCGGGCCCGGAAGCTTTTACCTGATGTCCGTTTTCGCGATGTTAAGGGTGTCGTTTTGATTTACGCTTTTGATGAACAAACCGTGCAAAATCTCATGGGACGGCTTCCTGTTGTTTCGGTTTTTGAGGATTATGACAGCACTAATGTGGACTGTATCAATCCGGATCAGATTCGCGGAATCTCCTACATGATCGAGCACTTGGTTGGACTCGGACATCGTGAGATCGGTTTTCTCAGCTGGAAATATCATGTGCCTGCACCATGGGCTGAACGTCGTTTAGGGGCTTTTGTGGAAAACCTGTATCGCTTCAACATCCCTTTTGAACCGAAAAATGTCATCAACATGAGGCGAGATGAGCAGGTCGAACCTGAGCAGATGGTTGATATGGTCGCTCAACGAGTAGAAGCAGGTGTTCGGGCGTGGGTGTGTGCTGCGGATCACCAGGCCTATTATCTCATGACTGAATTGGAAAAACGTGGAATACGGGTTCCTCAAGATGTTTCCATCACTGGGTTTGATGGAGAAAAACCTCCTAAAGGTTGCAAGCAAATGACTACTTTTGAGGTTCCTTTTCGTTCGATGGGAATCTCATCTGTTCTGAGTATCCAGAGGCGTTTTGCCCATCCTACCGACCCCAGAAGGCAGGTACTCGTGGATGGTGTATTCAAGCTGGGGGAGACCACTGCCATACCGCGTAAGTAAGAAGGTTTTAACCGTGAGGGCTTACTGGTGAGCCTGTTTAGAGAAGCTCGCGTTTTGCTAAAGCAGATTGTTTGTAAGCCTGGGTCATTCAAAAACTGTTGGTTGTGAGGAGCTAAGGGATTTTTGTATTCAATTTGAGTTTAAAAAGTGAAACTTAATGCACATTATGGTTTGACATATTGTTTTGAATAGTGAAATTTAATGCACTTTTAAGGGTTCTGTTTCACGAATCCCATAAATCTGAAGACTTGTTAAACCCCAAAATTAACATACTATGAGACTAAAGGTGAAAAATATGGTTACCTTCGTCTGTTCTACCCTACTTATAAGTGGTTTGAGTGGACTCACTGTCTTTGCCCAGGAGGCTGACAGTTTTGATGATGGCGAGATTTATGAACTATCCCCATTTGAGGTTTCGACCGAAGGCGATCGCGGTTATTACGCGTCAAACACGATTTCAGGATCCAGAATAAATATCGCACTTCAGGACGTGCCTATGCCGATTGAAGTGATCACGTCCGAGTTCATGGAGGACACGGGGGCCACGGATCTTAGAGAATCGTTACGCTATTCTGCGGGCATCGTTTTGGATTCACAGAATGACGCTGGTGCAGGGCTTGATGATGTCCCCGGAGGCGTTCACAACGGTTCGGGTGCCACTGCGGCGATCACCAACACTACGATTAAAATGCGTGGTTTTGTGACTGAGTCCGCTCTGAGAAAGGGCTACCGCCGCCAGCATTCATCGGATTCGATCAACATTGATCGAGTCGAAGTCGTGCGTGGACCTGCCGCTCTACTTTACGGGATCGGAAACTTTGGTGGAGTTGTGAATTATCTTCCCAAACGTCCTATGGAAACCGCGCAAACGGTAGTAACAGCGGAGATTGGTTCTAATAGCTCCTATCGTGCAACTGTGGACCACACGGCACCTATTTCTGATAAACTTGGTTATCGTGTGACTGCATCATTTGATGATGCGGAGCACTGGACCGACGTTCAAAACTCTCAGGGATGGTTCGTTTCACCTGTTTTAGAATACAGACCTACTGATAAAACCAAAATCACTTTGGATATTGAGGTCGGAAGCGACGAAACCTACGGGACCGGATTCCAGCAAATGCGTGCACGCGGGGACTTAAGTGGTTCGAACAGTGCGATCAATGAGCAGGATCGTCTGCAAAAGGCAGGATTTGTGATTTTTGATGGAATTGATGGCCGTACTTTTCGACTTTCGGGTCCAGATACATACGTGAAAGCAGACGCTGTGAATTTTAACATAGAAGCGACTCACGAAATCTTCGATGGGCTCAATGTATTAGCAGGTTACAATTATTCAAAAGTGGACTTCTGGACTCGGGATATCGTGAATAATGCATACCAGTCCGGAGTTGGTCCTGAGGGACTTCGCGGTACGATTAATGTGCAGCCATTTGAGGCTGCGAACGGCGATCCCGTTTTTGATGGTGAGATTTTCAACACCAGTGCAGGGGAGGATGATCGTGTGCTAAATGATGCGATTCTCACCTACATGTGGCAGGCAACGCACAGTAACCGCGATCGCAAGGAACTTCGAGCAGAGTTGACTTACAACTTCCAACTTCTGGAGGAGAGTCGTTTTTTCAATATGGATCACCTGTTCTTGGTAGGTTACTCGAAGTTAAAATCGGAGATTGATGAAATCCGCCGTGTGACTGGAGCTGGCACCGATGACGGTTTTCTTTGGAAGGATCCTAACGATCATTCTTTGATTCGATTCGGACAAGGAATCATCGACAACGGAACTCCAAACGGTGTGGCAGGATTTCCTGAGTTGTTACCCAACTACTACTCCGCTAACGAAGCGAAAAACCGTGGCCTCTACGGTGTATGGCAAGGCCGGTTCTGGGATGAGCGCATCACGTTGATTTATGGTCGTCGTAAAGACACAGCCGAGCAAAGTGTCGTTGATTGGGACTTTAACACAGAAGGTGGGGTCACAGGAACTGATCTGACTGAAGCTGAAGAGCAGTCGAACAACACCGAGCAAATGGGTGTGAGTATTGAAGTTGTTGATGGTATTTCAGTTTTTGCGCTGCAGTCTGAGGGGCTTGAGCCAAACTTCGATGGTCTTCGTGACGGTTACGGACAGCCTCTTGGTGCGACAACAGCGGAGAGTAAAGAAATTGGCATCAAACTGAACTTTCTAGATGGTCGTGTTTCCGCGACCTTTAGCACCTATGAAATTGAAGTGAATGGTCCTGGACAGACTTTGTTTTGGACTCCAGCTCCGGGTAAAGGACTTTACGATCCGAATCGTCCGACAGTTTACGATATCACCAACATTATTGCTACAAACAACGCTCATGCTGCCAGTATGGCTCAGTATGACGCAGCGGTTGCGAGCGGAGATGTTTTTACTGACGGTGGTAATACCTACATCACAGTTCTCGACGGTAACGGGAATGACACCACAGGAGCTGCTTACCTGGACTCTATTTTCGCCTGGGGTAGCCAAAATGGATGGCCAGGATGGTTGTATAACTCAAGTGTCGTGACTGATTCCAATGCGAACAACGCTGCGATGGATTGGGCATCACCGCTACCCAACAGCTATCAAGCTTCGTTGGAAAGCACCGAGAAATCGAGAGGTTGGGAAGGTCAGGTCCTTCTGACTCCGATCGATAATTGGCAGATCTTGTTGAACTACGCCTATACCCGCCGGGAAATCGTCAGGCAGGGGGTATTCCCTAAGTATCCATACCCGCAGGATCGTTGGGCGATCTGGTATTTCCCTGATGGAAATTGGGGCTTGCAGGGAGTTTCCCTCAATGAGGCTTATGCAGACCCATCGGATACTTCCACCTGGACGGGCGGACCCGCTTCAACGAATGGCGAATCGTTGGACGACACACCGATGCATGATTTGAGTTTCTGGACTAGCTACTCTTTTGAGGAAGGTCGTCTGGAAGGTTTGAAGCTTGGATTTGGTGGATCATTCCAAAGCAAACGTGAGTATCTTTCAGGCTTCACCGTTGGAGGTAATGCGGTAACCGATGAGAATGGAAATCGCATCAAACTGTTCACGGATCCCAGGGAGGAGTTTAACTTCATGGCCCGTTACGATTTCGACATCGGTGAACGCCCAGCTTGGCTACAGCTTAACGTAGACAATCTGACCAATGACGAAGATCTCTATGGTTACGTCTACGCACCCGGTCGTTCTTGGCGCCTGCAGTTCGGCACGAATTTCTAGGATCGGGTATAGGGGTAAATCCCGAAAACTAAGAATATGGATTCGTCCGCGAAGGGAGCGGGCGAATCTTTCCAATCCGATTTCAAAACGAATAGCGGATTCCGCGAGTCCGTATCCAACCCTTTCGCGCTAATTTCAAATGTTAAACGTGCACGCGTTAACCCCAATGAATACTGATCCAATACAATCACGAGGCGGTGTGCCCGTTGTTCACTTCAACGGCGTCGATTACCTGTTCGAATTGTATGGCGAGACTGAGAAGCAGACCTTGAAACCAACTTCAGTTGTGCTTTGTGAGGATGTGATCATATGGGAACTGGAGGGAGGAGTGCGATGTGAACAGATCATCAACAAAGTAGCCAGCTATGAAGATGAGTTGGCTTTTGAGTGGAAACTCAAAGTGACCTCCGGTGATGCGAGTACACTTTTGCTCTTTTTCGAGATTGCTTTCATCAGTGACAAACAACCCTATTTTCAAATCCCGGGCACCTTGTATGGGGACCACACGTTGGCAGTGTCGCGCAGTATTCAACCCCAGTTGATTTATCGAAAAAAAGGGAATTATCCCAAGACGAATAAGCTTCGAACACGAGCGGATCGATCCACACATAATTCGGTTCTCTCTCAGGGATCGAAAAATGTAGTTGCGATTCAGATTGATGAAGTCACGGATGTTGATTCGGACAAAGATGGTTTTGTCGAAAATGGACTTTGCATCGATGTGTCTGGAAAAGATTCCTGCGATCGAATCG
Source organism: Opitutales bacterium (assembly GCA_022361075.1). GTDB lineage: Bacteria > Verrucomicrobiota > Verrucomicrobiia > Opitutales > JAFGAQ01 > JAKSBQ01. The sequence continues at coordinate 38,039 of JAKSBQ010000422.1, read as the reverse complement.
GTGTCAGTATGGGGTATCAGCATTTCCCGAAATTGTATCGCGGAAAATTAGGAGACGCCTCGACCTCTGTTGGACCAACGGGAAAGGCAATCCAATTAAAGGTGAATGAGGCCGTTGAGGCCAGTGGTCACCTGTATTTTCGCAAAAAAACCGATTCTTTCTCCCATCTAAACGCGGTTCGGTTTTTCTATAAAAAACTTCACCAGCATCCTTGCAACAAAGTCGAAAGAAACGATGCGATCCGGCTGATGGCTAAAGCGATTGCAGAGGATGCGTACCGCGAGGATCATAAGTATTTTCCTACCGTTTTGTCCGGAGATCGACCTGACACGGGACTTGGTGGGGACGTGGCGTGGACAGGTGGGATGCAAGTGGTTTATCCTCTTGCCCGTTCTTACAAGCATTATCCCAAAGCTTCGGAGATTGTAGTCGATTTCGTAGAGAACCTCATAACCCACGGGGTAAATTCAGCTGCAGGCTTGTTCTACGAATCGAAGATTTTGGACGAGTGGTCTACCACGGCCTGGTGGACGGAACTCATCCACAAACACCATTCGGACATCATGGACGAGCGTGGTGCCCATTCGGCTTATGTCAACGGGCAGGCTGCGTGTTATCTATTGAAACTGGTGGAGTTTTTTCGAGCTAATCCGGATGCTGGAGTGGAGGCTGAACGTCTGAACTTGTGGGTGAAGACGGCGTTGTCGATTATCGATCATGCTCTGAACGAGCAGCGTCAAGATGGAGCGTACGGAATTTACTATCACGTAGAGGATGGTCATGCGATTCACTGGGAAGGTTGTCAGGGACTATGGTTTTTGGCCGCTGCGGCGGAGGCATACAAATATACCGACAACGAAAAATACCTCCGATCTTTTGAAAAAGCGGATGGGTATTATTTTCAATTCCTTAAAAATGGATGCCTCTGGGGAATGCCCATGGATACTGGCGATGCGCCAGACGAGGAGTGTGCACTTCCCTACATTACGGGAGCAAAAACGATCCATGAAATGACCGGAAAAGATCTCTACCTGGAACGGTTGTTGCAGACGCTGGAATATGACTTCAGTTGGAAATTTGCCTACAACACCAGGCACCGTAACGAGCCCCTTAAGAGCCTGAACTGGTCTTCAAGTGGAGGATGTATCACCTCTGCCCACAACATCCATATCCACCAGATGGGAAACTTGGTAGCCGAAGAAATTTACTATGCCTGGCAGCAGACAGGTGATGACTACGTTCTCAGCCGTTTGAAAGATACACTCAATTGGGGACTGGGGACATTCAATCTCAGCGACGGACATTTCGGTTTTGGTTACGAAGGCTGGGCGACAGAACAGTTTTTCCACAGCGATGGTGTTCAGGATGACCCCACACGCGTTCCGAATGGTGGGATCTGGCCGGATTTTTTATCGTGGGCTTCGGCATGTGTGCTTCTTTCGAGCAATGCAGATATACCCGATGAGTTTTACTTGCCTGAGTAGGTGGGTTGCCAACGAGGAATTTCACAAACGTCAACACAACAGAGTCATGAACATTGAAGAAATCCAAAAGCAGTTTTGGGAAGAAGGATACGTCGTGGTCAAAGATTTTTTCGATCACTCCCTGATGGACGAACTGCACAACCTTATTATAAAGCGGTTTTTGGGTGAGGCTGTAGATTCTTGTCTGAACGACGAGTTTACCCAAAAATCAAAGTGCGAGATTATCCCGTGGTTTCCCCAGCGAGAGGATGTTAAGGAATTTGACAGAATTGATCAGATCTTAGCGTTTGAAGAAATCACGACAGCGATCTTGGGCAAAAACTGGGGAAATCTCTACAGCATGGTGATGTTTTCACCCAAAGGGAGTAAAGGCCAGGCCTGGCATCAGGACTGTCCACCGGAAGATCATAGCTGTTTTAATCTTAATCGTCTCATCTACACCCGGGATATCGTTTCCGAGATTGGAGGACAGGTTCAAGTAGTTCCTGGGACGCATCGCGAAGGGCCTCTGCCAGCTGGGGAGGTGAACGTGGATTTTGAAAATCAAATCACCCTCTATCCAAAGAAAGGAACCTTGGTACTCCTACACGGTCATACTTATCACAGGGTTTTGCCAGTTACCGGATTTTACCGGGTTTCGACTAACTATCGCGTAGCGCCAGAGGGAATTCCGGCCGAGATAACTGACATCTGTGTTTATCGAAACATGCGCTATCAGTTTTCGACGAACAGTGTCATTGAGGATCGAACTCTGGAAGTGGCTAAGAGTTAATTTCGTTCGATCATCCAATCCTTGAAATCGAGTTCATCCCGATTGATCCATTTGGATGAACTTATCAAATCCTGCCATTTTTTTGCGATTCCCGGGTTTGCCTGTAGCCTGCTGTCTCCCCAGTAAAGTCCCTGGTAATTTCCGGTTTCTGTATCTCTTTTCCACATGGGTTGCGAATCCCAATGGGTATTGATGTAGCAAATTGCGTGGATGTAGCAGTCATTTTTTTCCATGAAATTGATCATGGGCTGAAACCAACGGTTCCAGATTTCGTCTGCACTCAAATCAGTGTCAATGATGTCACCGGCTTTCACAGACCCGTTGTCCACTGGGGAGCCGTAAGTGGCATCTTCCAGATCGTAGGACATCGGCGCGGTTTCAGCCATCATGACGGGTTTATTTAGCTTTCGCGAAAGATCTACAAACTCCTGTGCAGTAGTCTCATAAAGGTGAGTGAACCAGGTGACTCCTGTCCAATCGACATACTCGTCTCCAGGATACCAATCCATCATGTATTCGGTGTAGGTTTTTCCGAGATTAGCCAATATTGATGGGTCGGATACGTATGCGACTGAGTGCCAGACATTGATGAAGTTGGGCGCAATTTCGCGTGAAAGGTTCACAATTCGTCGATAGGCGGCTTTGTAGGGCTCGGGTGAGTATCCATACCACGGTCCGTCGAACTCGTAACCGATTCGTACGAAGACAGGCCGTTCTAAGTCTCGGACGAACTCCGCAAGACTGATGATTTGATCGTCGAACTCTCCATTCGCGATGCGGTTTAATCCGTTGGAAATACCCTCTTCATCCATCAGTGCCAGCCCGATCATTAGAGCGGAGTCGGGGTATTTTTCGACCAGGACAGAAGCATGAACTGGCCCTGAACCGTAGTCGACGTACTCCCTCAATCCTCGAAGGGTGTAGAGGCTTGTGTAGGTGACGACTCCACCCGCCGTTGGAAAAAATCCGCTTTCGTGATATTCGTCGATCGTCTGATTGTCTTGCCCGACAAAGAGCAGGTAACCCTTGTCATAGAGTTTGGTGAGTACTGGGTTTGCGTGACAAATGGAACTCATCGGGAGCAGTGCAGAAACAGGAATGAGATGTGTTCTAAAATTCATAAAAAGCGGAATCAGTTAACTTTCGTTGTTGGTGTTTTGGCTCTGCAGAGCAGTCGCGATCTCTCGGAGCTTCTTGTTGTTGAGCGGATAGAAAATCACCAGACAGGCTGCAGCCAGGGCGAAAGCACCGGGGATGGCACTCATCATGAGACGGATTCCCTCCATCGCGGTGGGAGTTTGTTCGGTACCGGCGACGTAACCGAATCCTCCCAGTATCCAACCCACCAGAGCACTACCGATGATGAGTCCTGCTTTCATCGAGAATGAAGCGGCTGCGTAAACGAGGCCCATCGCTCGTCGGCCAGTTTTCCATTCGGAGTAATCCGAGGTGTCCGCATACATGGAAAATATCAGTGGACTGACGGGACCTGAGATGAATGCGATGGAAAGATTGAGCGCATACATTGTGCCAAGGTCATTTGGACCGGGTAGGTAGAAACTGATCATGAGGACAGCATTCGCCATCGAGACAATGAGCATGAGCCACTTTTTATCGATAAACTTCAGCCAGAGAGTGCTGCAAGCGCTGCCTACGATCAACATTGCAATGGTGCAGAGCATGAAAGTGCCCATACTTCCGGCATTGATAGACATTCCGAGGACGTTGATGATCGTGTTAGCGGCTTCATCACCCACATAGTTTTCAAAATAATACATCGCAGCTGCGTTCCGAATCGCGATGTTGGTGAGATTGAGAATTCCGAATGCAAAGAGGATGAGCCAAGGGATGTTCTTAAGAAGATCTTTGTAGTCCTGTGATTTGTCCTTTTTGTCCTCTACAACTGGTTTTGTGCGCTCACGGGTAGTAACGAATGTGATGAAGAAGAGCACTGTTGCGAGAACAGCGATGATACTCATTGCCAGTAGGTAACCTTTGGCGAGGTCGACGACGGGTTGCCCGTCAGCGTCGATTTCGCCAGTTGCTCCCAGTGATTTCGCAAAATCCGTTCCAGCGTAGATGATGATGAACAATCCAAGAAAAGCGCCGACGAAGCGAAAGGAGGAAAGAGTGTCTCGTTCCTTGGAGTCCGATGACATCACACCCATCAGAGCGGAGTAGGGGACGTTGATCGCTGAGTAAGCCGTAAGCATGAAGAAATAAGTGAATCCGGCATAAAGAATGGCGCCAGTTGGGCCGAAATCGGGTTTGTAAAAAAGTAGAATACCTGAGAGACCGTAGGGTATTGCCATCCACAAAAGATAAGGGCGGAATTTCCCCCAACGGGTTTCGGTTCGGTCTGCGATGCTGCCGATTAGTGGGTCAGCGAAAGCGTTGAGAAGCTTGGTGACTACGATCATCCACGCCATCGCGGCAGGTGCGAGACCGACGATGTCTGTGTAGAAAAATGGGATGAAGAGCATCGCACTCTGGAAATAAAGGTTGGATGCGGTGTCTCCCAGGCCGTAGCCTATCTTTTCGATCAGTGGAAGTTTAGTGCTTTTGGTGCTCATAAGTTGGGTGGTGTGCTGAAATATTAGTGACCCGGGACGAGTTCTTTTTTGATCTGTTCGAGGGTTTTACCTTTGGTTTCGGGAAGGTATCGGAGCACGAGAATAAGACCGATGACTGCAAAAACTCCATAAATCGCGAAGGTGGGTCCGGTTCCGAGTTTCTCGATTTCCCATGGAAATAGGAATTGCACCGCGAAGCTGGTCATGGCGTTGATGAAGCCGATCGAAGCGATCGCGATTCCTCGAAGATGGTTGGGGAAAATTTCTGAAAGAATCACCCACATGACGGGTCCAAGTGAGATCGCAAATGCTGCTACGAATCCAAGAATACCCGTTAATACCACGATTGGGTTGATGTCCATCGTCACCTGCAAAATGGCGGCGCCATCTGTTCGCATCGCGTCTGCTCCGATCCTTTCAGTGATCTCTTTTTTAAACTCAACGTCGCTTTCAAAAACCTGCCCAATCAAAGGAGTAAGTAGCTCTTTTTTAGTTGTGATTTCCAGGGATTCGAGGTTGCTGTCGGTGATTTCATACCTTGCACTGGAAAATCCCCATGAGGTTAATGCCATCGATGCTGCAATTACTGAAAGACCAATGATCATGAGTGGTTTTCGGCCCAATCTATCGATGAGCAACATCGCGAAAATCGTGAAGACGACGTTGATCACCCCCACAAATACGGCTTGTGCAAAGGCCGCGTCTGTTCCTACACCGCTCTGTTCAAAAATGCTTGTTGCGAAGAAGAAGACAGCGTTGATCCCTGTGATTTGTTGAATGATTCCTACCAAGGCGCCGATGAGCAGTACGTGTTTCATGCAGGGATGAAATAGTTCCTTTAGGAGTGAAAATGGGGATCGAGTCGATTCTGCGCACTGCTTCTTGATCTCCGCGATGCATGTGTTGATTTGATCGATTGGCAGTAGTTGGGTAAAGACTTGTCTCGCTTCCTTTTCTTTGCCCTTTACGATTAGCCATCGAGGACTTTCCGGAACTAGAAAAAGCAGAATCACCCAAGCAAGCGCCGGTAAAGTTTCCATGCTGAGCATCCACCTCCAAGTGTGCGTGTCGATGCCAGTCCATGATACCCATTGTGCCGTGGTTTGACTGAGTTGGACTAAAAGATAATTGGAAAAATAGGCAGCTGATAGGCCGATGACGATATTCATCTGGTTTACCGAAACCATCATGCCTCGTTGTTTGGGAGGGGCGATTTCTGCGATGTAAACCGGGGTGATCATCAGGGAACCAAATGCGAGCCCACCGACTGCTCTGGCAGCCACCAATACCCAAAATCCCGGAGCGAAGGCTGACACAATCGCAGACACGAAATAGAGGAAAGAAACGACCTGCAGCATGCGTTTGCGACCTACGAAGTCACTGAGAGGCACCACACTTAAACTTGCGAAGATGGCCGCCAAAGTTGGAGCGCTGACAACAAGGCCTTGTTGCCATACGTTCAGTCCGAATTCGGGGGTCACGTAACCCACCACGCCGGAGATGACAGATGCGTCAAATCCGAATATGAATCCGCCAAGAGCAACAATGACTGCGATGCGAAAAGATATCGGGGTAGATTCCTTCATAAAGTGAAAATGTAATTTGATTGTTGCACTAAGTTGCACTATAATCAAGCTGTAATTTTAAATTCTACTTTCAGTTATGAGGAAAACATTAGCTCTGATATTCTTAATTTTGATAGCTTCTACGCTGACTACCCGTGCCTCCGATTGCTACCTGGAGAGAAATTACTACGGAGCGCGGCTTGAACCCGAAAAGACGGTGTTGCACGGTGCCGGTCAGGACTTTGAATCCTATCATCGATACTCCGAACTCATGGGCTCGGGCAAACGTCCGTCCGTTTACATGACTTACATCGGACTGACCCGTACCGACGGTGGCGTCGAGGAATGGTGTACGAGGACCGAGAAGGAAGGGAGAGATGCTAAAGTGCCGATCGAATATCTTCAAATTGGTGTGAACATGACTGGAGGAAATGACACCGGAGAAGGGGAGGCAACATTGGTTGGTCGAGGTGATTTCGATACGAACATAGCTAGGTTTCTTGATACCTTAGAAGCCATTGGGCTACCCGCCTATTTGAGGATTGGTTACGAGTTTGAAGGCAGTTGGAACAACTACACTCCCGAAGGATTTAAAGCCGCGTGGATTCGCATTACCCGAGAAGTTCGAAAACGTCATATGGTGGCTGCGACGGTCTGGTGTTCGGCAGGGAATTCGGCTGGTCCGAAGCCTCTTGAGGAAGTGATGACCTATTATCCAGGAGATGAGTGGGTGGACTGGTGGGGTGTCGATATTTTTGATGCTGAGGAGATTTTGAGTGACTGGACCATGGCGTTTATGGATGCGGCACATGCGCACCAAAAACCGGTTATGCTGGGAGAGACCACGCCACGATATGTGGGTGTGGAAAATGGACAGCAAAGTTGGGATGGATGGTTTAGGGATTTTTTCACCCTTATCCGTAAACGACCGGAAATTAAGTCTTTCTGTTACATCAATTGGGACTGGTATTATTGGTCGGAGGCCTTGGGTTTCCAATGGCACGACTGGCTGGATGCAAGATTGGAGCGGAACGAGCTTGTGGCGTCTCTCTATCTGGAAGAGATGAACAAAGAGCTCTACCAACACGCAGAGGAACAGCAAAACTAGATCACTTGTCGGGTAGCGGCCAGGGTGATCTCGCGAATGCAGACCCGCTGGGGTTGTTCGTAGATGTAGAGGGCTGCCTTCGAAACCTCAGTGGGATCCAGAAGGCCCCCAATCGATTTGGCCCAGGCATTTTGGCCTTTCGCATATTTGCTGCTCTGAGATCTTTGGGTGATGTTCGTTTCGATTGCACCTGGGGAGATGAGAGAGACACGAACATTGTGGTCCGCGAGTTCAGCACGCAGTCCTTCGGTGATACCTTTTAATGCATGTTTGCTTCCGCAATAAACCGTCTGGCCTTCGATCATTTTGTGTCCGCTGAGCGAACCGATGTTGATGATCGTTCCGGATTTTCTCTCCTTCATGGAATCAATTACGGTTTTGATCCCGTTCATGACGCCCAGGACGTTCACGTCAAGCATCTGCCTCCATTGATCAGGAGTTTGATCCACAAAATCATTCATGAAAAGGACACCTGCATTGTTGATCAGACAATCGACCGGTCCCCACTTCGACACGGCTTCATCCACTGCAGCTTGAAATGAATCATAATCGGTAACGTCAACCTTTCTACACAGCGAGTTTGGGAGATTCAGGGATTCGATCGTTTCGATATCTCTGCTGAGTAACAGAAGCAAGTGCTCGTCTGAAGCAAAAGTCTTAGAGAGCTCCAGTCCCACACCGGAATTCGCACCTGTAATCACAACTAGCTTTTTCATGTGAGAAAGCTAATTGTTGTAATTGAAAGGTGCAATAAAATGAAACTTATTTAGGTTTGTTCTCTTTGCGCCATTCTTCGGAAGCAGCCTCGATGTTTCTCAGATCTTCCTGATATTGATCACGGTTTCCATGGCCGGTTAAGTATTCTTTCTTCGCCTGGTTTTTTTGCATTTCAACCATGTTGGAATGACTGCAGCCCGTAAAGAGGAGCACTGAAGTCAATATTAGTAGGTAAGGCAAACGGTGACATTTCATGCTTACATTGACGTGTGCATAACCTCAAATGTTTAGATTTTCCTGTAAATTCCGGAAGCGTTGATGATCACGTTTGACGGAGTGGATCCTTTGGCCACTTCCCCGACTATGATGAGTTTATCCAGTTCTTTGAGACTCAGGGAGCTTTTGAGATCGGTCTCGAGGGGCATTCCTTGCTGATCCAGCATCTGAATGACAAGACGCGAAGCTTTGAGTATGTCTGAATCGACACAGCAGGCGTCCCAGGGAGTCGGACAATGATCAGGCTCTGCCATTTCGTTGCAGTAAACGATGGCGTCATCACCCAATACGAAACTCGCGTAGCCTTGAGTGAAGGGGTGAAGAAGTCCTCCAATCACTCCTTCAACAACGACACTATCGCCAGGACTTCCAGTTTTTACGATTTCCGCGACAGGCAAGGCATTTCCAGGTGCTTCAGAGAGCAAAAAACTACCAGGTTCGATGGTGGTGGTTTGGGTAATAGTTTCTTCAGTGGCACTGGGTGCGCAAGCTGCTAGAAACAATGTAGATGAGATCACAGTGATGGTGAATAATGCTTTTTTCATGATGTATTTTAAATGGTTAAGATGATCTGAGGGCTTTGGGTAAATCCGTTCCGAGGCAGCGGAGGGCTGGAGGGATGGTGCCGATTGTCCCCAGGGCAAAGCCTGTAATGAGAGCCATCAAAATGAGAGGAAGGTCGAGCGACAGTACGAAGGCTCCGATTGAGAAATACAGCGTGGTTCCTTCAAGGAAGATCACGGCCAAAACGGAAGCGAGCAGTGTTCCCGTCATCGTAGTCAGCAAGCTTTCTTGCATGAGGGAGATGAAAAGGCTTTTTCTGGAGTAACCGATGGTTTGCAATGCAGCCAGTTCGCGAATGCGTGATGAAAAAGCCGCATAGAGCATGTTGAAACCACCAAATATGGCGCCTGTTGCAATCATCAGCGTGGTGAGCCACGTCATCCAGCGGATCGGCGCGTAGAACGAGGACAGTTGTTTGTAATAATCGGACTCACGGATCGCGACGAGCTCGAGATCCAGTCGTTGCTTGCTGAATAAATCAGCTCTGTTGAATCCGGATTCGCTCTCCATGCGAACGACCACACATGAGAGTGAGTCTCGTTGTGTGAGTGTCATCAGGTCGGTTCGGTTCATCCAGATCTCAGACTCCATGACTGTGCCTGGGGCATCAAAGATACCGGATATCACAAACGTTTGATCCTCAAATTCGATGGTTTTACCAACGGTGACCTCTGATTGCTCAACCTTGAGCGCACGATGGGTGAGCTTTCCGAGCATGACTTCACCAGCTTGTGGAAATCGGCCTTCGATCAGGCGAACTTCCTGATGCACTTCGAGTGCCCTTAGAGTGACACCTCTCAGTAGTGCCTGGGCTTCACGTTGGGTTGAGGTGTTGATGATGCCCATGTAGTGTACTTCTCCCGAAACCGCCGGAATTTCATTCCGTTTTGCGATCGTGGGGATGCCACCAACTATGAGTTCTTCCGCCTGAACAGCGACTTCGCTCCGTTCGACACTTTCTTCCGATCCAGCCCCCAGAAGAATGACGTTGTTGGGCGCACCTGACGAGCGAAGGATACGATCCATCCCACGGTTGAATGATCCCGCGCTGAACACCAGGAAGACCACCAGACAGGCTCCACCGGATTTTTGGAAGAAACGGGCTGGATCTCTCAACAAGTTGCGAGTTGCGTATGAAAAAGGTAGCATGGTCTCAGGCGGTTCGTAGGGATTCAACAATGGGCTTTCGGGAAGCCACGTGAGCTGGCCAGAGGGCTGCGACGACTCCGAGTAAAATTGAGGCGAAGATCGCGCCAAACGTGACCGAAAGGCTGGGTTCAATTGCGAGCGTAAGGCCTTCGTTTCCAAACGTGAAACGCTTCCAGCTGAAAAATGCGGTAGCGCTCAAAGTGCCAATGATTCCCCCTGCGACTCCGAGAAGCAAGCCTTCCCAGAGCATCAGAACTGCAAGGTGGGGCTGCTGAAAGCCAATGGTTTGCATCACAGCACTTTCTTTCACCCGACCTCGGGCGATTAAGAGAAGTGCATTCGCGACCAGAGCAATGACGGCGATCACCGAACCTAACCCCAGCCAGCGTGTGAAGCTGATGAGCTCGATCATGTCTTTTGCCGTTTGAGCGAAAAAGGCTTTTTCAGGTCGAGTGTGAGTGGGAGCGGAATCGGATTTGAACAGACTGTCGATTTTTTCGGAAACGGTTTCCAACAGATCGGCGGAGTTCACTTTGACGTTAAATTGCGTCACCATTCCAAGGCCCATGCTCGTTGCCTGTTGCAGGAAAGGTAGGTGCACGTAAGCGACGTTGTTGTCCTGAGGGAGAGGAGAGTCCAAAACTCCGGACACGTAAACTCTCACACCGACTGCCTCAAATTGATCGCCAGGTTTCAATCCTCGGCGGGCAGCGAAGTGCTTGCCAACGAGAGCTCCGTCGCTTCGCCTTTTCCAGTCCTCAAGCGAACCATCGAGGATCTCCATGTCGGGGTTGTAGTTAGCCAGTGTTTCGGGTGGCACTCCGCGAAACGCGATGACGTCGAGACTGGCTCCGCAGTTGTTGACGGCGATTTGGATGGGCACAACTTCTTCGACTCCGTCGATGTTGCGAATTTCGCTCAAGTAATGCTCAGGTAACTTGGAGGTTGCCGGGCAGTAGCGGTTTTCCCGATAGACGACCAAAGTAGTGTCGTTTGCCGTTTCCTTGGTCATGACTCCGAGTGCGCTTTGCAAAGTCTCAACTGAAGTGTAGAGAAACATGCCGGTCGCAACGCCAATGATCGTTAGCAGGCTCCGGGTGCGATGCCGCAAGGTTTGTTTCACACTCAGGATCGCGATGCGTAGGTAAGTCTTCATGTGATGGCGTTCTCCACTAGCTGGCCTTTTTCAAGGTGCAGGACTTTGCCAGCGGCATCAGCTGCTTTCGAATCGTGGGTTACCATGATGATGGTTTTGCCATGTTCGTTTGAGAGGGCGGAAAGAAGATCCAGAATTTGCCTGCCAGATTCCTTGTCGAGATCACCAGTAGGCTCATCCGCGACGAGTAATTCGGGATCTGAGACAATAGCTCGTGCGATGGCGACCCGCTGTTCTTGTCCACCGGAGAGTTCGGTTGGGCGGTGATCCGAGCGGTCTGCTAGTGATACCAGCTCAAGCGCTGCCTGAACTTTTGCGTGTCTTTCGGATTTTGACAACGATTTGTCCAGCAGCAAAGGCAGCTCGATATTCTCAAATGCCGTCAGAATGGGCACAAGGTGATAAAGCTGAAAAATATAGCCGCAATGTTTCGCTCGCCAGTCGGTGAGTTGTGCGCGGTTCATTCCACTCAAATTTTTGTCATCCACCCAAAGGTCTCCTGTCGTGGGTTGATCAATGCCGGCAATGAGGTTGAGTAACGTCGTTTTTCCAGAGCCGGATGGTCCCATGAGCGCTAGAAATTCTCCTTTTTGTACATCAAGGTCGAGCGCTCGAAGAGGAGTCACCTCAGTTTTTCCCTTCAAGTAAGTTTTCGAGATGTTGCGGCAGCGGATGTAAGCTTCTGTTTCTAAATTAGTCATCGTTTTTTCTATTTTTTGATTTTCACACGGTCTCCGTTCGAGAGAGTGCTGGATGGATTGAGGATGACGACGTCATTGGGACGCAGACTTTCGGTTACCTCATAAAATCCATTTTGTGGAGACGGATTGACGGTGATACTGACTTCTTCCACCTGTTTACGGGATTCATCGAGACGGAAGACGATAGCACTTTCTCCGGAACGATTTTTCAATGCGGCTTCTGGAGCGAAGATCGCCAAGTCAGAAGTTGCAGATCCGGAGGCATGTGTGTCCAAAAACTCCACCCGGCAGAGCATCTCGGGCCGAAGACGGGGATCTGGGTCGACGATTCTGATTTTTGCCTGGAGAGTGTTTCGCTGGAGATCAGATTCTCCAACGATTCGTGTAACTTCACCTTTGAAGATCCTGGAAGCAAGCAGTGAACTTCTTAGAAGCACAGGCTGTCCAATTTGCATTTTGGATGCTTCTTCCAGCGGAACATCGATTCGGGCCTGAAGTTTTTCTGGATCAAAGATCCTTGCGATCGTCAGAGACTCCAGTTGATCTGAATTCGCCATTCGCTTGTGCCCTGGTTCTACGTAAAGCGTCTGGATTATTCCGCTTATAGGTGCCTTTATTTGGGTGCGATCCAACTGGAGCTTCGCCTTTTCCTTCGCCACTTCTGCTTTCGCAACGGAGACCTCCAAGCTTTTATGCATGAGTTGGTGTTGTGCGAGTACGGCTGACTGTTGAGTCTCTTTGGATTTGGCTGCTTCGAGAATGGCCTTTTGGGTCGCTTCTCTGAGAAGCGCTTGCTTTACATCCTGTTCGGGCACCGCACCGTCGGAGAGTTTTAACATGCGTTGGGCGACGTCCGAAAGTTCCGCAAGTTTGGCCGACTGGACGTTCACTTCGTGTTTTGCATTCTCCAATTCGGCTTTCAGTCCTTCGACCATCTGATGATGGGATTCCAGATCAAGTTGAAGTCGGCGCACCTCCAGCTCTGCAGTTTCAAGGTCTAGCTTCGCATCGTCGCTATCGAGAGTTGCGAGGAGTTGTCCTTTCTCAACCGTTTCACCTTCCAACACTTCGACGGTCTTCACGATGCCGTTGATTAGGGTGGGTGCGTCGTAAGGGTAGGGATCAGCCTCGATCCAACCGGATGCCTGGAAGAGCACCTTCCCGTTGTAGTCAGTTTTAGTTGTTATTTTGTCGTTGGACTCTCTGGTGTGAGCAGTTGTCAGGACTCTCGCTGTTTCGACTTTTTTTGCTGGCAGCAATTCCTCCCAAAAGAGAAACAAGAACACGAAAAGAAAACCGCCGACGAGCAGGTAGGGAATCCGTTTCGAAATATCGATGGACCGTTTCGGTTTTCTGTTTGAGTTCGTATCTTCGGAGGGAGGAGATCCCTTGTTTTTGGTCTTTAGAATGGATTTCAGATTTTGATTCATGTTGGTACACGCTTAGTTTCATCTCAAAGATGTTAGGAATACTGCCCTGAAGTTTGACGGCAGTGTGGGTTCAGCGATTTAGCGCTGAAAACGTGTAGTGAATCAGTTCGAGAGTTTTCCTGTGATTTTGAAATCAGGTATCCGAGGCGGAGGTCGTTCCTTAAAAGGCGAGTGCTCGATCAGTAAATTTGATGCATGAGGTGTCGAAATGGATTCGAAAGAACTTGCGGTTCGTTCGTGAACTTCCGGAGCTGAAACGCGATTCCAGCTGTCGATGAGAGGAGCCTTGTTGCTTGAAGATTCATGCAAACAGTCACAGTTCGCTTCCTGCGAAGAGTTTTGCTCGTCTTTACAGCATCCATGATTGCTGGATTGATTTTCTTCGGTGCAGCAACAATCAGCGAACTGTTCAAACCATGGGTTGAGGCAATCACTCACCTGTGCATGCGTCGCATAGTGCCCTAAACTCAAGTTCAGGATCAGGGCGGCGAGTGCCCATCGTTTGATGAATTTGGTGACCATTGCTAGTTAGCTAACGAATGAAGAAATCCAATGCTTGCAAGCTATTGTTGAGGAGCAGTTTCAACTAGAGAGGTGCGACGTGGAAGTTGCGGTAGAGAAATCGTGCTGGGCGCTTTTTGTCAATTTCGATAGCAAAATGTCCTTTGAGACCAACGCCAAGTTCCTTGTGAACCTCGTCCCCCCAAGCAGATGAACCGTCGAACTGATTCACCAATACGTTGTTGATGTAGATCCATATTTTTCCTTCGGAGCAAGCTAAAATCAGTCGATTCCACTTTTCCTTGGAAGTGAATATGTAGAGCTTATCGGTGGTAAACTCTGCCGAGGGTCTGACCCCCTTGGGTATCACCGGAGATAGCCATTTGCTGGACTTCGCCGCGGCGTCCCAAACCATGCCGTTTTTAAAAATTTTGTCGCTGTCAGTCGCGACCAGTGGCCCCTGCATTTTACCGAGTTCTTCACTGAATCGACTTCGAAAGTGGATCCCACTGTTGGCAGGGAGACTTGCGTCGACCTGAAATTCTACGTGAAGAATAAAGTCTTCCCACATCGTTTCGTGTGCATACCATTGACGGTTTTGTGGAACGCCAGCCGAACTGTCTCCTATGATGATGTCAGACTCCAATTTCCAAACGGCGGATTCGTTGGGACCCTGATTGATAATGCTCCATCCTGCGGCGTGATGTTCATCCAAGAGATCGACCCATTTTAGATTTTTTACCGATATGCTCTCTGGGAACTGGGGAAGGAGCGAAAGCGCATTGTATTGTTTGGAGGCTTGGGCATAGAAACCCACGAGGAGCAAGGTAAACAAAAGGGGAATGGAGTGTGATTTCATAACACCAGGGCTGATCAAATGTTAGCTCCCAGTGTCTGATTTCGACTAACGATCGTCAAGCTGAAGAAACAGGCTGTGATTCTCCGGCTTGACGCAACATATGAAACAGAAGTCCGGATTTTCTGTACTAGGCTTCGGTTTTTGCTTTTTTACGATTTCTCCAGAAGTGAACACCTATCAATAAGATCATTCCCGCTCCAAACGCATAAGTGGAAGGTTCGGGCACGGCTGAGAAACTGTAGGTCACATGTCCAATACCACCGCTGCCTTTGAGGTCGAACCTAACCTCATCGAAGGAGTTTAGGTTGGTATTCATGACATTATTCAATTCAGCGACGGAGATCGAGGAGATGTTGTTTGCATGTCCGTCACCCCAAACAACGTTTTGATCGACACTGTTTCGGGATTGGAAAACTCCCGATTCGAACTCTACAAAATCTACGGTAACGCTTTGATCGACAGTCCCTGATGTGTCTACGAAAGTAATGGTTGTGCCGTAGACTCCATTGATTCGTTCATCAAGATCGATCCATGAGAAACCGAATGAGTAAATTGAAGACTCAAACCCAAAGCTAATGTAACCTCCGGCTCCAGAGTCATCGGGCGCTCTCTTGTTACTGTTACTGTCCTGTCCCTGGACCAGGTCGAGGTGTCCTTGAGAGATGTCATCGCTGTCAAAATTTTCCTGGATAATAAGAGCATTGCCAAGGCGAGTATTTTGCAGGTTTCCGCCTTCCCATTCCCCATCCGTACCATCATCAATTTCAAGATCACTATCTTCTCCTGCAGCAGCGTCTCCTTCAGAATTATCCCTTACTGAAGTAACCTGGTGATAGTGAAGTGTGGCTCCTCCGTTGCTCTTTTCGTAAATGCGACGGTCGGTGTCGTAAAGGGCGGCGACATCAGCTCCACCGTCACTTTGGACAGTCAGCTCGAAACCTTGCCCCGCGGACAAGTCATTGTTTGCAGAAGAAGTGTATCTTTGCAGATGAGTGTTGCTGCTCGGGTCTGAGTAACCGAGCAGAGTACCTGCATAGTATTCATCAAAATCTACTGTCACGGTTTGGTTGCTGATGACAATTGCGCTTGTGCTGAAGGTGCAGAATAGCAGAGCGAGTACGCACGTACTCAGCGACGAAAATCTGAGATTTTTCATATTCGGCCTGTTTTTAAATCGAGAAAAAGCGCTCATAATAGACTGGATAAGCTGCCATAAGTCAATGATCCCGACTTAAAATACGGTTGCACCTTTCCCCTTATTTAGGGGTTTCCGGCCGAATTGGCGATTTTGACGCCAATTTGATCTGTCTTTTACGCCGATTTGATGAATCGACGATTTTCAGGTTCAGAGATCTAACGTAATCCCTTCTTCCGAAGGCGAAATGAGTTTGATTGACCCGTCTTCTGCGAAGTTCAAATACTCAGCGCGGATGCGTCGTGCATGGCCCTCGTGACCCTCGACTCCTTTGACCCATTGGTGGTAGAAGATGATCCATTGTCCATTGATGTTGAGGATCGAGTGATGATTGTTTCCCCCGTAAGGCTTCATGAATTCGCCCTGGAAGGTGTAGGGGCCGAGAACACTTTTCGCGGTGTAATAGATGAGATTATTCCAATCGCGCGCGATGGTGAAGTAATACGTGTCATTGTTTTTGATCACATAAGCGGCTTCAAATTTCTTGGGGCGATACTCAAGGTTCAGGTTGATCGGACCTTCTTTTACACTGACCATATCGTCACCGAGGATGTAAGCTTTGTCCTGGATGAAAAGGTAGGACTGGCCATCATCGTCGTTGAAGATAGCGGGATCATGTCCTTTCAGCAGGCGTTCTCCAATTGCTTCCTTGTAAGGGCCTTCAGGGTGGTCTGCTACGGCTACTCCGACTCCTCCGTCAGGACCGCTGTTGCGAAAATAGTAATAGAGATAAAATTTGCCGTCTTTTTCAGTGATGTCTGGCGCCCAGGCGTTGTTTTTACCCCATCCAGAGTCTTCAGCAGCGAAAATGACTCCGTGATCCTTCCAGTTTACGCCATCTTCCGAAGAAAAAATGTTCCAGTCGACCTGATCGTCCCAGTCAATTTCGTCGGTTGTGACTACCATGTAGAGTTTTCCGTCTGAGGTGAAGAGTCCCGAAGGATCTGCTCCGTAGAAGCTTTTATCTCCGACTTTTAGTGGATTTTGAGCTACAGCGCCGTAAAATGCGAACGCTGTTAACAGTAGGGTAGTTATCTTTTTATTCAGTTTCATAAAAGGGGGTTGTTAAAAGAGAATTGCTCGTTTGTTGATAACATGGCTCGCGTTGAATCATCGGGCAATCCATTGCTGCAGTTTTTGCCTCAAAATCTTTGGTATCCATGCGTGTAATGACCTTTTCGACAATGGCGTTTATGGTTTGCGAGAATGTTGTGAGAGAGGGAACAATGGTTTCGGCGTGTTTAGCAGGCTCAAGACAAGCGAAGTTGAGGGACCCATTTTGACTGCAATTGCTCTCTGAGTAACACGTATATTTTTAAGAGAAAAATCTTAGCCACGTTTTGGAGACAATCGTCAAAAGAAAGCAATTCAAGTGATTAGGTCTATCTCGACTTTCGGCGTTTCATGAACTTGAGAGGTGTTCGTTGTAGACTATCTTAGGTAGTCAAATGAGTTGTGGAAATTGTTTAATTGGAGAATCTTAAGTATCTTAGGAAGCTACCGATAAATTTTCGTGAGACTCATGTTCCCCCCTACATCCAGTCTTCAATCCAAATTTTGTATGGCTCGGGATTTATTGAAAACCGAGTTCATGAAAACGTTTGGTTCGATTCTGAGGGTGTTGGCAGCTGTGACTTGTGTGTACTGGGGAGGAATCCAAGGCAGTTTTGCTCAGTACGAGCGAAGTGAGATCGAGGTGGCGATGTTACTCAAGCTCGTCAGTTTCACTGAGTGGAAAGATGCAGATCCGGATCAATACACGCTGGGAGTCTTTGAAAATAGAGAAGTTTACGGAATTTTTGAATCGATCATTGCAAGTTCAAATCTGAAGGGCTCCATCAATCTGGTGTCTGTTGATCGGGATTTTGGGGAAGAAGCTCTCGAAGGATTTCACATTTTGTATTTCGCAAATGATGAGCCTGGAGTTATAGAAGAATTCCTGCAAAAAGTGGGAGACCGTTCCATCCTGTTGGCAGGAAATATTGATGATTTCCTGGAACTGGGCGGAATGGTGATGATCAACGAGGTGTCGGGTAAACTGAGTTTCAGCATTGATGTGGGTAAATCCAGGGAAAACGGAATTCAGTTTCGTTCCAAATTGCTTCGGTTGGCGGGAAAGGTGGTGGGCTCATGAGATTCCTGAAACCCATCTACCGAGCGCTAGGAGACCTTTCTCTGAAGCGGAAAGTCTTTCTGGTCATCGCGATACCTTGCTTTTTCTTGGTGACAGCAGCGATTTTGATTTCTTCGTTTATCGAATTTCATTTCTTCAAACAACGATTTGTCAGCGAGCATCAGAGTGCTGCCAAAATGTTGGCGATTAATTTAGAATCGTCCGTCTCGTTCGAAGATCCGGTTGATGCCAGTGAGATTCTTACCTCTTTGAATAGTAGAGCATCAGTGGGGAGTGCTCAGGTCTATTTCAGAGAAAATCAGCTGCTTGCGGAGTATAGTCGCGATGGCTTTTCGGAGCTTATCTTGGGTGATCAACTATTCCGGGGAACTGGATTCTGGGATGAAGTGTTGGTGATTAATGAGGACATCGTTTTCGAGAACAGAGTCATCGGGAAGTTGGTCCTTCAGGTGGACCTAAGCGATGTTGATGAGTTCGTGAGCACTCGTGCGAAGATTTTGTTTGGAGTTTTTGTGGGGGCGCTGCTGGTGTCTGTCTTTTTACTTTCATTTGTTGGCAACCTCATCTCTCAACCGATTCTCGATCTTGCCCGGACTGCGGAGAGGATCACGCAAGAAGAAGATTACTCAAGGAGACAGACCCGGCACTACAATGACGAAACGGGTAGTTTGGTCGATGCCTTCAACGCAATGATGGAGCAGATTGAAAGAAGAGAGGCCATCATCAACGCGAATACCGAGAGGTTTAAACGCTATTTTGAGCTGGGTATTGTGGGTTTAGGCGTTTTGGACTCTAACATGGTTTGGCTAGAGTCGAATGATCAAATGGCCGAGATCCTGGGTTACAATCACGAGGATCTCCGATCAATGACCTGGCATGAATTGTTGGCCGAAGGACAGTCGGTTGAGCACAAAGAGAAGCTGTTGAGCATGTTGATCGGTGAAAGCGATCAATTCTTCGGAGATTGCTGGCTAAAATCCAAAGGTGGAAAGGATATTTATGCAATGATGGCATTGAGGAGAGTCTCGGCCATCGAAAGTGACGAAACTCAATACATCGTTCTTGTGCAAGACATCACGGAACGTAAGGAGTATGAAGAACAGCTTTTTAAGGCTAAAGAGAATGCAGAAGAGCTGAGTAAGGCAAAGGATGAGTTTCTTTCAGTAATGAGCCATGAACTCCGGACTCCACTCAACCCGATCATCGGTTTTGGTGAATTGTTGATGGAAGACATCAAGGATACTGAGAGCAAACATCTGCTCGATATCATGATGCGTTCGGCCAAACACCTGCTTGAGCTGATTGATAACATCCTCAACTACGTCCGCATTCAGAAGGATGTAATCGAACTCGATCACGCTTCGGTCGATATCGATCTTGTAGGTTCAGATATCGCCAAGCTCATGTCGGAACGTGCGGCAAAGAAGGGATTGAAACTTGATTACTCCATGGAGGTGGAAGAGTGCCTCGAGCTAAGAAATGATGAGAAAATTTTTGTGCAGGGAGATGAAACCCGATTGAGACAGATCATGCTCAATTTCATCGCAAATGCTATTAAATTCACTGAGGAAGGGAGGGTTCACCTGAAGTTGAGGCTTTCCCCGGGGGATGGCGAATTCACTAACTTTCGAATCTTGGTGAAAGACACGGGTTCAGGGATTCCTGTGGAGCAGTTGGATAGAATTTTTCAACCGTTCACTCAGCTCAACGAATCCCTTACTCGGGAGTACTCCGGTATCGGTTTAGGTTTGGCGATATGCAAACGCATTGTAGATGCGATGGGTGGTGAGATCGGTGTGAGTAGCGTAATTAATGTTGGTAGTGAGTTTTGGGCAGATATTCCAGTGAAGATCTCCACAGTTGAGCACAGTGTTGGAGTTGGATTTGGGGATAGTCCTTCTCTCAAACCTGTTGAAGGAGCTCCGAAGGTATTGCTGGTGGAAGACGATCCTTACAACAAAGCCGTAGCTGAAAAGATATTGGCGCGCATCGGTGTGAGTGTGGACTCCGCAGAGGATGGGGTGCAGGCGCTTGATCGAATGAGTGAGAGTGTGTATGATTTAGTGTTGATGGACATTCAGATGCCGCGGATGAATGGCTACGAAGCAGCTCGAAGTATTCGCAACCTTGCTGCTGATTCCTCGGGTGTTCCGATTGTTGGAGTCACCGCTCACGCTGGGCTGGATACCAGGGAATCCTGTCGACGATCGGGAATGAATGATTTTTTACCTAAACCCTACACACCTGAGGCTTTGGCGGAAGTGGTGAACCGCTGGATTCTCAAAGAAAAGGAGCAGAAATGACTCTGAATGCGAAAATAGCTGTCCTCCTAAAAATCCACAATCGTCTGTTGGCGATGTGTCTTATATCTGCCGTGATCCTCTATTCGGCATTTTTGACTTCGGCCAGTGCCGATACCTCAGAAGAATCTTTGTCAAAAGGCCTTCTGGATATGTCTCTTGAAGAACTGCTCAACATCAACGTTCAGTCCTCTAGTTTTTTCCAAATGGAGAAGAATCGTGCTCCTGGGTATGTCACGATTATTGATGAGGAGGACGTAAACGAAAGTAGTGTTCGCACCCTGGCTGATGCGATCAATCATTTTGTCCCTGGAGCTCAATCCAGTAGAAGGTTTTTTGGCGCTCTGGTGGGGCAGAGGGGGATTTCCATCGATGTAAATTCGAAGACTGCTGTTTTATTGGATGGCACAAATCTGAACCAGCGAACCCATATGGGTTACATGTTACCACTTTTGCTTCCATTTCTGAACGACATGGAGCGTATCGAAGTTTTTAACGGCCCGTCAGGACTGGTTCATGGAACGGGTGCGATTAGCGGTTACATCAATTTGATTCCCAAAAATGGCAGGGATCATCCAGGAGTAGAAAGCCAAGTAGAATGGGGGATCGAGGAACAACTCTTCAAAACGGAGATCAGCTACGGAGGATTTGGCAAAAACAGTGAGTGGTTTGCTTACCTGGGAATGGTCACTTCAGATGGTTTGCGTCCCTCTCAGGAGGGTCCGTTAGGACTCACTAAATCCAATGATTCCACAACTCCTCCGACCAAGGAATTTCCTGATGGACTCCCTGATCAGTATGACCATTTTGGCGCATTTGCTCCGGTAAACTGGAAAGCTTCCTTCAATTGGCGGTGGAATAATTTGCAAGTCTACACGGAGTTCATGGACGTGTATCTCAATGTGGACGATTTGATTGACGGTCCGAACGGTTCGCGAGGTCTGGAATGGATCATCGACAAAAATGGAAACCGAACCTTTATCGAAGCGGTTGATCGAGACTACCCGATCACCAGAACTCACACTCATTTGTTGGTTCGGCCAAAGTATAAGTTCGAATTCTCATCGGACGAATCGCTTGAGTTTGTGGGTTCTTTTTATGTCGTCGATTCAGGTACTTACGACACAGACAGGGGCTACAAAGAAATCCATCCCGGAGAGAATCCTTTGAGGGCACATAACATTCCTTCGGAAATTGAATATTCACTGAAAACCATCTATCGGAAAACCATTAGCGCAAAGTATGCATTTGCTGCGGGTGGTGCTGTCAGTAGCAGGGCTTTTTACGATCAAAAATCATTCTTCAAATCGGAGGGACTGGGTGTTGAGCTCCGCGAAAATGGGAGAGAACAATCCTTGAGGGAGGAAAGCATTTTTAGCTGGTTGGAGTATTCTGCTTTCAGTGAATTTGTTTATTCTCCAGGTTCAAAAACAACTGTTCTTGTCGGAGGTCGATACGATGGAGTCAGGTATTTTGACGAACAGTTTAGGGGATCTCCCTGGCTTTGGAACAAATCTCACAGTGCGTTTTCACCGCGTTTTTCGATTGCTCATGAACTGAAGGAAGGGGAGTCTATCAAATTCAGCTACCAACGCGGATTTAGAAACCCCGATATGGCAAACATGGAAAAGGGTGTGGTTGGCAACGTAGAGCCCGAGAAAATGGACAGTTTTGAAGTCAACTACTCTTTCTCCAAAGGAAGAGGTGTGCACTGGGATCTCAATGCTTACTTCAACCGACTTCATAATACGATTGGATGGAACTCAGGTGCGAATAATGGTTTTGCCAATATGCCAAAGTCTTTTTCGGTATTTGGAACGGAAGTCATTCTCAATTACGCGCCTGATGACAACCGTGAATTTTTCCTCATTTACAGCTATTCTCGGCCAGTGGACTTTCCGAAGGAGATCGCTTTTGAGTCCGATTTTAAAGGAGTGATCCATGTGAACGCGGATCGGAATGTTTTCTCGAATTTTCCGGCTCACCAGATCAAAACTGCTTACCTTCATCGGTTTTTTAACGGGAAATTGCTCGTAAACCTTTCATTGAATCAGTGGTACCAGAAAGATGACATCAGCTACATGAAAGCTCATCCGGCTTACAAAAGTAGCCGAACAGAGTTAGATTTGGCTTTGCGTTACAAGATTTCGGATTCATTTGCTCTGAAACTGATTGGTCAGAATCTGACGGAGGATACCCATGCGCTGCCTCACTACAACAGCGGCGCTACAAAGCCACCGGTGGGTTGGGGAGACCGAGTTTTTTATCTGCAACTTCAGTATCGGTTTAAATGATCGCCTGACTCAGTGACTGTGGGGTAGCACGAAAATATCAATTGCCTTTGAAGTGTCGTAAACAATGGCGGTGAACTGATCCGCTTTGTTGTTAGTTTCGATCTCGTAAGGGAAACTATTGTCCGAACTGAGCAAGATACCATCTGCGTAGAAATCCACACGATCAATTTCATCCGGACCGTCAGCGTCGAGGGCTTCAGCCTGGAGCAACGTGGTTTCTCCTTCCCGGCTTGAAGTCAGAATCAGGGTTGGGGCAGTGTTTTCCTTTTGCGCTCCGTCTTCACCTCCCGGGAATTTGTGAATGAGTTTGGTGAGCTTGCTTTGAATGACTGCATACTCCGGCTTTTCCGCTAAGTTCGTCCACTCCTCGGGGTCTTCATCGAGATTGTAGAGCTCATACTCCCGTTCGGCAGTGGAGTTGTTCGGGATGTATTCGATCATTTTCCAACGTTGAGTGCGCAGACCGTGACCGAAGAATTGGTCGGAGTAGGTTTCTCCTCTGAGTTGTGAGGACATGGGGTGGTAGCGTTTGTAGTTGGTAGTCAACGCTGGTACTGCCCAGCCTTTGCCAGCATCATCAAGTAGAGGTCGTAGGCTATGACCCTGCTGATTAAACTCCTCCTGCAGGTAATCCTCTGGTAATCCGCAAAGGTCCACTAGCGTTGGAAAAAGGTCATGAGCACTGACAGTCTGCTCCCGCTCTCCGGCGACCACTCCTGGAGCTTTGATCATGGTGAGATTGCGTGTCGCTTGATCCCAGAAAGTAAACTTGTGGTAGTGAAGTTTTTCGCCGAGGTGCAAACCATGATCGGACCAAAGCACCACGATAGTGTTATTCTTGTGTGGGCTGTTTTCCAAGGCATTGAGCACGACGTTTACGCATTCGTCCACGTAATTTATTGTGGCGAGGTAGGCGCGGACCATGCTCTTCCGGTAATCCTTGTTAAACTTGTTTTCACCGGCGACCTTTTCATATTCGCTCACGATACCATCCTTTTTATCAGCCATCAATTTGCCCATGTAGCCGATGTCTTCGAGGTCGGATTTACTAATTGCTGGGAGCCGAACGAAGTCTTCCTCCGGGAATTTATCAAAATACTCCTCAGGTGCGTAAAACGGATCGTGCGGTTTCTTGAAACCGACAGCCAGGAAAAAGGGTTCCTCAGAGCTGGCTGACCGCAACTGTTTTGCCGCCCATTCGGCTCGCTGGTAGTCTGCGGTGTCTTCTTTTTCATAGGCCACGGCACCCCAGTCCTGCCACAGCACCTTGCCGTCGAAGATTCCGCTGTAATTGTGATTACCAGTAAGATCGTAGCCCGAAACCTCGTGCCAGACGTCCCAAGACAGTGTTGCATCGACGTTTTTCTTGTCGTGGTCATGGAATATTTTACCGACTCCAAGAGTTTTGTATCCGTTTTCCCTGAACCATTGAGGCATCGTTTTTACTTCCGCCATGTCCGGAATGGGATAATTAGAGTATCCGGCCACATCGTTACCAATTTCGTCATTTCCTGTCCATGTTCGGGTTCGGATTGGCAAGAAATTATTACTGAATCCGGTTGTTTTGGGATGATAACCCGTAAGCATCGAAATTCGGGACGGATTGCACTCTGACGAGGTGCAGAATGAATTTACAAACACAGCGGACTCTCTCGCGAGCTTGTCCATTGCAGGAGTGATGGTTTGGGGGTGACCTGCCAAGGGCTTCACCCAGTCATTCAGGTCATCAATAGCGATGAACAAGACGTTCGGTCGATCTGCGTGAAGCAGAACTCCGGTAGTGAACGAAAAAATCAGAAGTAGAAATTTAGTTATCGAGTGCATGGTAGTTAAAGTGTTTGGCGATCCAGAAAGTTTGATGATCGGTTATCACCGTTATGTAAGGGTTGGGAGTCAAGCTGGATAAATCCACTCTGCCATCCGGGAAAAGAGGTTGGTAAGGAATCATGGTTTTTCCGCTCAGATCCACGATACTGACTTCGACCGATTGGGACGAGTCCGCCTCTTCGACACCGATGTCCCACCTATTTCCGCGAAGACGAATCTCCAGCTCTTCAGGGCTCACTTCGAAATAGAGGTCATTCGAGATCCAGTTGGACTCCCCTCTGCGAATGATTCCGTGCCAATGGGTGTAAGCGAAGTGTGAGGGTGTCCCGGGCGCTAGCTCTTGTGAGACGAGTTCGATGAGATCGGGGTAAACCAGACCTTTCTCAATTGAGAGCTCGATATGATTTTTGCCTTTCTTCAACTCGAAGAGCTCGGGAATCGTTTTTTTGATATTTCCGAACGCGTTACCCTCTGTTGGCTCCAGTGGAATCGTTTGAGTGAAAGCATTCTCTATTTCAACCTTAATCTCCGCTTTCGAATAAACTGGAACGAGCGCGTATCGGAGTTCGTATTTTCCGGTTTTGGGGAGATTGATTGTCCACTTGGCAATTGGTCCTTCGCCGAACCAGCTAGCAGCCCGGGAGATGCTTACGTCTTCACGCGTTGCAACTACTCCGGCTTGTGGGTTTCGCAGCGAATCTGCGCGCGAAACCGCATCCTGAAAAAGAAGCTCGGGATTAATCAGAAAGCGGATGTTGCGGGTAGTTTCTGGATCGACGTCGAAATATTTTGCGTGGTTGTCCTCAGTTACCCATTGACCGTTAATTTTCACGTTTTCGAAAGTGATGTTTTCCACCCACGCAATGTCGCCCGCTTCATTTTTGATCCCTCGGATCACACTTCGTCCGCCAATGGCAGGATGTTTTTCGTTGATGTTGTAATCCCGGCTGAGCTGCACCTCGACGCGCTCGTAATCGTCCCATCCTCTTTCGGGATACCAGACTTGGCGCCCTTTGAGCTCAATGTTTCGGAAAGTAATGTCACGGATGCTACCGTCGTAGTGGTATTCGCGACCCGCGACGAGTGCGTAGTCGAGAGAGGCGAGGGCGTTGATGTCTCCGTCGAAGACGACGTTTTCAATCACGATGTCACTGATGTTTGCTCCCGGCTTGCACTGAGAGGCGATGAAGCCCGTGTTGGAGCCGATCCACTCCCATTCGGGATTAATGATGTGGTTGTTGATGAAGCGACAGCCGCCACCACCGCGGGTTCCCCATCCCAGTTGCAGCGTAGCTCCATTGAACATCGGCCAAAGCACAGAGTTGGTGATCAGAGTTTTCGTTGTGGCATAAAAATAATCGTCGCAAACCTTCATGAATACGTGATCGACCACACTTCCGTCACCCGAGCGTAATCCGTCGTTGTTGCAAGCCCATGAAATGAACTTCACATCCTTCACCAGCGAGTTGTCCGGCACGACGAGCGTGTGGTTGATGGACTCGATGATCGTCACGCCTTCAACAGTATGGTGACTGCCCCGACGGGTATTGATACGATAGTTTAATCGGTCAAACTCCACCTGCTGGCGCATGCCATCGTAGTGAAAGTCGTGCTCGCCTCCACTGATCACCCCTCGCCCGTAGAGCTTCACGTTGTGCGTTGCAGCCGCGAGAAAGATTCCGTAAATGTAGGCTTCGGGATGGAGGTAAACCGCCTGATCGTCACGCAACTGAAGGATGCCATTCGTCAAAGTTCCTTTCAGGCGATGAAGTCCGGGAGGGAAGTAGATGGTTTGAGCTTCCACAAGTTTTATGGGATCGATGCCTTTTTGGTAAACAACGACTCCTTTTCCTTTCGGGTCCGGGACGTCGTTTTCCGGTTCATCCGCAAAGATCATCAACCCATTTTTGATGTTGTTGAATTCGTCGGTGTTGTCGTCGCTCACGAAGCGAACCGAAACATACTCTGGTTTTTCGAGTTCAAAAGTTACTGAGCGACCATCAAATTTCTTCCACTGAACGCCATAGGAGCTCGGAGTGATGATGGCGTTGTCTGCTCGGGTGCCAAAGGTTTTCGTGACGGTTACTTCCACCGGACCTTCGTCAAATGCGAAATGAGTAAAAGACATGCTCCGGTCCTGCACCGTGATCCATATTTTGTGATCGGTAAAGGGGCCGTCCGGACACTCCGTCACGTGAACGAAGGATTTTTTGACGTTTTCCCCTTGTTTGACCGAGACCTCATAGAATTGAGACTTCCGGACTTCATCCGGAAAGTCGTAGGTGGTCAGTTTGCCATGCAAGCTTGTTAAAGAAACAAGAGTGAGTATAAAAATGGGGGTATTTTTTTTCATTTTGAGAGAAAGGTTTAAATGGCGCCTTTTGCAGTCGTGATGTTGTCGCGAATCGTTCGATGGATGGATTGCCACTCCTCTTCACTTTTTTTGGGCATCCAGTGGGGGAGGTGTCGTTGTTCGATCGTGAGTTCCATGAACATTCGCCAGTAGATGGAAGCCTGAGTCATGTATTCGACCGCTGTCACCTGATTGTCCTTTTTGTGGATCGGAATCTCTCTGAAGATCTGTAGAAACACCGCGCCTTCTGCCTGATTGGAATAAAACTTTGCCAGCAAAGCCATGCATCGAAGTTCGTTTTCGAGTTCGGAATTCAACCCATGCTTAGTTTCTAGAAAATCAAAAAGGTAATCTGCGTATTCGTTGAGCGAGGTTGCCCGGTTAATGATGGTTTCGCCTGGCATACGCTTCTTGTTCCAGAGCGCGTCCACGTATGCGGGAACTTGAACAAAGCTTTCGCTTGCTGCTCGGGTATCCCCAATGAAGCGATCGATGGTGACATCTGCTTCGCTGTTGGTAAAAGGCCAGTTTTCGGTGTTCGTTTGACCAGAATGCAACGATGACACCAATTGGGGAATTTGAGAAGCCAACCGACAAGCTTTTGCGGGTGCAGTTTTTTTTGTTTTTTGGGGGTCGATGGAAAGCAGTTTTTTGAGGAGAGGAGACATCGGAAGTTCGTCTTTGGCCGAGTCGGTTTCCGGATTGCAATCGTATGTGCTTCTGTGCTCTCGACTTCCGCAAATGATTAGCTCTGAGGTCCCTTTGTTTTTGTCCCAGTAACGATCAACCTCGATATTCGCTTTGTCGATGGTGCCGTGCAGTTGCATGTCTTCTTCCCAGAGGCTGACAAGGGCCGCGAGAGGATTTTTCACCATGAGTCCGTCAACGTTGACTCCGATTCGGTATTTGCCTCGACGACCACTGATGATCGCGTTGCCTGAGCTTCCGCGTCCGCTGTCTCCGATAATCCTGAGGTTTTTGAAATTCCCAACGGCTCCATCGGTGTAGTTGCCCCAACCGAGTTGGAGTGGGACTGAATTTTCGATCATCTTGATCGTGCAATTGGAAATCTCGTTTTGGAAATAGACTTTGAAGACGTCGTCACCGCACTCGAAATAGCAGTTGTCTACGGTGGAGCCGTTGCCTCCTGAAAAACCGTCACTGTGGCTTTGATTGCCACCCCGTTGATCGATGAAGTTGCAGTCTTTTACGTGATTAACGGTATCCCACCCGCGAATGAAATAGGCGTAAGGGTTCAGGGCGGTGAGGTTCTCCACACGTAGCGTACCTCCGAAGTTTTGAAACAAGCAATAATACCATTCCTGAATGCCGAGGGGCCCTGACCAGTCTCGTTCGTAAGTACCGTAGACGATGGACGATTCCCGGTCCTCTCCGCGAATGTAACAATCATTGAAAGTATGAAATGCGCCAGTGACCACCGTGTCTTTCGGAATGAAAACCTCTTTCACCTCAGAGGGCACTTCCCAGAAATGTTCTTTGTGATCGGGTTTGTCAAAATGGATGGTTCCTGAGGTAAGAAAGGTCAGTTTGCCTTTGGATGGGCTCCACTCGATGTTGCCGGAGTAAGCCGTTTTTAGATCATCGACCGATTGGGAAAAACCGAATGAAGCCGATGCTAACCATGCGATGGTTAAAATCAGAAGTGTTTTTGTGGGGGTGCAGTTCATAAATTCTAACTCCGCTTTAGGTTTCTGAATCGTCTTCTAGGATTTGGTATTCGGGGTTGATACATTTTTCCTCCCATCGACTTTTAATGAAACGTAGATTTTCGATCCCCTTGAGCGTTTCAGTTTCCGAAACTTCTCCCATGTCACCGGATTCTTCAATCCAGTTAGCGAGGATCATCCGTAGTTCTGCCAACTCACTTTGATACCCCGGATCTTCAGCGAGATTGTGGATTTGGTGGGGGTCGTTCGCAACGTCGTAAAGCTCCTCTTCTGGTTTTTGGTCTCCATACCACTGCATCTGAATCTCATCGAGTCCTCCGGCGGCGGCTAGCTCGATGATTTCTTTGATTTCGGGTCGATCGTGTCGATAAGAGAGCTGAGAGTAAGGCCGCTCCGGCATGAAATTGCGGATGTAGTGAAAGTCTTCCGTTCGGACGGATCGGATGCGATCGATCGTGAAATCACAGCGGTCACGAGTCGAGATGACAAACTCACGCCGGTTGTTGGGATCGAGCAAGTTTTGGCTTTCCATGGTCGCGGGCAGTTGAATTCCCGCCAACACCAATGAGGTTGCGCTCACGTCGAGCAGAGCGGCGATTTCAGGAACTCTTTTTGCCCGTTCAATGAGCTCGTTGGAACCAAAATTAGCAATGATCAATGGCACCTGCAGTCCTCCGTCATAGCAGAACTGTTTGTGTCTCGCTCCCTTGTAGCCGTGGTCAGAGAAGAAGAAAATAATAGTGTTTTCGAGCTCTCCGTCTTCCTCAAGTTCTGCAATGATTCTACCAATTTGTTTATCGGTGATTCTCGCTGTGTCGTAGTGATTTGCCCAATCCCTACGAACCGAAGGGATGTCAGGATAATAAGGTGGGAGAGTCACGGTAGTTGGATCGATCCGCTCTTCAGGGGTGAGTCGAGCGGCCAGGTAAGATTCCTTCAGTGCGTATTTGCCACCGTTGATTTGGATTTGGCCAAAAAAGGGCTGACCTCGTTTACGATCGGGATCTTTCCACGAACCTCCGCCGCTGAACGTATACCAGTAGTGTAACCTCACTTCGCCGGTGTAAAACGCCTCACGATCGTAGATGAAGTTGTAGTCGTCTTTCCCTTGATTGAACGTGAAATATCCTGCCTCCCTGAAGAGCTCGGGAAGTGCAGGTACTTTCAGGAAATTGCCTGATTCCACGGTTCGTGAGCTATGGTGGTTGTGAGCGTTGATGCTGGTCGACATCATTCCCGTGATCAACGAGGATCGCGCGGGTGAGCATACAGGTGAAGGCGTAAACGCCTTTTCAAACAACACACCGTTCTCCGCTAATCGATCGATGTTGGGAGTTGGATTTTCCTTCACACCGTAGCAGCTCATGAAGGGATTTAGATCTTCTGCAAAGATCCATAGGATGTTAGGCCTCTTGTCTTCCGCGTTTAACAAACCAGAACACAAGAGTAGGGTTAATGAAACCGTACGTAGCATTTTAAATGGGGGTTGTGCTATTGTTATGTTTTATTTTTGAAATCCGTATCGCAGGTAATTCATCAGAATGTGTTTGGCGACTATGTTGGAGGGTTGTTCCTCCTGAATCGCAGCAACGAGATCCAGTGCGGAGAGAATGATCTTTCCTTCACCAAATGGGATGACACCTACGGCTGTATAAACTTCTGGGTTGTGGTCAGCGTAGACACCCACTACGCATTCCTCTCCGTCCAAACGAAGACCGATGCGTTTGCGGTTTTGGTATTTCGCAACACTTTGATATTCCCAGTCGAAGACACCATCGACAGGCAGACCTTGAAAGAGTGGGTGTTCCTTCACAAAATAATTGCCACCAAACCAGTTGCGGCCTACAACGCGATGCCCGGCATAATGAACCGCCTCTTTTAGGTTCAGATACTCCGCCCAGATATCGGCGTCCTTGACGATGATGAGAGTGTTACCACGAGCAACCCAATCGAGCATCGGGTCGTTGAGTCGGAAATTGGTGTTGTAAAATCCTGGTTGAATCTCACCACCACCCACGATCATTACACTTTCGGCTGGAGGTTCACCTTTACGCACTTTGAGAACATCACCACTCAGACCGCCCTGTAGTGCCTCGGCTTCGTCGTTGCCGGTGCGGTAGTCGACGTAATCGACTTCGAGGTCCGTGAGAATTTTCTGAAGCTCGCCACTCAGGTCCGAAACTGCAATGGGTTCCTCAAGTCCTTCCCTGGAGAGCTCGACAGCAAAGATTTCATCCCGACCTTCACTTAGAGTTTCACCTCTCCCCAGAAGGGCTGCTTTGACGATTGATCGACCAGTGTGTTCGACGGGTATTTCAAAGCCTTCCACCAAAAGTTGTCCGAAGGTGTTCCCTCCCTCCAGCTCGACGGCCGCAAAATGAAGGGCCTTTTCCGTTCCATTCGGAGTAACGATTGAGATCGCCAGGTTGTATTTCCCTTCGAGGTCTCCTTGCTGAATCATGTAGAAATCCGCCACAGTTTTCTCTCCGACTGGCAGCACTTTGTTTCGAAGTTTGACCGCGATGTATTCCGGTTGGCTGTAGTAAGCGAGAGTGGAGGCGTTTCCTTTTGGATTGCGATAAATATCCACGATTCCTGAGTGATTTTCGATCTTCGTGTCTTCCCACCCGTTGATCATGTAACCATCGGTCACATTTCCTGCGCGCTTGTTCTCGATCATACGACCTTGATAGTAGAGCGATACCTCGCCAGTCGCCATCGTGAGAGATTCTACAGTTGGGAATATTTCACTGAAGCCTTTCTTTTCGATGAATTCTGCGAACGCGGCTTGCATGTTTAAATACTTGTCGCCGTCCCAACCCAGATTGCCTGCCTTTTCATACTCTTTCTTGATCGTATCCAGACGAGGTAGCGTTCCGATCGCTCCCTCTTCACCCCAGAGAATGATTTCGGCTTCGTTATCGGTATACCAGCGAAAGTCGGTTGGTGAATTGTAAAAATTGTCCAGATAAGTTCCAGGACCACCTGCGTGGTGAGAGTCCCACCAGCCTTGGTTCTTGACCTCATGATCGTAGGGTAGCATGTGCATCTTGATCGGCGCGGGTTCGGTTGGGAGCACACGATGGTAAGGTGGTTTGTTGGGGATGAAGGTGGAAGTGAACGTGATGCAGCGGGTCTCATCCTCCCGGTGAGCCAGCTGGATGTCTTCAATCTCGTTTTCAAACGGATCGCGAGCCGACTCGTTAATCATGTTATAAATCACCACCGAAGGGTGATTGCGGAACTGACGAACCATACGCAGAAGACGCTCACGTTTGAACGCCTTCGAAAAATCGGTCTCTCCAGGGCGGTAGCCGCCGGGTTCCGCGTAATACATTAGGCCCAAAGTATCGGCGTAATCCAGGACGCTTTCCTGTCCGAAACCGCGGTGGAAGTTCATGCAGTTGAGCCCGAGCTCTTTTGCAGCGGTTACATGTTTTTTGGCCAGCTCATCTGTTGGATAAATGCCATTGATCGGCCAATGACCCCACGAAATGGCGCTGAGCAGGAAGACTCTTTTTCCATTGAGCCAGAACTGTTTGTCTCCGTCGACATCGACGACATCGAACCAACGGAATCCAAAGTTGTCCTTCCAACTGTCAACATCTCCGTTTTCAGCGACCCATTTCACACTCATTTCGTAGAGGTGAGGGGTGTCAGGAGTCCAAAGCTTGGCATCTTCGACCTCGATGCGCTCAGATAGCACAAAATTCGAGAGATCTGAATTTACCGGGACGGTTGTAGAAAACTTAGGAGGCCCTAGTGAAGTGGGATCTTTAACCGTGATTTCGACCTCACCCTTGAGTGATCCTTCCGCCTTGTTTGCGAGTGACACCCGAACATCGATGCTATTTGCCTGTGGGCGGTTTTTGATGAAAACGTCGTCGATCACCGATGAATCCGTGTATTCCAAGGTCACTGGTCCAGTGATTCCTCCAAAACCGTGGCTTGGAGAGATGTCGTATTCACCCCATTTGTAAGTTTCCCAGTCGCGCCAGGCGAAATTTCCATTCGGGTCCGTGATGCGAACGGCGAGTTGATTGAGTTCACCGTATTTGACGAAGTCAGTCGCGTCTACCTCGAAGCGAGTGCCGTTGATCAAGTCGTATCCGGCGAGCTCACGATTGACGTAAATTTCCGCCCGCATGCGAACGCTCTCAAACTTGAGGATGATGCGCTTGCCTTCCCATTTTTCAGGGACTTTAAACTCGGTGGTAAACCAAGAGACTCCCACATAATCTCCAGCGATGCCGAAAGAGTGGCCGTGACGGTCCCAGAAGTGTTCTTCAACGGTGGCTGGGATACCGATACTTTTTCCTTTTCCTCTCTCCAGATCCTCCCATCCACAAGTCGGAGCGTTGGTTGGAATTTCACTAAGGTTTACCGGTGGAAGGTAGAGTTCGTCATTTTCCCATTCGGCTTCGGTATCAAGCCAAAGGTTCCAGTCGAGGTCTTTCAGCTCAAATTGAGCGATCGACGCGCTAAGGTTGATGCAAACTGCGAAAAATGCGACAATGCGCATCCATTGGGCAAGGGGGGATGGAAACTTCATATTATGCAGGGTATCAAGGTGTGAGATTGTAACTAAATCCAATCTAAAAACGGCACCAAATAATTGAACTGTAAAGCTCGTGTGGTTTTGCTCATAAAAATACTGAAGGGTTTTGTAGATTTCACCCTTACTGATTAAGAAATTGCACCGTTGCCGGCGTTTCTCGTCTTGGTGCATTCAACACTAATATCAGCTTACACTATGTCCCAATTCAGATCTAACGTTGCCAAAGTGCTCGTTGCTTGCTCGGTGGTGCTCCTGAGCCTGACAGCGCTTCAGTCAGAAGTTCCGGAAACATTTAGGAATCCGATCATCTCGGGTTTTCATCCCGATCCTTCCATTTGCCGTGTTGGGGAAGACTACTACATGGTGAATTCGAGTTTCGAATGGTTCCCCTGTCTGCCTATTTTTCACAGTAAAGACCTGGTCAACTGGAAGTTGATTGGCTACGGAATCGATCGCCCTGGCCAAGCTGATTTACCTGAGGGCCTGCCGGATTCCCGTGGGATGTATGCGCCGACATTGCGTTATCATGACGGGTTGTTTTACCTCATCTGCACCAACGTGAGAGCGGGTGGTAATTTTTATGTGACTGCTGAAGATCCAGCCGGACCGTGGTCCGATGCGGTGTGGTTGGGTTCTCAAGGCATCGATCCTTCCTTGTATTGGGAAGACGGGAAGTGCTACTACCAAGGTCATGCGAATATCACCGGGGTGGCGGATTGGCCAAATAAGAATGGTGCCTGGATGCAAGAGCTTGATCTGGAGCAGGGCAAACTTGTTGGTGAGCGAGTGCAGTTGACTCATGGTCATGCGACCAACGCTCGCTGGACTGAAGGGCCTCACCTTTACAAAATTAATGGGAAATACATGCTTCTCGTTGCTGAGGGAGGAACGGGCTACCACCACGGTGTGACTGTCCATCATTCAGATGAACTTTGGGGCCCTTACGTTCCTGATCACGTTAATCCTGTCATGAGCCACCGTCAGCTCGGAGGCGAATATCCAATACACTCGGTTGGACACGCGGACCTCGTGCAAACGCAAAACGGCGAATGGTGGTCGGTCATGCTTGGCAAACGCCTGAAGAATGGTCACACGTTCCTTGCTCGAGAGACTTTCCTGACTCCGGTTGTTTTCGAAGAGCTGGAGCCGGGATATCAGACTCCGGTTTTTAATCCGGGAGAAGGTAAGTTACTCTTTGAACAGAAACGTCCGGATCTCCCCTGGTCACCATTTCCCAAGGAGTCCATGATGGATTCATTTTTCAAACCGGAATTGGATTTAAAATGGAACTTCCTCCGGACTCCGATGAGCAAATGGTATGAGCTTATAGATGGTTCGTTAATATTAGACCTACGTCCCGAAGTTGCTAGTGAGTTCGAAAATCCGTCACTCATTGCGCGCCGTATCCAACATCATAATTTTGAGTCAAAAACTCGGCTTGTTTTTTCTACCGAAAAGGAAAATGAGCATGCAGGCATGATTCTTTATCGTCGCAGTGAGCATTATTTTCTCCTCGCCAAAGAAAAAAGTAGTGTGGTGCTTTACCGAGCGTCGGCAGGAAAACCTGAAGCTATTGCATCCGCGCCTTACGAAGCTGGGAAGGTTATTTTCTGGGCTCGAACTGAAGGTGGACAAATTCAATTTCAGTATGGCGAAGAGTGGGATGAGATGAAACCCATTGGCGAACCTCAGGATGTGGCAGTTCTTTCTGACGAAGCAGCAGGTGGATTCAATGGACCCTACATTGGAATGTATGCATCCAGCAATGGCGAAGCAAGCGGGAGCAAAGCTTCTTTCGATTGGTTCACTTACCTGGCACTTGAAAAACAATGAAAAAACTGATCCCCCTATTTGTTTGTTTATTAGCGTTTATTTTTGTCGAAGCTAAGCCCCATGTCTGGGTTTATACCGACATGTCCGATCCACGTGATCGCAGAGCGGGTGGTCATCCTCAAAACGACCCGGACGACATTTGCACGATGGCGTCTTTTCTCTTGCAGGCGAACCGTTTCGAGATCGGTGGGATCGTTTACAGTTCCACCAATCGCAAGAATCTCGGTGACGCGACGAATTTCGTAGAGAACGTTTTTGTTGCGGCTTACGAACACGATCGTCCTCACCTGGAGAAAGCATTTGGAGGATACCCGGAGAGCCTTCCTTTTATCCGTTCCGATATCACGAAGTCACCAGTTCCTGTGAAATTTGATCCTGAGAAGACGTATGAATCACTTGAGGGGCTGGAAACGGTTAAGGCGCTTGTGGAATATGCGGAGGAGCAACAAGTTTATGTCCTGCTCTGGGGACCATTGACGGAAGCAGCGATTGCGGTGCAGCACTGCCTTTACACTGGCAACACTGAAGCTCTCGAAAACATGACCATGATCGCGCACTGGACGAAGTCCTGGATCGCTCAGGGAACTCCCGAGGCTCCATTCAAAGTGGCAAACTGCCGGGATGATTGGGAGGCTTGCATGTTTCTTCACGACAAAGCGAAGGAGTTGGAGGAAGTCAAATACATCGAACTCGGCTCAGTGGGACAGAAGGGTGTGGTTGACGGTGCGACGAATTACCCGGATTTTGATGCTTTCAACAGCAGTCGACTCGGGCAGATTTTCATCAAATCCAAGTTCTATCACGGAAAACCGGATCAATCCGATGGATCTACCTTCTGGTTGTTAACTGAGGAGTTCGGCGTGACTCTCGACGACTATCCCCATGACGGAACTCTGTCGATGGAGCAGGAAATCGCGAATCGTGATGGCTTCAAAGCAAAGGGCTTTGCGATTATGGATGATTTGAAGGCTCGTTCAGATGCTGCAAGTGTGGGGGATCCGTTTCCCGAGTCCTTTATCGCGGATTACTTTACTTACGTCTATCAGTTTTTGAACGGTCGGTACTACGTCTACCTGCCTTACGAAGGTAGCTACAAATTCGTTGATTCAGATGGGAAAATTGCCAAACAAGCCACACTCAAGGCTGGAAATCATCAGCTTGATTTATCGGACCTAGTGGTTGGCGACTATATGGTTTACGTGGACTGTGGTGGAATCGTTCAAGAATTCCCGATGGAGAAAGTCGCGGAATAAAAACACAAATTTTTTAGAAACATGAAATATTTGGCACTCATTTTTACTTTAATTCCGTTGTTGGGATTTTCCCAAGTTCTGGAAAATGATTTCTCTGAGCCTTATCCGTTCGGGAATCCGGTCATCCGACACATGTACACGGCTGATGCCGCACCTCATGTCATGCCCGACGGGCGTGTGTGGATGGTGACCTCAGTTGATCACCTCGACGGAGGAGGATACGCGACCATGCATCGTTACCACCTGTTTTCCTCTGCGAACATGAAGGATTGGCACGATCATGGTGAGTGTTTCCACATCCACCAGCTAGAGCCTAAAGCGATTGACGAGACCGAGCAGCAGTGGGCGGCTTGGGCACCGGATATGGTTTATCGCAACGGGAAATACTATCTCTACATCCCTGTGCGCATCCTTTATCCGAAGAAAACTCGCCCGAATGGTGGTCGTTGGGTAGAAACTCACCTTGCAGTAGCGGTTGCGGACAAGCTGGGAGATCGTTTTGAAGTGATTAATCCCAAGATCGATGCGACGCGGGGAATTGATCCTTCGGTGTTTATCGATGACGACGGCACTCCTTACATGTATTGGGGATCGCATGACGCGGCTGTGCTCAAGGAAAATATGTATGAACTTGCAACTGAGCCCGTGAAACTTGAGGTCGGGACGGATCGTTTCATGGAAGCTGCGTGGATGAATAAGGTTGGCGATGAGTATCACCTGTCCTACCACACGAAGTATGATTGGAAACTCGGAGTGACTCCCGAAAACCACGACGATCCGGAGCGCCTGAAATCGGAGCTTTGGTATTCAGTCAGCGACAGCCCCTGGGGGCCGTTCGAACTCGAAGGCACTTTGAACTATGAACTCGGAGTCAATGTGGACAATGGTCCTCACCATCCGGAAGGAGATTTTGTTCCCTGGAAACTCACCCAGTCCAACCACGGAGGTATCGTGGAGTTCCACGGTCAGGAATATCTGTTTTACCACACTTCGGCGCTTTCATCCTGGCTGCAGACGCGATTCAAAGACAAAGGCACCTGGACTCAGCGTTCGGTGTGCGTCGACAAGTTGAACTATGACGAAGAGGGCAAAGTGATTCCCATTCAGCAAACCATCGAGGGCGTGGAAGCGGTGATTGTGGATCAGCCGTTTGAAATTGACTTGAGGCAGTTGACGATCGCAGAGAGGAATGGTTTTAGCATCGTAGATAACAAGATTATCACCACTGAGAAAACCTCATGGGCGAAGATTGAGGATGTAGATTTAGGCACGGGATATTATTATTACGAGGCTGAGATTTACGAAGCGAAGCATCCGTTTAAGATCGAACTCCGACTTGATGCTCCGGATGGTAAACTCCTGGGTACCGCTCAATTTCAGCAACCTGCGAACATCAAGGAGGGCGGAGTGATGGATTGCCGTTTGAGAGAGGCGAATGGCAAGCATGATCTCTACGTGCTTTTTGTTTCGGACAAGGCTTCAAATTCGTTTAGGGGCAACACGAGTCGTATTTTTGCAGGTTCGCCTCTACCTTTGGATCAATAGTTAACTACTTATCTTCACAGATCATTGCGCATCTGTGATATCTAGGAGCTCCGGGTTATACCGGAGCTGTCTTTGTACCGTTCGAAAGGAGTCGTTTTTGATGCCTTTTGGCAGGAGGATGTGAGCGCTACTTGGACTCAGGAAGGTGCCGGCTGGGATTGTCCATCTGCAAACGTTTGAGATTGAATCGGAACAAGGTGAGGG
>JAKSBQ010000253.1 GCA_022361075.1 Opitutales bacterium | reverse complement strand
GCATTCTTGACTCCGATACTTCCACGACAGACAGGCCGCCTCTGGACGAGTCCATTCAGCTTCACGGATGTTCGAGCAAAATCAGAGAGATCGAAATCGCTAAAGATTTGATCTATCAGGTGTTTCAGCAAGTTGAGGGACTCCGCTTGGAAGACATACAGGTGTGTGCGCCTAATATTGACGAATACACGCACCTGATTCCCGTCGTTTTCGATTCTTACACCAGCAATCATACGCTTCGCTACTCGATTCAGAATCCTCTTCCACCGGATCGAATTCCAGTGTTTCAGAGCGTTCTCAAGTTGCTCGATTTATCTCAATCCTCCTGGGAGAGGGATGATGTAATCGATTGGTTGCGGATCGAGCCGATTTCCAAAGTTTTTGAACTAGAACCAGAGGAACTGACCATCATCAGTGGCTGGCTCGATCTAGCAGGAATATTTAGGGGCAGAGACCGAACAGCCGCCTCTTATTTCGATTGGCACGCCGGAATGGATCGCCTGATCCAATATTACACGACAAACGATCCCAAAAACGAAAAAACTGGTCCTAAAGATCATCACCCCAGTCTCCATCCCGAGCTCTTTGACAAATGGATGAGATGCCTGCATTTCCTTGAAAACTCCACTTCTCAACTCGATTTTCCACAACATTTTCCTTGGCGACTGGAGGCAATTCTCACCTCCATTTGCGATACCCTTTTTACTGAAGAATATGCTTTTGAACAACAAGCTCTCCTCGAAACTCTCGCAGACATTACGGCCGCGAGTCCGGAAAACTGGGAAATCGATGTGACCGCCTATCGGTACCTCCTCAAAACCAACCTTCCTTCGCTGCCTCCTCCATCACTTCTAGCCCGAAATTCGGGGATCCTCTTTTCCTCCATCAACTACCAGGATCTCGTCCCCTGCAAAGTCCGGATTTTGATCGGGATGAATGATGATACGTTCCCCTCAAGCCAGTTACCTAAAAGTCACGACCTTATTACAAAGTCGGATTCCCTACCCACAGATCCGTCTGTGAAGGATGAACAACGCTACTGGTTGCTTCAATCCGTGATGCAAACTACGACCCGATGGATCGCGATTTATCGTGATCGGGATGAAAAAACGGAAGAACCGTTGCTTCTGTCACCTGCAGTTCATGCCGTCGCAGAATGTGTGGAAACCGTATTTGAAACTGGTGGAAACCAAAATTTCTGGAAAGTTCATCACGC
Source organism: Opitutales bacterium (assembly GCA_022361075.1). Classification (GTDB taxonomy): domain Bacteria; phylum Verrucomicrobiota; class Verrucomicrobiia; order Opitutales; family JAFGAQ01; genus JAKSBQ01. The sequence continues at coordinate 9,151 of JAKSBQ010000253.1, read as the reverse complement.
TAGATTTGCCTATGACCCTCGGTATTTTGACCCAAAGTCCTCATTCACAAGCTACAGTGAAAAAGACTTTAATATTGTTCAGAAGCTTACCAACAGCCAACACTCCCACCATCCTCGATCTTCAAAGCCCGTTGAGAACTGGATGGAAAACTTGAGCGTGCATAAGCTCATAAACTTCTTTCAACATCCGAGTCGCTACTATTGCAACCATCACTTTGGTGCAAAAATCGAAACCCCTGCAGACTTCTCGAAGTCGCACGAGCCTCTTCTCTGGATGTCCGAAACTGGCACAGAGTTTAGGACTCAGCAAGAGCTACTAAGGAAACTTGCAGAAGGTTCAGGCCCAGAGGAATCAGAAAAATTGCTGCAAAAGTATCATGCACTTCCTGAAGCAGGTATGAGTCGATTTTATTCCGATTTGCGATTGCACACCTTTTCCCACGCCGAAAAGGCAAACACGGGTGAAGGAACGTTGTTCGATATTTCTGATTTTGAACCCTATAACATCAACCTCGAAAATGACACTATTCTAAAGGGAATCAGAGCCAAATCGTCCCCTCCTAATCCTATTATTTTCTCACGTGCTTCGACTCTCAAAACTGCTCACAAGATTACTGTTTGGATCGCATCTCTGAGCATATGGGCTGACTGCCCTGTCGAAAATCGACCGCCTGTGGTTCTCCTGACAAAAAATAAAGCCTGGCAGATCCACCCTCCCAACGATCCCATTAAACACTTGAACGAGTTAGCGGGTCTCTACCAAAGTTCAGCCATTAGTCCACTCCCATTTTTCCCGGAAACGAGTCTCCGATTCGTACAATCCAAACTCTCACTAGACGAAATCGCATATTGCGACGAATGGACCCGAGAACAAACCGGAGAAAAGTGGGATCTTTATCATCAAAGGCTTTTCGCAGCTCCCTTCGATTCGTCGTTTGCAGACGTGTCTACTCACATCCTCGGACCGCTAATTGAGACAACTGTCTCCAACCGAAAAGGAGGTAGTTCGTGAACAAACAACCTTTTGATATCGAATCATTTGAACCCTTGCCGGGCATCTCGCTCATCGAGGCCAGCGCCGGAACGGGAAAAACCTACAGTATCACGCATCTGATTTGCCGCTTAATCAAGGAAGGTTACTGCGAAATCGGCGAAGCGTTGGTCCTTACTTTCACCGAAGCTGCGACCCAGGAGCTGAAGGACCGTGTGCGAAAGGGATTGATCGAGACCAAGGAAAAGCTGGCGGAAGAAGATTACCAACAGCAACTTCGTCTTCAGAAGGCCCTCGCCCAATTTGAATCTGCCTCTATTTTCACCATTCATGGTTTCTGCAATCGCCTCTGTCGGGAGTTCTTTATTGAGATAAATCTCGGCACCGAATTCGCGATTCTGAAGGACGATCGAGAGTTCAAAAAAGAAACTCAACTTGAGGCCGTCCGGCAAATTCAACTAGTGGGAAAGAGCCACCCACTCCTGATCCCAGCTTGCGTCTATCTCGGCTACAACGCTTCGACCATTGAACAATCGCTCACTCTGAAATCAGCCGGTTTGCCTGGTGAAGACCCAAAACTTCCAGAGTCAGAATGGTCCGATCTCAGCAATCAGCTCCAGGTGGGCTGGAATCAAGAAGGCGAACGAATCCGCCAAATACTGCTTGGACCGGATGCTCCCATCGCAAGGCGCAAGGGGTGTTACAAATTACCACAACTTTCAAAAATCCTGGATCGAATCGACGCTTGGAGCAATGGAACTGAGGCAAGTATTCGATTTTTCAACGACATCGAGTCCCTTTCTCGGGAAGTTCTATCCTCACAGCTAAAAAAGAATCAATCTCTACCTGCCTTTCTATGTTTCAGCCTCGCAGATCAATTAATCGCCACGCTTGAAGATATTCCTCATTTCTTGGCCAACTCGGTCCTTCAAACCCAATCGAATCGAATTCAACAACTGATTCACCAAGAGCAACAACTTCGTTTTGACGACCTTCTTGAGACCGCCTATCAGATCACCCAAACATCCGCTGCCACCACCCTCAACCAACGCTACAAAATCGGGTTGGTGGACGAGTTTCAAGACACCGATCCACTGCAATTTTCGATTCTGCAAAATATTTTTCTTGCCTCACGAGAAGAGGCTTCGATTCGACCGTTGATTCTAATTGGCGATCCTAAGCAAGCGATCTACGGGTTCCGAGGCGGAGACATTTTCGCCTATCACGCCGCTAGCAAGAAAGCCCGCAGGAACTACTATCTCGATACCAACTGGCGTTCAGCGACGAAAGTGAATGAAGCAATCAACTCACTTCTGCAAGCCGGACCGGAGCCATTTGTGTTCGATTGGATCGACTACCAGCCTGTACAAACTGCCCCTGACAACCAAAAGAGGAAACTCTGTGTAAAAGCTCAAGATCACACAGGACTTCAAATTACCCTGATCGAGTCGGCGCTCAAGGATCACCAAGTCTGCAGAATCGTTGCACAAGATTTAAAAGACTATTTGGCAGGGCAACCTATGGTTACGCATGAGGGTCAACCTGCAAAGAGGGTCAACCCGGGGGATGTTGCCATACTCGTTCCAGACAACCGAAAGGGCACCATCTTGCGAGAGGAACTTTCCCGAGTGGGAATTGTTTCGACTATTCAGGGTGGTGCTAGCGTGTTTCAGTCGGTCGAAGCACACAATTTGTTTCACGTTCTCATAGCACTGGAAAGTCCACGTGACCTGAATCTCGTAAAGGGTGCATTCATGTCGCAGCTTTTTGATCCTCATCTGCTTTGGCATGCCCATGAAGGAAATGAAGCAGGTATCGAGGCTCTTTCAAACATCCATAAGGTGAGTGAAGTCTGGAAAACACGTGGTTTGGCGAAAGCATCGGCTTTAGGTGAGGAGGAATTCGGCTGGTCGACTCATCTTGCGTCGTCTGCAGACCCTGAACGTTCGCTAGCAAATCACATGCATTTGATCGAACTCCTACTCGATTACGAACATCAACACACACCCACCACTACCCAGCTCATTCATTGGTTGCGTGAAAAGATCCAGGAACCCGACAAGAACGCACAGGAAGAACTCGTTCGGTTGGATCGGGAATCTGTTGCTGTAAAAATCCAGACGATTCACAAATCCAAAGGTCTTGAATATCCAATCGTTTGGTTGCCCTTCTTGCCGCGACCGAACCCTCATAAATTGGATTTTCCGCTGCAATTTCACGGGTCCAACGAAAAACTGAAAACCTGTTTTCACAAATCCCACTTCCTTGCAGATGACAAAGAGGCCTTCTTTGATGCCTATTCGTCCGAAGCAAAGCGGGTTCTTTACGTAGCATTGACGAGAGCCGCGCTCTCAGTCCGAGTTTACCTGGACCCAGAAAGTTACGCAGAATCCATCATCGGAACATGGCTTTCAGGTAACGAACCTCATCAAGACCTCGAAACTTTAATCCGAAACGCAGATCAAAAGTCAGGAGGAGCCATTTCTCTCGCGATAAAATCCGATCTCAACACGAAGGTTAAAGGCAAGGAGAATAAAGATACCGCTTCGTCTCAACCACTTGTCCTCCCAAAGAAGCGAGCGGTTCCTTCACCTCTTGAACGTTCGAGTTTCAGTCGCCTGCTTCGAAGGTCCGAATCTCACAACACACCCGAATGGGACGAACCCTTCTCCACAAACATCTTACCTGAGATACAATCGGAAACTGACGCCCCTCCCTCGCTGTTCAGCTTCGATAAGGGAACTCAGGCCGGATTGATGTTTCACGACCTCCTTGAAAGAGTCGATTTTAGTGATTCCAAAGAATGGGAGAGTCTCACTCGTGCGGTACTCGAGAAATTTGGATATCGGGCCACCACCTGGACTCCTGTTCTGATGGATTTTATAGATGCATTTTCCTCAACCCATTTCACCTTCGCCGATGGAATTTGTTTCACGCCGAACCAAATCGATCCCTCACAATTATTTCAGGAAACCGAGTTCACTTTCCCCGCAAAACCTTCTCCTGATCGTTGGAAAAAGTGGAGACAGGCAGTCGATGAATCGGAATTCTTCAAAAATCTGAACTACCAGCTTCCCGACTTGATGGCTGCCGAAGAAAAATGGACACATTACTTCACTGGCATCATCGACCTGTGGTTCGAGGCTAACGGAAATATATTTCTCCTGGACTGGAAAAGTAACTATCTGGGGCCATCCTTTGATAACTACTCACCCAACGCGTTAGTCGATTCGATGAATGAGCATCACTATCATTTGCAGTATCTGCTCTACGTCTGCGCACTCAATCGTTACATGCGACTGATTCGTCACGATTACAATTACGATAGAGATTTTGGGGGCGTCATTTATCTCTACATTCGCGGTTTTAGAGGTGGAAATGATCGGAGCGGAATTTTCTTTGAAAAACCTCCTGCCCAACTAGTGCAAAAAGTGGAGGAGGTGTTCGAGTAATGAACCCCGATGGAAATAGTCATATTCGAGCTTATCTGGAGCCCTTCCAGACCCAAGATTACAAACCGTTTTTCTCTGCTTTGGACATTCGAATTGCTGAGGTTACGCTAAGAAAGTGGGCAGAATCCCTCGATCCTGAGCAAAAGTTTTGGGCTGCGTGGACTTTTGCGTTGGCCCATCGCGCCACTCGATCAGGAAATATTTTCGTGGATCTCGATCAACTTGAGTCTTCGGATCAGTCCATGCAGTCGCCTGATCCTAATCCTGGATTCAGAGAGAGCCTTCAAACACAGTTCAAAAATGACTTGAACGGGAATCCCGAAAGCCCGATCTACTGGGACGCTCCACAACGTATTTACGTGCGGAAGTTCTTCGAATTAGAGTCTCAACTCGCACGAGAGTTTTTCAATCTGGCGCGCTCTAAAAGTCATAACTCTGGGGCACCTTTCGCCGCTCCGGACGATAGGCTTTCTGTAGAGCAGCGGCGGGTTGTCGAGAGCGTGCTTTCACGAAAGCTAACTCTTCTCAACGGGGGGCCCGGAACTGGTAAAACTTCAACGACACAACAGCTGCTAAAGGCTATATTTAGGAAAAATTCCGAAGCACGCGTTTCTTTTCTCGCTCCAACAGGTAAAGCGGTCGCCAGGCTGCAAAATTCCGTCGGAATTCCAGCAACGGAGCAAGGTCATCAAGTGAGTATTCAGACCATTCATCGCTTTTTGCAAGAAACAGGTAGTTCTGGCGATTACTCGCTCATTCCGAGATTTCCTACCCAACCGGATTATCTCGTGGTTGATGAAGTTTCGATGGTCGATGTTTCGTTAATGCACAAATTGCTGATGGCTCTACCATCAACATGTCACATTTTGCTCATGGGCGATATCCACCAACTAGCCTCCGTACAGCCCGGAGCGGTCTTTTCGGACGTTTTCAATTCTCTAAATGAAAATTCGGATTGCACTCTGGAACTCACCAAAAACTTCAGGTTCGAGAGAAGCTCAACTGTCATGGAGCTTTGTCAGTCCATCAAATCTGCTGAATTTGAGCGGCTGAAATCTCACCTTTTCAACGACTCTCCTCAAGTTCAGTTTCTGGATCACGAAAACCCTGATCTAGTTCGGTCTATGGACGCCTGGATCGAGAAAACCGTCCTGACTGCTCTTCAGCTGTCAAATCCATCCAAAGCGTTGGCAAGAGCACAATCCTCGATGCTACTGTGTGCACTCAACAAAGGAAAATGGGGGGTGGAGCACTTTAACAGCTGGATTCGCAACAAATGTGCTCAGTATTTCAGGAATACCACTCAGACCCACTTCTGGATGCCCATCATGGTATTAGAGAATGACTACAATTTGCAGCTTTTTAATGGGGATTTCGGACTGTTGAAACAAGAGGTGTCGGATCAGCCGACTTACTCAGAAATCTGTTACTTTGAGAGGGAGGATGGTAGTCAACTTGAGGTTCCAGCGACTTCTTTGCCCAGATTTCAACCTGCCTACGCTACTACCATCCACAAGAGCCAGGGATCTGAAGCTGATAACGTATTAATCATTTTACCTCCTGAAGACTCACCCCTGCTCACCCGCGAGCTGCTCTACACAGCATTCAGCCGAACGCGAGACCACCTCACAGTTGTTGGAAACCTGGAGGGTTTGAAAACATGCATCAATCGACCTACTCAACGAAACAGCCGGCTTGCTGAACGTATCGAAGCGTTGTTTGCAGAAGAATAACTCGCCAAAAACAGAGAAATTTACCAAACTTCACAGATATGAGTAGTGCTTACAACTGGTTTAAAATTCTCCATATCTTCTTCGTAATCGGCTGGATGTGCGGGATTTTTTACATGCCCCGAATCATGGTTCACTACCAACTCGCCAAAAGAGAAGGTGAAGGCGTCACTCGCCTCGTGAAGATGGCGCGAAAGCTCTACAATTTCTCCTCGTTGATGATGCTCTTTGCCACGGGATTTGGAATGGTTCTATGGATTTATTTCGGTATTAGTGGAGGCTGGATGCACGCAAAACTTCTCCTCGTTGCGGTGCTTATGGTCCACCATCACCTCTGCGCAAGATTCATCAAACAAATGGAAAAAGACACGTTGCAGCGATCTTCTGTCTTCTTCCGCTGGTTCAACGAATACCCAACAATCGTGATGTTGATCATCATCATCCTGGTGATCGCAAAACCTTTTTAAAATTACTCCGGAATCAACCGGCTACCAGCTGTCGGAGCAGTTGCCTTATCAGGAATCAACCTGGCGCTCGGCGATTTTGGGCGCATCTTGAAGGCATTGGGATGTTTCTGAGAAAGCGCCCACAAGGTCGGAATCTCGATGTAATAGGGATCGATTCGCGCAGGATCCGGCGCCAACGATCCCGAAGGCAACCTTTTCGGCGAATGCCCGAACGCACTGACGGGGAAATAGTACACCTGATTACTGATGCTCTCAGCGTTTGCGACAATATTTGGGGCGATCTCCAGCAAGACCTGACGAATCAAGTTTGAATTATGAAGGAGAGCGTCCTGTTTTAACAAGTTCCCTTGAATAGGAGCTTTGAACTGACTTTTGTCGAGTAGCGACATCCAGATATCACTCTTCCCGAGGATGATACCCAGCGGTTTGTCGATCTTCTCGTTTACCGAGAGCCCACGTGCCTTGCGGATGCGTATCTCTAGTTCAGACAACAATACATCCTGCTGATCGATTCGACCCTCTTGCTTGAGTTGCGGATCCGGGTGCGTGGAAAGGCGTTGGCGAAAACCGGGGAGAGTTGCCGGGTCCACGAGGAAGAAAAGTGCATCAGCTGAAGCGACATGTTGAGCTCCCGGGTGAATCGACGGTTCGATACCTGGTTCGAAGTGCTCACCTGCATTGTCATAGAACACCACATTGCAGATGCCATTTCGGATTTCAGATCGACCCAGTGTGTAAACAAACGGGCGTGGATAGGAAAGCACGCGGTCACCCCTTTTGATTTTGAAATACATCTTCCCATCCAACTGTGTTTTGAACAACGCCGCCTGTTCAATACTACCTCCCCCGAACAAACAGTTTTTCATATCGTTGAGCGGAGCGTTCTGGGTGGGATCTGCGTCCTTTAAAACCATTCCGAAATCGTGAAATAGTGTTTTTTGGAGTTGGTTAACGAGGATACTAAGATAGTTGGATTTTCCTGATCCGGGTGCTCCCACGATCGAAAAAATGTACTGGGGGAGTTCCAAAAAACCCTGCGGAAGACGATACCTTGTGTAGGGGTCCGCAAGATCCGAACAGGAGTTTTCATAAGCATCCAAAGCGTTGCCCTCGGGATCAAAGCGCGTGGCTGCAAATCTCAACAACTCATCATCTCCAAGAATAGGATCTCCCATCAGTCGATCATCCACAGCGATATGAAAAATATCTCCGTAACCAAATCGTTCCCAGCAGAACGGTGATAAAAGAGGACCAGTCTTTTCAATCCCGGTAGCTGTTTCCCTGGAAACGGCAAGATCCAGGTCAATCAAATCTTCTTCCTGCTGTGCCAATCCACGCTGCTCTACACTGGAGCGAAACATTGGCATCTGCATAAGCTGTTTTAGGGTAAAGGCGCCTTCCAAACCCTCCACACAGACACCCATCTGATTCCAATCGAGAGAGTTATTGAGCAGATGATTTTTCAACTCCTCGTAGGAATACTCATCGCCACTTTTGTCCTCTCGCGAATCAAAAAGAAACCAACGATTCGTATCGATTTTCTCAGCCCAATTCCAATTACCGGTCGCGAATCGAAAAACGTAGAGATTGTCATTCATCTGGAGCAAATACTCCACATCAGGCTGAACTTGAATCTCTCCTTCCCAGTTCTTTCCGTAAAGCAAGCAAACCACATCTGGAGCAATGGATGCTCGCTTAAGCAGAAGGTTCCCATGACGTTCCTCAAAAACGAATGCCCTTGGGGTGTCGATCTCAGGATCGTCTCCGTGGCTGAAATTCCCATCGACGTGCACATGCACTGGAAGGGGGTCTAAAACAAATCGCTCTCCTGAAACTAACTCTAACAACAAAAGCTTACCCGCCAGGGCTGTGTCTTGTTGAAAGATATCTTTGAGATTCATCTTGTTCCGGGGCTACGAAGTGTGTTGATTCAACAAAGAGCGTGAAAACTCGTCAAAACGAATCTGCGGATCAAATTTTTTTCGGGAAAACTTGAGCGCAACTTCAGACATTTTCGATCTTTTCTGGCTATCGGCCATCAGAATCTCGATTGATTCAGCCATCTTTTCCAGGTTGCCACGCTCAACAAGTATCCCTGCCCCTCCATTTACAAACGTTTCACCCACTCCAGCCACATCGTAAGCCACCACTGGCAAACCCGAATATTGAGCCTCCACCAGTGCATTTGGCATCGATTCTTCAAACGATATTGAGATCGCAAGATCCGCCTTAAAAAAATGATCTGCCAAATGATTCTGAAATCCTACAAGCTCGATCAGAGAAGCTAAACCACGAGCTTCAACTTCCCTTTCGATCTTCTCCTTCTCAGGCCCCTCACCAATGAGTCTGATCCTGAATTCTTTCCCCATTTTCTGAAGAAGATTTGCGAGCTCAAGCACGTCGCGATGATTTTTCCCTTGAACAAATGCAGCCACATAAAGCAAAACGAAAACGTCTCGCTCCCGTGATCGATGAGAACCTTCTCGCTCCCACCCCAAAATCTCGGAGTGT
>JAKSBQ010000379.1 GCA_022361075.1 Opitutales bacterium | reverse complement strand
AGTCCGTCGCGTAGTTTACGATTTTACCGTTCAATTTGTGGATCGAGTAATGGTCCGCCATCACAATTACTTCGCACCTGTTCCACTCTCCGTCCAGCGCATGGTATTCCACATCAGGGCTTGCCCGGTGCTCGCCCCCTCTAATTTCCTGAGGTTTTCCTCCCTTCCACGGCGCCACAAAGTACTTACCTTCGTCGTCGGAGAACCACTGCATCTCTACCTTTGAGGCCCAGTAGTCTCCCGTGTGATTTTCATCCGTCACATGGTTGTATCGAACCTGATATTCAAGCCCCCAAGGCCAGATTTTGTCGTTATAGACGTGGTAATACATGCCAGCGTCATACTGGAACTGTTTGAAATTATTGGTGCGCTTCTCACCCCATTTATATTCAAAGCGGAAGATGTATTTGCTGTAAGATTTCTCAGTATACATCAATCCGTGTGTGTAGCTGTTGCCCGTGTTTAGCTCAAATCCGTCAGGATAGTTTTTAAACACATGCACCATGCCCCCACCATCAGCTATCGCAAACACTTTGGCCGCCTCTCCGGGCTCTCCTCCTCGAATTTTCAGATTCCATCCATCGAAGTCTTCTCCGTTGAAAAGGGAAGTAAATCCGTCGTCAACATACGAATCACAATAAGCAAAAGGCTGTAAAGCTGAAATGAATACAAACAGAACCAAGGGGGCGATTTTTTTTACCATGTTCAATCTTTACAGCACGACTGGGCCAAATTCAAGCAGGAGAACTAAGGTTCTCGAAAAGAAAAAGGCATCACCCCCGAGCGGTGATGCCTCCCATTATTTAGACTATGTTTAACTAATGACCTAAGAAAAGATGTTTAGATCAGAACTCCAGGTTCGTGGACAGAATCCAAGTCCGCGTCTCGTAACCTGCCCAAGTAACCGGGCGACCCGAGCTCGCAGAGTCCGTAACGTAAAGATCTGAGTTGTCGAACAGGTTACGCACGTTGAGCTGAACGCGGTAATTGTATTTGCCGTCACGCAAGGTGCCACGATAAGCCACCATCGCATCCACGAAGATCTCAGATTCGTTGTAATAAGGCTTGCTGATATCGAGCACGTCGAGCCCATCGACCTGCTTAGCTGCAAATCCCGTCACACCCTTGTCCCGGTAACGAGCAGATGCACCGATGCGGAGCCCTTTCAGGCGCCCCTGCTGGAACTGGTAGCTAGTCGTAAGGTTTGCGCGCCATTTGCGAACATTGGGATTTGAGATTCCGTTCAACTGTTCGATAATTCCGAAGGAACCGGAAACAATTTCGTTGTCGTAGTGCTCCTTCATGGTTTCTGGGTTTGCAGCGTTATCATTAATCGCTACGTTTTCCCAACCACTAAGTGGTGTATCTCCAACGGCTCCCAAACGAGTACGGTATACCACCACCTCGCCCGTTGATGGGTCCATTTCAAGGGCACCAGTTGCAGGATCAATTCTTGTAAACCCGCCTGCGATCAATTCTTCACGTGTAGGGATATCTCCAGTAACCGGATCTGGACGCCACTCCACAACCGGCTTGAAGGTTCCGTCAAGATCCTGCTCATGCCATCTCACAGTGGACCAAAATGAAGCACGTTGCTTACCCCACTCGACATAACTGGTTGCAATGTCAGACTGTACCGACTCTGTCTTTGCCGCTGTAAAGCGAATGTTCCAGCCCTTGGCAGGGAGTGCGGTGATCGTGAACTCATCACCTTCTGATTTAAGATTCATCACTGGGAGATACAAGTCACGCTGACCTGAGAAACTGTCGAAACCGTCCAAAACAAAGTTGTCAGGATCTACCTCGAAGAATCGTTCTTCTTGCTCCCGGAATTTTCCACGAAGTCCTCTGTCAGCATTGTTCGCTAGAGTCCCGACAACAGAAGTCTCATAACGGTTGTATTTAAAGATCAGCCGATCATTCAACAGATCGAGGCGGAAACCGTAATCTTTACCTTCACCCGAGAGAGGATCGTGGGGCTCACCGTCTACATCAAAACGAACAGAACCCGCGTTATTATTAGTCGCTTCGTTGTAGTGAAAGGTCAGCCAATCCGCGATTCCGATCGGACGAAAAACAACGCCATAGTTAGTGTTAGTGTTATCATTTGAGGGACCATACTCGTCTTCCCAATCAAGACTCGTGTACCATGGACCTTGACCATTCTGAGTTCCCGGTGGTACGTAGGTTGGAACTTCTCCATTTGCCCATTCTGCAGAACTGAATGCTAGTGCATTAAATTCACCGCCTTCGAGCTGACGTTCTTTAAGCGCATCCACACGACGACCATAAGTCAAAATCAAACGGTCTCCCCAAAGGTAGCCTTGGTAGGCAATCATGTTTGAGGTGATGTCTCTATCAAATGGAAACAAACGGTGCGCCCCAGTTTCCTCGCTCCAGTGAAGTGCGCGAAGATCCCCCGTTCCTCCGGGATCGGGGATCGACGAAAGCGCATTACCCGGCTCAAATCCTGGGACCACTTGCAACTGGTAACCGTTTTGTGGCAAGAGATATTGACGCAAAGAAACTCGGCGATCACCATTTACCGCCCAACGAGAACGAGGATCACCCACTTGAGCCGCACGTCCAGCGAGGAAAGAGGGTGTGCTACCGTCCGAATTTTGCCCCCAGAGGTGGAATGAATTCGCACGGATCTCAGTCGAGCGGCGCTGAGAATAGAGATAAGCAAAACGATGGGTTCCCAGAAAATCTTTCACACGATCAGAGAAGCTATTTCTCTCGCGGAAATCATACTCATAGGTTGCGGTCGCACGAAATTCCTTTTCCGTTTTGGGAGTCGCCCATCCCCATCCATCATCCTGCATGAAGAGATTACCCGCATTTGGATTTGGATCCCCGTTTGGCAGGAATTTTTGTGTGTCAATGAATACACCATAGTTGAAAGAGCGATTGTATCCAAACTGGAATGCCTCAAGCTCTTCGTCATTGTAAGCAAACTCCACATAGAAATCTTTGAATGGATTTACTTCCACGAAAGCCGTCAGGATTTTCGCATCACGAGTTCTCCTCATAGTATCACCCCAAGGATTCACTGTGCGGAACGGAAGATTAAACAGATCCAGTGACTCAGGGCTGAAAGTCACCCGCTTGTCATCAAGTGCCCGAACGAAATTAGGATCGTAAGCGTAAGAATCTGTGATACCGTTCAATGATGCCCATTCGATATAGTCATGGCCCTCGTCACTTCGTGCACCAAAGGAATTGTTCCATTTGGTGATCCCTACCGTATCGATGTCCAGGTTTCCGCTTGCATCGACCAACAATGCTTCGCGGCCGGAGGCGTTGCTCATCCAGCGCGGACGTCCTCCGTCAGCTGGATCGTAAAAAACTCCTCCTCCATCTCGCAGAAAGGGAGAAATATTGTCCTGAAACTGACGGTATTGGGTCGGCGCTTCAACTTCGTCGATATCTTCGTAGTGAACTCGAATATTGATCTTATCGTTGATCTTGTAAGTGAGCGCACCATACATCCGGTATTGCTTGTCGTAACTGCCTTGCATGTAGGATTGTTTATCGCTGTCGAGCATTGCAAAGCGCAGGGCCAACTTGTCTTCAATGAGTATCCGATTGAGGTCTAAGTTGTAGGCCTTGGTTCCATGATTATCAAACTTGGTTCCGATCGAACCGAAATTCCTGGAAAGGTCCGCACGTTTCAGGGTCGAATTGATGGTTGCACCCGCTTGGCCAAGACCGAATAGAATCGAATTCGGACCACTGGAAATCGCAAGTGTCTCCAAATTGTATCCGTGAGTCCTGATCTTCGTTTCAAAAAAGTTACGAGCATTCGTCGAGCCCGTTCCGCGACCGTCACCGATTCCCCGGGAAACCGTCGCAGGACCATCGCGCTCGAACTGAGCCCGCGTTCCATTACCGTAATTCGGGTTTTCCATCTCATTCTCAACATTCAAGGAATAGAGGAAAGCTTCCTCAGGGTCCGAAGCTGCTATGTCATCCAGGAAGTCTTGAGAGAAAATATCGATTTGAGCACCAAGGTCCTTCACGTCCGTTCTTAAACGGGTACCTGCTGTAGTAGATTTGGTGAGATATCCATCTGTGTCCGAAGAATCAACGACGAACGGAGAAAGTTCGTAAACATCGTCGCCAAGATCATCATCTTGGGCATTCAGAAACGTGTGGCAAAATGCACACAGCGCGGCTAGGGATACTGTGCGGACACAGTACGATTGGGGTAGTTTTTTCAGTTTCATAATCTGCGGCACCTAAATTCAGGTACCTTAATTGACAATTAGGGGGATATTAATGGGTAGTTTTAAGAATTAAATTATACTACTTATTATAATAAGTCAAATCGCCATACCTTTTACCCTTACCCCTGAGAATAAGGCACTTACGATTCGACCAAACCACCCGCAACTAGAAACGATCTGCTGCCAAAGACAATGATAGAGTCCTTTCTTAAGGAGCCACTACTGGCTCGTGGGTATAAATAAACTCAACACCTGAAGTTGTGTTCACATCAATATCGAAATGTGCTGCCGCATTTAATTCAGTCAACCACCCTCCACTCACAAACACATCCTCAAATCTCACGTTTTCAATACGAAATCCCTCATCACCTCTGATTAAGCTTCTACTCGGAGCTATTACCGTCCGGTCAAAATTGTAAGTCTGCTGCCTTCCGCTTATCCAAAGATTCTTGAATACGACATTTGAAATACCTCCGGGTGTTCCGGTTCTCGCCTGAGACTCATTTCGCTTGAGGTTCGTGATCGCAGTCACGTTCCCATCCACTCGAACGTTTCTGAACTCGATGTCCTGACTGGTCGCAGAGTATGGCAGCTGCGAGGCAAGGATTACATTATTATTCCCGATTCCCTGCCACTCCGGGTAGATGATGTGGCTATCGATCATCTTAAAATCCCGAGTGTTGTAGGGATTCGTCGCACTGCCCCATCCACAAGTGACCACAGCTCCGTTAAAGCTCTGCCACACCACTGTATCGGTCACAATTAAAGGCTGCCCACCTACGTAAAACGCATCATCCGTTGGACGCACAAAACAGTGCTCTACTCTACCACCCCAGGGACGAAAGCCGTCGTTGTTGTAGTGCCACCCCCAGAGTTTCACGTTTTTAATCACCGCATCGTGTCCAGGGACAATGCCATGCATGTCGTTGTCTGCCGCAATGATACCATCTACCACGATCCGACTACCTCCGAGCTCGATCAATGCTGCAATGGGTAATCCCGGAACCCAATCCCATGCACGCCCGCTTACCACACCACGACCATGGATCTTCACATTATCCAATCCGGTTCCGTGAAATTTCCCTGAGATGAAAGCCCCACCCGAGACATAATAAGTCTGGTTCGACCGAGCCTCAATGATACCATTTCCGAGTTGAGCCAGTAGGTCGTAATAACCAGGTGCAAAATAGACTTTCGTCGCCAAATCAAGCTGCGCCTGCGTTGTAGTCGCGTCAAAGACCAGAACATCCTCCGCAGTTGGGTCCATCGTAGCTTCCTCTTCCTCATCAGCGAAGATCATGAGCATGTGCTTAATCACATCTTCCTGGGCGTGAAGATTGTCGGCAGTTTTAAAGTTCACCGAAACATACCTCGATTGCTGGAGTCTGAAGCTAACCGTCTGTCCAGTTTCATCAAGGGTGGATTCTATCTCATAACCTGACGGAAACACTTCCACCCCAGTGGCTCCTTCGCCAAACAATTTACTCACAGTCACAGTGATCGGCAGCGAAAAACTGGAAGAAAACGCAGCCCATGAGAAAGTTCGACTACGGAAAACATCAGGACCACCTCCCGCTTCATCCCACGACTCCGACATCAGGACTTCTACTGCTTTTGTTTCGTTTCCATTCGAGATCGTAACGAGGTATTTATCTGAAAGCACACCTTCTCCCTCAGCAGTTGGCCAGTCATAGGTGATCAAGCTCGATGCTCCCCATGAGGTTGCTGTTAAGGCAACCCATAAAATGATCGTCAAACAGCATTTTTGATTCATCTCAAACCTCCAAAACGGAATAGACTTTAATAATCGGATAAACCCGAATAAAGCCTTACCACTTCACGGTTTGTGGCGTATAAGTAGGCCCGTCGGATTGAATATTACCATCCTCATCAAACCAAATCGGATCGATCACGAGCATCGGACTCTTTTCCGGTATGATTCCATGACAAGATAGCCAAAAACGACCGTCCGGACCTATGAAAATTTCGTTGTGTCCGACTTGATTAAAAGGCATCTCCGGATCACCCGCCCATTCAAAACCGTTCTTTTCGCAAGCCTGTTTGCTCATCGCTCCATAAAATGGATTGCCTTCATATTTCATCCAAGGACCCGTAACTTTGTCCGCGGTTGCATAACCGATCTCGTAGCCACGCGTCCAACTTGAATAAAATAGGTAGTATTTGTCCTCATTTTTAATGACGTAGGCCCCTTCGATGCCGATCGAGTCCCAAGCGTGGTATTTCTCGACTTTTGGTTTCGGTCGCCCGTCATAACCAGGCACATGGAGCAACTCCCCATTTTCGTCGTAAGCAAAATCAACCTTTGACGGCTGGATCGCGGTTGTAGGTTCCGTGAGAAATTCACCTTTTTCCAGATCGATTTGGGCAAACCCTATCCCAAACTCACGACCTTGATTCCAAAAAGCCCAGACGGAACCGTCGTCGTCCTGGAAAAAGGTTAAATCGTTTCCTTTGCAAAGCGGCTCATCCTCAGTGACGATTGTGTAAGGACCTTCTATATGATCGGCAACCGCGTAGCCAGTGTGTTGCCCAACGTAGCCCAGGGCATCATTGCGACAATTAAAAAGTGCGTAAAATTTTCCATCGATTTTCTGGATCTCTGGTGCCCAAAATCGACGGTGGTACCATTTGTCCTCCTCGCCACGTTCAACGATGTATTTCACAAACTCCCATTCCAGCAAATCATTCGATTTGTAGAGAACTACTCCTCTATTAAGTTTACCGTCAGTTTCCTGACGACTCCAGTGCGGGTAGGAAGTGCCTGTCATATACCAGGTGTCCCCTTCACGGAGGACCTGGCAGTCTCTCAATCCATTGGGATCGATACCTTTGGTAATCGGGTTCTGATAGGTGAAAGATCCACCAGTAGTGCGCGAACCAGACATCTTATTGCAAGAAAACTGAGATGCCGCAAACAACGTCAATGCAACAAGTGAAAACAGTTTAAGGGGATTATTTTTCATAGGTAATCGCAGAAAAATGAAAACTTATTGATCTCAATCGTTTTCATTACCATAAGTAAGACCAACCCTCTCATAACTTTACTGTAAACCCTTTGAACGTCGTTCATCACCAACAAGTCAAAAACACCCCCTACTCAAAGAGAATCATGAATCGAAGAATCTGGAGCTTCATCGCGCTGACACTTTTGTCATTGAGTCTAAACGCAGCGAAACAACCCAACGTTATTTTGATCATTGCCGATGATCTTAATCACTACGGTTTCTACGAGACCTACCCTGGAGTCAAAATGCCAGCGATGGATTCTTTCAAAGAACAATCCATCACCTTCCAACACGCCTACTGCGCTTCTCCGGTTTGCGGGCCGTCGCGGGCTGCGATCTTTTCTGGGCTCTATCCACACCACACGGGAGCTTACCTAAACGGCTCTGACCCCTGGAGGAAAGCTCCGCTGGACAATACCGAAAGCATGATCGAAGTCTTCAAACGCAGTGGTTACACGACGTGGGGTGGCGGAAAACTCACTCATGCCAAACTCGCAGAAGGTCGCGAAAAAGCCATGTATGACAACGAAGTCTTCCACGGTGGGTTCAAGCCCTACCTTGATGAGGAATACCGCATCGGCGACGGAGGTTCCAATAAATTTTGGGGTTCCCAGCCCTGGGAGGGACCTGACAGCGATTTCCCCGATGTCGTAAATGCCGAAAAAGCAATCGAATTTCTGGAGCAAGAACACGAGAAGCCGTTCTTGATGGTTTATGGTCTTTGGCGCCCGCACAATCCCTACACTGCGCCCAAAAGATTCTTCGACATGTATGATGAAGATTTCAAAAATATGGAATTTCCCCCACCGGGTTACGATGAAGCCGATCTGGACGACATTCCACCATACGGCCACAAACTCTCCGCAATTTGGGGACATCGTTGGGAAAACTCAGGGATCGAGTACATGGATAACTGGAAACGCATCGTGTGGGGTTACGTTGCATGCACCACATTTGCTGATTGGAGCATGGGACGAGTGATCGAAGCACTCGACAAGAGTGACTACGCCGACAATACCATCGTGATCGTCACTTCTGACAACGGCTACCACCTTGGTGAAAAAAACCACTTCGAAAAAGCGACGCTCTGGGAGCTTTCCGCACTGACTCCAACTGCAATCCGACTTCCAGGTCAGAAGAATGCTGGAACCGTTGCAAAGCAGCCAATCAATACCATCGATCTCTTTCCTACCCTAATCGAAATGTGCGGCCTGGAGTCGCCCGAGCACCAACTCGATGGAACGAGCATCAAACCAATTCTTGATGATCCTACAATCGACTGGAAACAACCCGCAATCACGACCTACGGAGAAAAAGTATTCTCTGCCCGCACCCCAAAATTTCGTTACATTCAATACCCTGATGGAGAAGAAGAACTCTACGACCACGACGAAGATCCGCATGAGATTCACAATCTTGCAGATCAGAAGAAATTCCAAAAGGTGTTAAAGAAATTCCGCTCCTATATTCCAGAGGAATGGGCGCCCAGCCAAGGCGGACGTAACGGATAAAGATCACTGCTAATTTTTGAGACCCGAATGTCATATTTGGGTCTAGTTTGTTGCCACAATATGAAAAAGATGAAGTTCACCCAATTCCTGCTACTAGTAAGCATCCTTGCTTTCACAAAACTGATCGCAAAGCCAAACATTATAGTCATCTATGCAGACGATGTTGGTTACGGTGACATCGGGTGCTACGGTGCCACCGCGATCGACACCCCTAACCTGGACCGTCTTGCGAATGAAGGCATCCGCTTCACTTCGGCTTATGCAACTGCTTCCACCTGCACTCCTTCTCGATTTTCTCTTCTCACAGGACTCTATCCTTTTCGAAATAGGGATGCAGTGATTCTGCCTGGGAACGCACCATTGATCATTGATATCAACAAACCCAATCTGCCCAATACCCTTCGTGACAATGGCTATGCTACGGCGCTCGTCGGCAAATGGCACATCGGTCTTGGGGTTTCCACCGAACCACTCGACTGGAATGGTGAAATATCGCCGGGTCCCCGTGAAGTCGGTTTCGATTACTCTTTTCACATGGCGGCAACGGGTGACCGTGTTCCCTCCGTTTACATCGAAAACGGACGAATCGTAAACCTCGATGCAAACGATCCGATCACAGTCAGCTACCAGGAGCAAGTGGGCGACGATCCAACTGGCATTTCTCATCCACACTTACTCAAAGTTCAAGCAGACGAACAACACGCAAAAACTATCGTCGATGGGGTCAGCCGTATCGGAACCATGTCAGGAGGCCATGCAGCGCGTTGGAAAGATGAAGAGATGTCTGACACATTTTTGCAAAAGGCACTCGATTACATTGAAACCCAAAAGAATAAACCTTTCTTCCTTTACTACGCTACTCAGGAGAACCACGTTCCCCGCATCCCACATCCAAGATTTGTAGGTTCCACCAGCCTCGGAGTTAGAGGAGACGCTGTCGCTCAGATGGATTGGAACATCGGGAAGATCATTGACCACCTGGACAACCTCGGAATCCTTGAGAATACCCTCATTATTTTCAGCAGCGACAACGGCCCTGTGCTCTTCGATGGCTATTGGGACGGAGCGATCGAAAGAAACGGTAATCACCGCGCTGCCGGTCCTTTTGCAGGTGGAAAATACTCTGTCAATGAAGGAGGCACACGCATGCCATTCATCGTCTACTGGAAAGGAAAAATTCTGCCCGAGATCTCAGATGCTCTCATCAGTCAGGTTGATCTTTTTGCAAGTCTAACAAAAATCGCGGGAATTGATGCTAACCTTGAAGGAACCGACGGTGAAGATCTTTCCCGGCTTTTACTCGGAGAATCCAACAAAGGACGCGATTATCTCGTGCAACAAGGAGTGGGCAACAAAGCGCTTCGTATGGGCGACTGGAAATACATCCCTGAAGGGGTAATCACCAACCGAGGGAGAATCGGAAAGTTCGTTCGCGAAGAGGTAACTACACCCGGTCAACTCTTCTTCCTACCGGAAGACCCTATGGAGCAAAACGATCTCGCTGCGAGTTATCCTGAAAAAGTTAAGGAAATGAAGACGCTGCTTCTCGCCGAGCTAGGTGAAACAGCTTCTCTTTCCTCTGGCACAGAACTCGGTGGGGCCGTAGATGAATAAAAACCTATCGTGTCATTAAATACACCGCCTGAATCGGCACTGAATTGAAGATGTTCTGGATTCCGGTCGTTTTTTGTGGTCTGAACTCACAAGGGCATTTTCAATTAAAAAAGTGTTCAAATCACGGTCAACCGCACCGTGATAGGTGGAAATAACGCAGCCATCAGCTGCGAAACCACAGAGGAAAACCGTGTTCACGTTTAACTCCTTCAATCTGGTCCCAAGATCCGTCTCTCTGAAGGAATTCCCGTAGTTTTTGGTGATTCGCGCATCACTGTCTCTCAGTTCCAGCTCGGAGATCGTTTGAAAACCCTCTGATCTTGGCTCTGGTTCTCCCGTCCATTTATCCGTGTGCTCCACCACGAACACCGGGAGTTCTTTCTTGTGGAAAATATCGAGCGCATAGTTGATGTAGGTTTTGGCAGATTTCAGATCTGACTCATCCATGTACTTACGGAAATCGTTCTGCAAATCGATAACGATCAGGGCAGGACGAATGGGCTTCTCCTCTTCTGCGAAGGAGACTGACATGCACAATGCAAGGATAACGAAAGGGGTAAGGATCTTTGTCATGGCGCGAAACACCTTTAGAGAAATTCCGTAATCGTCAAACGATCATGAATGATCGGTATCTGAAAGGCATGAACTGCAACGTCCAAAATAAACCACCTCGTGACCTTCGATTTTGAATTCCTTCATCTCTGGATACGGAATCTCTGGCTCCTCGACCGGAAGATCAAATACCTGCTTGCATACCCTGCAGATCAAGTGCGGACGACTCCCGCGTTCATCCACCATTTCGTAGCGCACCGGTTGGCCTGGATAATCGATTCCTGCAATTTCCGCGTTATCGATCATGTCTTTGAGATGACGATACACCGTTCGCAAACCGAGCTTTGGGTAATATTCCTTTGCCAACTCATGAATCTCTACCGGAGTCAGCGGACGCTGACTCTCATTGATCACTCTCATCAAAGCTTCTCGTTGTTTGGTATTACGAATCATGAATTTGAAGAATCGTTACTCTTGTTCTTTGGGATAGAACAATATCATTTCCGGAGAAATCTTTGTCAAATTCGTGTGGATCGGGAGGAATTTAGGTAACACCCAATCAAATTTTTGGGGATAATGCTTTTCAACCGCATATCCCTTCTCCTCCATTTTTTGATACAGATCTTCTTCTGAGTAGCCCCTTCGCCAATGTGACAAATTGACCACATACGCATCATAAGAACTATCTCCATGGAGCATTTGAGAGCCTGTCATCAGCTCGAATTTTGCTTTAACCGCAATTTTCCGAATCTGCTGATTCACTGCAAAAAAGATTCCAATCTCCTGATCTTTAGAAAATCTCTCATCTAGCTCCTGTTCAATCAGGTAACGATTGTCTAAAATCATAGATGTAGAAATCGCACTATTGATATAAACTCCGGGAACGGCAGCTAGTAAAATGAGTATCCATGTTCGAACCCCCAAGTGTTTCCGAAAAAGTTTCTCCCAAACAAATCCGGAGAGCAAAAGCATCACAATACTTATTGGTAAAAAGAACCTGAGGTAGTTGTAGCCAATCACTGAGATAAAAATCAAATAATACGAAACGATTGGTAGCACATAAAACCAAAGCTGTTTTCTCTTCGACCTTATGAAAAATGAAGCCAAAAAAAGAACAAAAGAAATCGGACCAACGCTATAAAGCGCAGTCACCAAACTTGTCCCAAACATAGTTAAATGCCCACGCAGGCTGCCTTCGTAGATCCTGTAATCCTGGCTGGCATCTCCCAAAATCAATGCTATATGTTCTTGAAAGCCTGCCCAGTTAAACGGCAAATTGAAAAGAACAAGGAAAGTTAGCAGAAAAACTAAAGCTACTGTCCAACATTCAAGACTCCGCCACAAGCTACCCCACCCATGTCCTGCACAGCTGACGTGTCTGCGAATTGCATCACCAAAAATTAGCAGTGTTGGTAGAAAGAACAACGCTGCCGATTGGTCCTTCGTCGCAACCGCAACAACCGAAAAAAAAGTGTAGGCTAAATGGCAAAAAGCGTTTCCTCCCTTCAACCAATAGCGGACGTAAAAAAAATAAGCAGCAAGAAACCAAAAAAGGTAAGGGACATCTAAATTTCCAATTTTCGCGAAATAGGAAAACGGTACAATCCATATACTTAAAAAAGTCACCAATGTGGATGTCTGCTTTGAAAAAAGCTGTCGAAGCATCAAATAAAACACAGCCGTACACCCAACTCCACACAACAACGTTAGTCCTCTGGTAAGGTAATGATAGGTTTCAAGGTATCTGCTATACTCCCAATCAAGCCAAGTCGGATCATCTATCATGCGTGCCATCCCGTGCAGAAAGCCAACTGCGTAAAAGTAACCTGGTGGATATCTAAAACTCCATCCACCTGAAAATTTCTGATCTAGCGCTTCGAGAACTTTTGACGTCAGGATCTCATCAGGAGCCCATGGCCGATACGCTGGCAGCCCCCAATGAATTCCCACACCATTTGCGAAAAGCGAAACCAACAACAGCCCAGCAAAGATGAAGGCGCTTTTTCCTCTCAAAGCACGCGAAAGAAAGTCCTCTAAGTCTCTGCCCTCGCTGGAAATTTCTCCATAAAATGAAGGAATCTTAGCTCTGAAAACCTTCAAAAAGACAATAACTAAGAAACAAAAGGTCAAACTGAGAACCATCCACAAACCTAGGCCAACTGCGTAAAATTCTACCTTATTCCCAGAATAATCAGGTAGGTTCACAAAAAGCATCGGGTCCTCGTTATCGGACTCGACTAGAAAACCTCCACTTTCGTTGCCAACAATAGTTGCATTATGAACGTTGCCTATCGAACTCTCCGAAATGGGAATTTCCGACCAACTATAGGACCTTTTTAAGAAAAGAGAATGAATCTGGACGTCTGTTTTGAGATTAACCGGATCAAAACGAATCGTTCGGTCAATCCCTTTAGGTATTTCAAATTCGATTACCGCTGAACCCTCAGTTTTTGCTATCGGATTCAGTTTCGAATACCTTTCTTCAAAACCACCATGATAATTGAAAAACACCTGGGATAATCCGTCGGATTCAATGGAATACTCAATCCTGAGCTTTGCAGTGCGGTTGTGGTCCAGAAAAAGAAACACTAAAAAAAGCGAGATCAGTGTCGTGACAGATAGCCCAAAAACCTTCATAGCAGATTCGACATTAACAAGTTTCCTCAGGATGACATCAACTCGTTTAAAATGAGGGGCATAGCAACCATAACCTCATTCCTAGGAATATCCTTCAGAACGCAATTTCAAAAAACCTTTAGTGAGTCTTCTGAATCAAGATTTGAACCTAAAGGAACTGAATAATCCCTTTTCCCAATCAACTTCTCTTGCCGGTAAGGAGTGATTCCACGTCCTCCAAAACCGAGGCACCCAACCCAGGACTAAAACTTACCTGATCAGCTGGAACGGCTTCGTTCCCCTCTTCAGATCCGAACTGCTGAGAATTTTCTGCGACAATTTCCCTCTGAGCCTCAAGTGCCATTTGAGAAGCTTGGGCAGCTACTTTAATGTCTTGAGGAGAAGGGTCTGCCGGAGCTAACGCAGCCCTTTGAATCTGCCTGGCTTTATCGAGAGTAGCCTCCGGAGTGCTTTCCTTGGATGTGTCTAAATTCACATGCCCTCCAATCGCGTATTGTTTCCCGTCAGGCCCAGTCTGATATTCATATTGTATACCTCCCAGGGCATAAGAACCCGCTGCGGCAAGATGAGCTTGCTCATGCTGCCTTACCTCCGCATCACGCGCTTTCAGTTTCTCAACCTGGGCCTTTTCCTCTTCGGTCAACTCACCTGGGGCCAAATCGTCAGTCGCTCTTTCTCCCAACGTCGGAAGCTCTTCAGAGTTCCCTTGTTTTTCGGTAGCTTCTGCATCAGGTGTTTCCCTAGTACCCTGTTGCAAAGTCACCTGCCGAACATCAACAGTTGAAGAAAGCGGAAGCGTTTCCTGAACATTTGTGGAATTCCCTTCAGTGGTCGCCCTTAACACTTCTTTGACTGGTTTTTCCTCCTCCGCAACCGAAATCGCGGCATCAGTACCCACCGTGGGCCGGATGCTAGACTCTATGAAACTACTGGACGTTGTGATCTCCATTTATCTAGTTCAACACATCGAACATCGGCAAAATGGATCGTTTTTTAAGTATTTTTTACGACAAACTTGCTCAAGCTCCAGGAACACAGGTCACAACCTAAAGCCCAAGTTTTTCCAGCGCAGCCCCCAGGTCACCAAAATCACTACTCCCTCGTCCTGACGGAGCGTTTCTTTGAATTCGTTGTCCTTGTTTCTTTCCTTTAGCCTGCCGAGACTGTTTGTTTTTTGGATGACTTGCTGCGCCACCGCTTTTTGACGGCTGACTTCTCATCGAAAGTCCGATTCGATTGCGAGCAATATCAACCTCAGTCACAGTAACCTGTATCTTTTGTCCCACTTTCACAATATCCGCCGGATTCGAGACAAATTGATCAGCTAGCTGACTGATATGAACGAGTCCGTCTTGATGCACTCCAACGTCTACGAATGCTCCAAATGCAGTGACATTCGTGACAACACCTGGCATCTTCTGACCCTCTTTTAGATCCTGAATCGTATGAACCCCATCCTTAAACCGCACCACCTCAAACTTTTCCCGAGGATCACGACCCGGTTTAGCGAGCTCATCCATGATGTCCTTCAATGTTGGAAGCCCAACCGAATCATCCACATACTTTTCAATCGAAACCTTCTTACGTTCGGTCTCGTTTTGAATCAAGTCGGTGATCGAAACGCCATGATCTGAAGCCATTTTCTCCACCAAAGAGTATCGCTCAGGATGCACCGCACTTCCATCCAGTGGATAATCTGCCCCACGAATACGCAAAAATCCCGCTGCCTGCTCGTAAGCCTTAGGTCCCAGTCCGGGAACTCTCAGCAACTCTTTGCGAGAGCGAAATGGTCCTACTTTCTCACGGTACTTCACGATTTCTCCAGCCAAGCGAGAGTTAAGTCCTGAAACATAAGACAACAACTGCTTACTCGCCGTGTTGATCTCGACTCCAACACTATTTACACAGCTTAGTACAATATCTTCTAGAGAGGTTTTCAGGTTTT
Source organism: Opitutales bacterium (assembly GCA_022361075.1). Lineage (GTDB taxonomy): Bacteria > Verrucomicrobiota > Verrucomicrobiia > Opitutales > JAFGAQ01 > JAKSBQ01. The sequence goes on along the minus strand of JAKSBQ010000379.1, from coordinate 28,274 downwards.
TTTGATCCACATCGTGTTGATACTGCCCCACCCCTATCGATTTCGGATCAATCTTAACCAGTTCTGCAAGAGGATCCATCAGACGACGCCCAATCGATACGGCTCCCCTGACGGTCAAATCTTTGTCGGGAAATTCCTCACGAGCAACCTCCGAAGCCGAGTAGATCGACGCCCCACTCTCGTTTACCATTATCACAAAAACATCCTTCGGTAATCCGATAGACTTAATGAATTTTTCAGTTTCCCGACTCGCTGTACCGTTCCCTATCGCAACAGCGGATGCCTTGAATCGCTCCACCAAAGCTTTCACAATCTTAGTCGCTTCCTCCTGCTGACCTTCCCCCATGGTGGGATAGATCACCGTATCAAAGAGCAACTTGCCCTGCGCATCCAGAGTCACCAGTTTGCAACCTGTTCGGAATCCAGGATCGATCGCAATCACTGGTTTTTCTCCCAACGCAGGAGCCAACAAAAGCTCTTTGAGATTTTCGGAAAAAACTCTTGTAGCCTCCTCATCTGCCGCTTTCTTCATTTCGACCCGAGCTGAAGTCTCCATTGAGATGGATAGAAGCCTCTTGTAGGCATCTTCACAAGCTTGCCGGACTTGATCTCCGGCCGAGGTAGACGCTCGCACAAAATGCCTCTTTACAATGGATACAGCTTTGTCGGGATCCACTTCAATTCCCATGGTAAGAATCCCCTCACTTTCTCCCCTTCGAATCGCGAGAACACGATGAGAGGGAGCCTTCGAGGATGGTTCAGAAGCATCAAAATAGTCCCGGTATTTTTTACCCTCTTCCTCCTTCCCTTTGATCACTCTGGAGGCGAGATGGGAATCTTCAAGATACAACTTGCGAAGGTCTGAGCGGAGATCCGCATGGTCGTTCACCCATTCGGCTACAATATCACGAGCGCCGGCAAGAGCTTCTTCAGCGTTCCCTACTTCTTTCTCATCCGACACATATTTTTCTGCCTCCTCAAACACATTCCATTCTTCCTCCTGACCCTGAAGAATCTTCTCTGCCAACGGCTCCAAGCCTTTTTCCCTCGCGATGGTTGCTTTGGTTCGTCGCTTTGGCTTGTAGGGGAGGTAAACATCTTCCAGGCGGGCCATGTTTTCTGCGTCATCTACCAATTTACGAAGTTCATCGGTCAGCAGTTTTCTTTCTTCCAGAGACTTGAGTATCGCTGATCGCCGATCGTCCAGTGCTTTCATCTGTTCAAGCCTATCTCGGATACTCGTAATTTGGACTTCATCCAAACCTCCTGTGGCTTCTTTTCGATAACGAGCAATGAAGGGCACCGTAGCACCCTCTTCCAGTAATTTGGTCACCGCTAGAACGTTCCGTTCGTTCGTTGAAATCTCAGTAGCAATTTTTGAAAAATAAGACGAATTCATAGATGGAGTTTCGAAAAAATAGTGGCTTTAGAGAATTTAGCACCAACACCCAGAGCACTAGCTCGCTGCAGGACTAGATTCCAGGATCGAAGTTTTTGTAGTGCTTTGGACGCGTCCTTCGCTCTCTGATCTGCCCTTTAGGTACTGCCTGCCACGCTCGCTCGTGGAGGTAATAGATGAAGAATTTACTAACAAACTCAACCCCACCAATTGCAAGGGCAGGTTTGATACTGCCAGTCACGAAATAGGCGATAATTCCCGTGGTTGTAGTTGCGAGGACTCTCCAGGTTAAACCCTTGAGAATACTCCTAATTCTTGATTCTTTTAATGCTAGCTCTGCCATGATGATGCTTTCAGCGACCTTCAATTTCTGATGAAATTCGAAATCGCAAAGCTAAAAACGGTGCAAAAGCCACGTTTCAAGTCAAGAATTGTCCCAGTTCCGGACGCAAAAAACGGTTCCTCAACAGGAACCGTTTTTAAAGCGAACACGGGTGTCATCACTACCCGCTTAAGCATACTACTTAGACTATATCATCTCTAGAGCCATTTCATTAAGTCGGCTTGTTTTTTATATGAGTAACAAGCCCTATCAATTCCTCATCAGTAATAAATCCTCTGTCTCTAAATCTATTATTATCGCCTTTAGCTTTCACCCTACCATCGATAATATTAACAACCCTATGACAAACTCTTTCCCCAGTAAACCGGTCCTTATAAACAATAATATCTCCGTTATTCAGATCTTGAACAGTGGTCTTTACATAAAGAACGTACTCACCACTTTTAATCGTGGGATACATAGAGTAACCTGTAAGTTTGGATCGAAAATACTGATCTTGGGCGGATAAGCCAGCAACCGTCAAGAAATACGCAATCACACACAGGACAGGCAGATAAGAAATTCGGCACTTGCAAAAGGTTTTCATCAGATGGCAATCAACAAGTTTAGGCACCCACTAGACTGAGTGTTTTTGGACGCTAACAACAAACTAAAAGACATGCCTTATTAACGAACCATAAGAGAAATTCATTAGGACCTCTATTTCTTTTTAAATTTGTTTTATTTACAAATTGTAAAAACAAAAAAATCATATCAATGCTCGATCTAACATCAAATTTACATCAATATAAAAAACACAAAAACATATCGTAAATAATTTCTTCACAAATATTAGAAACGTAAATTTGATTTAAACTTTTAACGAATCACTAAAGCTAAATTCGCAAGGTATACCTAAAAACTTTACGAGTTTTTAATTCGAACATCATTGCTTCTCGACGAACAAAAACCCTCAAACAACCACTTCCCATCCACTAATTGAGCGGGTTAGAGTTGATTTTTTGTAAAAAATATTTAATAATTAGGATCTTTTCCGATTAGAAAATTGCTGGGCACCAACCCAGATTCTCGCATCACATAGAGCCGAATCATGAAAAAGCATAGATTTACAGTGTTTGGAATACTGATGATCTTCACTGCAGCAAGCCTGCAAGGGGTCATCATCACCGACAGCTACGTAGAGGTTGATTTTGACGATTTCTACTCAGGCACGTTGGTAGGTTACGAAAACAGAAGAGTAGACCGTCAACTCTACAGCTCCTCCAATGCATACAGCCCGTTGGACAATGGAATGGGTTTTGACATCCACATTGACTCAAACGGGAACTGCGACGTTGGCACCTTTTACGACACCGATAGGCGCCTCTATGACACCTCCAGCAATGGATCCAGTCAAAGTTATTACGATCTTCCTGGAAGTTCTCCGGTAGCCACAGACTCAGGACGCCTTCCTGGTACAGAGGGACAAGGGGGTGTTGGAGAAGACCCTGATCTGGAATATGACACTACCGGTGGCTGGACAGAGGGAAATCTTCAAAATCAGCGTCAAGGAAACGCCCTTATCATTCAAGAAAACTTTGGCATTGCTAAGTGGAAAGGGAGTGTTAGCAACAGCCCTTCAGCTATCAGCAGAGGTCACCTTTACTTCACCCAGGGACAACACAATTGGGGAACTAACAATAACTGGCAGAAGTATGCACCCGACGATAACGCGAGTGGGGGAAGCATCACTTTCGATTTTGAAACCAACATCAACTCTTTCGGTTTCAATTTCATCGACCTAGACGGATCTGAAGATGCCACCATTACCTTTACTGACAGTACAGGAATAACAACGACAGTTGGATTTGATCAATTTGAAGCAGGCGGATCCTTCCAACAAGGAGCGGCAGGATCAACGGACGAAGTGGTTTGGCAAAACGGAGCAGCAAACCGCATCAATCCGATTTCGGTAGCAGATGTGAATTCGACTCTCAACACAAACCTGTCAAATTTCGAAAGCGTAACGATCAACCTAACGGGTTCAGGAGGTATTTCACAAATCCGCTATGGTTTCTCTACTCCAGTTCCAGAAGCATCAACTGTCGCGAGTGCGGCGGGTATTGTGCTACTGATCGGATTTCATTTCTTTCGGACTTACCGCAAAAGAAAAGCTGCTTAGGAGTTAATTCCAGAATTTAAGAAAAAAGGATGTCCAAGACCGGACATCCTTTTTTGTTTTTAAAAGACTACTTTTGGTCAATAACCCCTTTTCTTCACCTTTTCAAAATCGGCAGTGACCATAATCTTACAAAGATCCTCAGCCTTGGTTTTTGCTTCCCATCCTAACTCATTTTTAGCCTTGGTTGGGTCTCCGATTAACAAATCCACTTCGGTCGGACGAAAATACGATGGGCTGACTTCGACAAGAGTTCTACCAGTCTTCATATCAACTCCAATTTCGTCTACCCCTTCACCTTTAAACTCAAGATCAATTCCCACATGCTTGAACGACCATTTCGTAAAGTCTCTGACAGTGTGAGTCTCTCCCGTGGCGAGAACATAGTCATCAGCCACTTCCTGCTGGAGAATCATCCACATACCTTCCGTATATTCGGGAGCGTAACCCCAATCTCTCTTAGAGTCCAGATTCCCAAGCACGAGCTTGTCTTGGAGCTCCTGCGCGATCATGGCTGCTGCTCGAGTGATCTTACGAGTTACAAAAGTCTCCCCTCGTCGCGGAGACTCATGATTAAACAAAATGCCGTTAGCCGCATAGATTCCATAGGCTTCACGATAATTCACGATTATCCAATAACCATAAAGCTTCGCAACAGCGTATGGTGAACGAGGATAGAAAGGAGTTTTTTCAGACTGAGGTATTTCTTGAACCTTTCCGTAAAGCTCCGAAGTAGAAGCTTGGTAAAATCTTGTTTTATCTTTAAGTCCAACTTCCTTAATCGCATCCAGGAATCTAAGAGTTCCGATCGCATCGACCTCTGCTGTGTATTCCGGCACCTCGAAAGAGACTTTCACGTGACTTTGTGCACCAAGATTATAAATTTCATCAGGACCGATGTTCTCAAGCATTCGATTCAAGTTACTGGAATCAGTGAGATCACCATAATGTAAGAAAAACTTCTGATCGTGAATTTCCTTGTCATTGAAGAGATGATCGATTCTACCAGTATTGAAAGAACTGGAACGTCTCACCATTCCATGAACCTCATAACCCTTTTCTAATAATTGTTCAGCCAAATAGGATCCATCTTGGCCGGTTATTCCAGTGATTAGTGCTTTCTTTGCCATTATCGGAAGTGTTTGTACAGGTTCAGATTACAAAAATCAAACCAATGATTCGCCAATGCTAAGACTTACCCGCGCTGAGAAATTTTTGAATAATCGGGAGCAACAGTTTGGCTTGTTTCTCCCATGATCTCAGACTCTTCAGTCGTTCGAGCATTATCTTGCTTGGACCGCCTTTCTCTTGATGGATAACTTCTTCAATGTGATCGATTCTCTCACCACCACTCTCCATATGAGGATATACTTGATCTCTCAAAAAACCTGCCACTAGCTTTTTCAGACTTAATTCAGGTTGAAAATGCTCTCTCCGATCTCCGGGCACAAATGTGAGCTTAACCGCTCCCGCTTTTCTCAAAAATGACAAACCTTGACTTACAGTGCCCTTACTCATCCGTAATCTCTGCATGAGAGTTTCCAAATTGAGGGGTTCCTCTCTGCAAAACAAGTAACCGTAAATGGTGCCCACAGACTTTCTGAACCCAAACATATTCGCAGCACTCGTGAAAAGAACGATCATCTCCTGCTCCCAAGGTTCGATTTTAACAACTTCAGATGTATCAGAATCACTCATACCAGTCATTGATGGCCTAGCCAAACTGCACAGAACGGTCAATATTTATTGAACGAATTGTCTAAGTAATGATATGAGCTTTCGGATTTTGCAAAATTTCCAAAAAGGCTTCTGCTTCTAGCTTTTGAACTCTCTCTTTGAGAGACTCAGGGGTGTCTTCTTTGAAAATAGGAGTCTTCTTCTGAACAACGATAGGACCCCCATCGACCTCTTCCGTTACGATATGAATCGTGCATCCCGATTCTTTGTCGCCGCTACTAATCGCTGCCCGATGCACATCCAGATCCATCAATCCCCCATGTTTCGGTAATAATGAAGGATGAACATTAAAAATTCGTCCGTTCCAATCATTTACAAATTCAGCGCTCAAGATCCTCATGTAGCCCATGAGTAGTATGAAATCGATTTCGTGATCCCTGAGGATATTGGTTAACTCACGATCATAGCTCTTACGATCCCTTCCGTTCAGTGGACACCACACGTCTCGAATACCAGCATCTCGCGCTTTCTGGAGTATTCCGGATTCCCTCCGATTAGAAACAACCAAAGCTAATTCCGCGTTAACTTTACCTTCCGAAGCCGCCTCTAAAACAGGAATCAAAGTAGATCCCCTTGTCGAACCGATTACTGCGCAATTCAATTTCTTCATCGTTAATCTGGGCATAGTTTCAATACTCGCCCCAATCGTCGTGGTCAACCTGTGTATTTTCGATCGGTAGTAATTGATCCAGGTAATCCTGCAAAATCAATGTAGCAGCCTTAGAATCGAGCTTACCACTTTTACGCTCCTCGCGTTTCTTTTTCTCGCTCCAACCCTCACCTGCCGTAACCGAGGTTAAACGTTCATCAACTCGTTTTACCGGAATACCGGGATGCCTATCCTCTAATTCGGAAATGAACGAATCCACTTCGGCTGCTTTGAACCCAGCACTGCCATCCATGTTGTAAGGATAACCCACCACGAATTCTCTAACCACCCTCTCTTCAACCAGACGCCTCAAACTAGACCACTTCTGTTCCAGTTCGTTTTCAATAATGGCCGGTTGTGGAGTTGCGATGTTTAGTTCGTCGGAAAAACTGATTCCCCAACGTTTCTCACCATAATCAATTCCCAACCGATTCACGTGCTTCTTCTAAACAAACCTAGACAACGCCTCGCTCGCACCGAGTTCTTTCACAACTTTCTTGATCTCCTGAGCTTTATCCTTGTGACAAACAAGTGTCGCGTCAGCAGTGTGAACCACGATAAGGTCGTCCACTCCCAGGAGTGCAGTAACTTTATCCCCAGAATTGTAAACCAAATTATTTGAACCGGAATGAACGACTCCCAGCCCTGACACTAAATTCCCCGCTTCGTCTTTCTCTGAATGTCGCTCGATCGCAGGCCATTCACCAACATCATCCCAATCAAACGTGCTTTTGAGTGTCACAACCCTTTCGGATTTCTCCATGACCGAAAAATCGATAGAAATCTTCTCCAACTCCGGATAGACCTCTTTTAAAACAGATTGCAGACCTTCACCACTGGCTAACCGGTCTCCAATCTGTTCGAGCCCTCCATACAACTCAGGGTTGTATTTCTCCAACTCTTCAAGAATGGAATCTACCGTCCAAACAAACATTCCTGCGTTCCAGAAATACTCTTTCGATTCAAGATACTGTGTCGCTGTTTGAAGATCTGGTTTTTCAACAAATCTCTGAACATGATAGGCCCCTTTCCCAGCAAATCCTTCTAAAACTTCACCTCTGTGGATGTAACCATAACCGGTCGCAGGATGAGTGGGATCAATTCCAATGGTCACCAAACTGGAAGTCTTCTCTGCAATCTGAAATCCATTATTCATACACTCTTGCAGAGACTTTTCATCATGAATGACGTGATCAGCTGGTAGAATCGCAAATGTTGCATCCGGATTTTTCTGTTTTACTAAAACTGCGGCAAGACCAACAGCCGGAGCAGTGTCACGGCCGATCGGCTCAGAAACGATATTCTCCTCGGGCAGATCCTGGCACATCTCACGGATAGCTTCCTCCTGTTCAACATTTGTGATGATAAAAGTATTAGCTGCAGGGACAATATCACCCAAACGGTCAAGCGTTTGTCTCAACATTGCTTTATCTCCAACAATCGGTAGCAAATGCTTTGGGCGTTTGAGTCGGCTTTCAGGCCAAAAACGCTCTCCTCTACCTCCAGCCATAATTACAATGTAACGGTCGCTCATAATTCTGATTCCTAGCAGTTGCTAACTTGAGGTCAACGAACTATTGTAAAAGCAGTCACTATTGTTACTCAAACCATACCGCCAACTAAGATTTACTATGAATACTAGGATGAGCCGTATCCCCTCAGTGCTGCTGTTACTAATTGGCGTTCACCAATTACTCCACTCGCAGTATCAGCCCACAATTCTGCCTGAGAAATGGAAATTCAAAGAATCAACTAGGGCATTTTCTGTAAATGATTCATCGGAAGAAGTCACTATCTTCAGAAGAAACGTTGAGGTGGATATTCTAAACCAAAACCTCTCAGACCGAACTTGGACCGTCTACTACGACCCCATCCATCAGGCACCGATCGAAGCGAATATTAAAATCCCCGATCTGTCCGAGATTTACGTAGCAAGTTTCTCCAGCGCCTCAAGAGTCATCCATGGATTTCCGCTGCTAAAATATCTGTTGGAATCTCCCGAAGAATGGGAAAATCGGCTTAGACTGCTGGTAAACTCAGCCAACAACTTAGACATTAACAGTTTTTGGGAACACGAAGCCATTTCGACAGAAATCGATTCACGATCCTATGGTGAAATCATTAAAATCGAAATGTGGAATCAAAAGAAATCTGGTGTTTCTAAAAGCAATCCAAGCCAGCTCAAAAGCTTCCTCGCGGAGAAGCTTTCACGTCTGGAAAGACTCTTTCACATGGATGCCACAAGTTTCAAAAACAGAAGCATGCATCAAATTAAGGCAATTCGAGAGGATTCTGCCCTTTTCGTTTTACCCAACCAAATCGTCGCAAATCTCCGTTACAATCCCAAAGAAAATCTGGTTCTTGAATTCGCCCACTATCCCGACTTAAAACGGCTTGCGGCACTGCCTCCCGATCCCTACGAAATCGCAGATCGTCTCCGCAAAAAGAAATTCACCCCATCTGGACACCTTTATCTCGCAGAAATTCCGTTTCCCAATCGGCAAAGGAGGGAGTCAATCTTCGCCCGAGTGATGGCTTATTACGGACACGAGGTTGATTCACACCTATTGAATGACCTGATTGCCAGTGAAGCCCTCTACCTGGAATCAAGAGGCGAGGAAGAGCAGCTTAAAAACATCATCGACGCAAACCGACGATTTTGTGCCGGCACCCCATTTAGACTTAGGCAAATAGGTCGGCACTCTGAGGATCAGTTTGCTGACATCCAAAATGCTGTTGAAAACGGAATTCCGGTCATCTGGCTCATTTCCGGACAAATCAGGCTAATCATCGGTTTTCACCCCGAAAATCATGAGATTGTTTACTCGGGTTCCCGGGACGCCGGAAACGAGGTCAAAACAATGACCTTTTCAGAGTATCAAAAAATCAACCGTCAAATGTGGATTCTAGATCCACAAAGTCACTAAAAGTTCCCGAAATTACGTGATTTCAAACACTGTCTGGACCTCAACAGTCGAACCTCCCGGTAGCCCCGACACCGATACTGCCGCTCTACTATGTTTTCCAGCTTCGCCAAACGCCTGGGCATACAAATCGGAAGCTCCGTTTATCACTTTTGGACTATCCTTAAATCCTTCCACCGCCCAAACAAATCCTGCGAGATGAACCACCTTCCTCACTCGGCCCAAATCTCCAATGGCCGACTTCAGGGTACTGATCTGGTTGAGCGCACATCTTTTCGCCGCCTCAATTCCTTCTTCTAATGTTCGTTCCCTGCCAACGGCTCCAACGTATTCCAACACTCCATTTCTTAAGCAAATAGCCCCTGAAAGATAAACAAGGTTTCCAGTAATTCGATAGGGCAAGTAACTGCCTACAGGGCTCGGCGCCTCTTCCAATTGTATTCCGATCCGATCCAGATTAGCTTCGACATTCATAGTTTTTGAGATTTACATTACCAGGCTCAAAAGCTCAATGGTATCTTAGAATATTTCTTTTTAATGGCTACATCTCCCCAGCAATTGATTCTCAGATCAAACCGACACCTCACTACGCTACTGCTTGAGAATCAGTTGGTATCTAATGAAATAATCGAACAAGCCAACTCCCGCCTTCTTCAAAACCTCCAATCAGGCAAAAGCAAATACGCATCAATCCTTTCGATTCTGATCTACGAACTAAATGCCATGGAGCAGAGCAGATGGATCAACCTGTTAGTCGACAAATACAAGATGGGCTTGATCGCATTAGACAACATCGACCTTAGCAAAGCACCCACCGAAGGCATTGATATCGAAATGTGTTGGGCGTCAATGACCGTTCCATTTTCAACAATCGGTAAAGCCACTTGCCTGGCTACCTGTTACTTTGTCAGCAAACCCATTCAAGAATATTGGGAAGAACAATTTGAAAAAATACTCTGGTACACTACATCAGTTCAATCAATGAGTGACGCTTTGGATTCATTTGCCCAGCCAGAGACCGAAAACAACGACGAAAAACCCGCTTCATAGTCATTTTTTACGTTCCCCTGTAAAGTTTGCCAATTTTACTCCGAATACTACTTATCTAGAGACAGACCCACTTAATTCCAATGGCTAGTAAAATACTGATTGTAGACGACGACGATGATTTTCGAGGTTTATTGTCGGATGTGTTCGAACAAGCGGGTTACGAAGTGACTGCAGTGAACAACGCAAACAATGCTCTGGAGGTTTTTGCTGACCAACCATTCGATGCTGTCGTCACTGACCACAATATGCCTGAAATGACCGGCGAAGAGCTTATTCAGAAAATCAGAGGTAACGAACCTGATATTCCCATCATACTTGTATCCGGGTATCTGAACCAAGACCTCATTCAAAATCTCAAAAACATCAATACTGAGATTTTCCATAAACCCTTGAACGTCATTTCACTGTTGCGCAAGACCGAAGAGAAACTCAATACTGCAGGTAAGTAGTTGAAGTTTTTCAGATGAGCCACCGTATTTTAGTCGTAGATGACGACGACGATTTCAGATCGTTACTTTCAGACCTCTATCATCAGGCTGACTATGACGTCAGTTCTCTTTCAAATCCCATTGATGCTCTAAAGATTCTGGGAGAAGAGTCCTTTCATCTCTGCGTGACCGACCAGAGTATGCCCGAACTGAAGGGAGTCGACTTCATTGAGAAGCTTAGACAAATCACTCCCAATATGCCCGTCATCATGGTATCTGCCTACCTTGAAGACGAACTCATGGAAAAACTTAAACGCATGAGAATAGAGGTTTTTCATAAACCTCTTAACATCATGTCCCTCCTCCGAAAGACCTCTGAACTCATCAATTTAGCGGAAAAAGACCCGATCGACGAAGAACCCAGAACAGTCACCGAAACTCCCGTCGCGAAGACCCCCCTTTCCGATTCGAGATCATTTAAGTCATTCGCTTTAAAATCAGATGCTTCGAAGAGGCTGAAAAAGGAGTTTGATTCGATTGGCTCCGAAGTACCGAATCTCGTGCTCGTCGGTGATCCGGGAACCCATTTCTACCAGATCGCGAAGGACATCGAAAACCTTTCAGAAAAAGACAACCACTTCTTCATCTACCTCAATAACCGCAAAACTAACGTCTTTGAGATCAACAAACTCCTCTCCGGGCAACCTGCGTCCAAGACACTGGTATTTGTTGTGTATGAAGCCTTCGATTTGGGGGTGGCGCAAAAAGACGCTCTCCTCAAACTTTACAAAAAGAACGGACCTTTTTCAGGAATAAACAACCCCATTCGCTTTGTTTTCTGCCTACACGAAGACCTCGACACTCAATTCGCTCAAGGCGCAATCGACGAGGATTTTTATCTGATTCTTGGCCAGAAGGAAATCTATCTGCCACGCCTGAATCTGTGTAAAGAAGATATCCCGTATCTGGCGGTTGATATTGCAGAATCTTACAAAACCGAACATCCCGAAAGCGGCTACAGTGGTCTAGATAAAAACTGCAAGGATCTACTCATGAATACCGAGTGGGACCGCAATTACGAATCACTGAAAGCGGTCATGTTTGGAGCGCTCAAGAGCGCTGGAAGTAACCCAATCACAGTGCCGTTACTTACAACTGCAATTGAAAACCCCGAGGAGTTAACACTAACCGAGGTCGAACAACCCGCGACCGCATCTCCAGCGATCATTCATGAACCTCAAAAAGTTGAGAAGAAAGAAAAAACTCCAGCTCCTGTTCCAAAAGCTACCGCGGCTGCACCTAAGCCTAAAGTCAGTATTCCCAAGGATGCAGCAATCATCGATTTTCAGGATTTGGAAAACGAGTCCGAGCTCGCAAGAAATATTCTGAAAGGCAAGTTATTCTGATACTGGAATAAAAAGGTCTAGTCTTCCTTTTTCTTGCTATTCTTTACTCTCTGGAACGTCGAAGGATCGTAGTAAAAAGTCGGGTCTAGCAATTCAGTTTTTCGGTTGATGTAATAACCCATTTTATCCGGGTTCGATGGGTCAGCGAGCGAAATCCTTGTAGGTCTTCCGGAAACAGGTTGATTAGGATTGTAGCTCATCAATACAAACTGATTTCCCACAGTTCGAAGCGTTTCCTTGACCCCGTTTCGCCACACGATATTTGCCGAATCGGAACCTGGGAGCCAATCCCCTTTGATACCACCATATCGAGTGGTTCTTGCGTTCCCAAAACCTCTTAATCTGACCGTCTCTTTGACACCACTTCCGTCGTCAATTATCCATTCGGCTTTGAAAAAGGACTTCATTTGACTGTAGTGGCGCAACACTATCACAGGCATCCGGGCAACATAATCTTCTTTATGCTGGTCATACCACTCCTCTGGCAGATCTTTTTCGCGAATTGGCAAAAGTGAACAAGAAAAACCAGGAGCCTCTTCCAGGAGTTCTCCCACTTTGAAGGATGTTTGCTCAATGCGACGACCATTTGTTTCAATAATCGTAAACGAACCGTCGTTCCAGTACATCTGGAGCTTCTCACCGTCTTTTCTCCAATATCCTACCACGTGATCATATCCACCGGATGGATTCGAGTTGCTGTAACTCATTCCACAAGTTCGATCATCATCGATGAAAATGTAAAATTTTTCTCCATTCAAAAGCTCACCTTCCCACGCTCCGAAGTAACCAATTCGCTCTTCGTCTTCTTCTTGATCGTCGGGATTTACCGTCATACGCCCAATTGATTTTGAAGGGAGCAATACACCCTGACTCACCACTTGTCCCGGCGTCACATCATGGGCTGCGGAAAAATCCATTCTTACATCAGCGACCCCCTCTTCAATCTCACCTGCCGAAATGATCGAACCATTTTCAAACTTCATTTCGATTCCGGTCGGAATCTCATTCCAGGTCCCTTTATGAATAGCGGTATCGGTTCCCTCTTCTAGGAAATAGGTGCAACTCCCGTCAGACTTAATCCGAAAAAACACACCACCGAGTTCGGTGTGTTGGCTGGTCCACATGCCTTCAAGACTGGCAAAACAAACCGTCGGAACGAAGAGGGAAAGAAGAATCCATTTTAAGTGTTTCTGTGAATCCATTTTGGGTAACAACAACATTTCTATGTGTTAAATTAGAACTAACTGCATTCAAATCATTCAATCTTTCGCATTACCAGCTAGATCCGAGAGAAGCGAATAGTCCAATTGTGAATAAGTTATGTGGCCTTGTAGCAGACAATTCAAGTCCGTTTTACTGACGCGATTCATCTGCTCTCCTTGGTCAAAACTAAAAGTGTAGGCATCCGCCTCGTTTTCAATTCTCTTAAAAACGGAAGTAGCCTTCGTCCAAGAAACATCACACTCAACAATAGAGGTCTCATCATTGATGTTTTTTGGAAAGTTCAAGTTGTGCACTTTAGGTCCACGCTGAACATCGAATGTTTCTTCCCGACCAAGGATTTCTTCCAAAATCAATGCAGCTCTTTTTGAGGAAACTCCTACCTTTTCTTTCAGCTTCACACCCAGTCGGCTTCGGTCTTCGTTCACTATTCGGAAGTCTTCACGGTCCAGCTGCTGACTGAGCGCAAATGCGGGTATCCCAAACAGTGCACCTTCCAACGCGCCGCCTACAGTCCCAGAGCCAAGAATCAAGGGCCAGGTCACGTTAAATCCAATATTGATTCCCGACACCACCACGTCCGGCAACGCTCCTTGCATCAAATGTCCAATCGCCAAGTTAACACAATCTGCGGGGGTTCCACCTATTTGCCAGGCATCGCACTCAAATCCGCTAGCTTTTTCTACTCTCAACTCTCCCCGCCTACTTATCGCTTTTGAGATCCAACTTTGCTCACCCGCTGGTGCCGCGACAAATACATTGTAGTCAACGAGCAAGCGCTCCACAAAAATCTTCAAAAACGGTGAATCAATCCCGTCATCGTTTGTGATCAAAAGCATGGGTCTGGAAGCATTGCTCATTAGCAGATTTCATCAGAATCTATTTGCAAATGTCGAGGATGAGGTTGTCCGAGATGCTTTTCTTCTCTTTCTTTCGCCAATTGCATTTGTAGATTCCGTTGTTGGAGGCGCTCTTTCTTGTCCGCACTGGTTTTGTCGTGACAATACTCGCAGCTAACACCCTTCACGTAATGTTCTGACTTGGTTTCTTCTTCGCTGAGAGGCATCCGACAAGCGTGACACATCTCATAAGAACCCTGTTCAAGATTCTGGTTGACCGTCACCCTTTCATCAAAAACAAAGCATTCTCCGCTCCAGGTGCTCTTTTCTTCTGGAATACGATTGAAATATTCCAATATCCCACCGTTCAGGTGATAAACATTTTTAAACCCTTTTTTGAGCATCAAAGCAGTTGCCTTTTCGCACCTGATCCCACCGGTGCAAAACATGGCCACATTTGGAGTTTTATCAGGATCCATCTCACGATCTACATAATCTGGAAATTCACGAAAATTCTTCGTGTTCGGATTCACCGCACCGTCAAAGGTGCCGACTGCATACTCGTAGTCATTTCGTGTGTCGACCAACAATACATCGTCCCTGCCAATCAGTTCATTCCAGTCCTCCGCTTCCACATACTCACCCACCTGCTGCAAAGGATCAATTCCCTCTATGCCGAGTGTCACGATTTCCTTCTTCAACTTCACTTTCATTCGATGAAAAGGCTGAGTTTCGCAAAATGCTACTTTATATGGGAGCTCATCCACCCCCAATACCTTCTTTAGAAAATCGAAGAACTGTTCCAACTCATCTGTAGGACCAGAAATGGTCCCGTTGACACCTTCTCCCGCTACTAGAACCGTTCCCAAAATGGAAGTAGACTTCAGATAGTTCTCAAGCTCGGCCTTCTTCGTTTCTGGAGACGCAACCTCCACAAACTGATAAAAAGCGGATACCTGATATTTCGAAACTAAACTACACATAACAAATCGAGCCTGCTCACAGCAGACGGTCAAGATAACTCGTTCACATTGAAAGGAGTGAGCGAGAGTTCAAGTGTCTGACACTTTTTTCCTACCAAATTCTGATTTTCAACGAAACGACTCACTCTCTTTGCTAAATCGGTAAATTATTCCCACTCGGTCACACTCAAATCCACATCATACTATTAATCAGCGACTTAAGATTCAGGCATCTCACATGCTTTCACGCAGGTGATTAATCTATGGACACACACCGACACAGGCGCCGCTTAGCAAAAAGGGGAATCGGAATCATGCTTCGAACCGCTATGTTTATCCTTTTTGCACTGCTGATCCCCTCGGGAAATGAACTTGCTGCGCAATCGACTACCCCTAGTTCAACTCCCGGACTTAGTATCACTCTTGACGGAATTGAAGCAGAAGAAGATTTAGGAATCGCGATTCAAATCGTTTTCCTCATGACGCTGCTGACCCTAGCACCCTCCATCCTGATGCTGATGACCGCATTTACGCGAATTATCATAGTGATGGGTTTCGTCAGGAACGCAGTGGGTGTGCAAACTGCACCCTCCAATCAGATCATCATAGGTATTGCGCTCTTTCTTACTCTTTTCGTCATGTCACCAATCTTGGACCGCATAAACGAAGACGCACTGCAACCTTACATCAACGACGAGATCACATCAGTGCAAGCGGTCGAAAACGCGAGCGCACACTTGAAAACCTTCATGGTCCGTCAAACCCGGCAATCGGATATCGAATTTTTCCTTGGGCTATCCCGGATGGGGCCAACACGTGTCGAGGACGTTCCAATGAAAGTGTTGATCCCTTCGTTCATGCTAAGTGAGCTTCGAACTGCCTTTCAAATGGGTTTCCTAGTCTTCCTTCCCTTTGTGATGATCGATTTCTTGGTGGCTACAACTCTCATGTCCATGGGTATGATGATGATGCCTCCAGTGATCGTGTCGCTGCCCTTCAAGATTCTGTTATTCGTTGTCGTCGACGGCTGGTACCTCGTCATGCGTTCACTCACCCAAAGCTTTAATTTATGAATACGGAACTCACACTTGAGCTACTCTACCACTTCATCAAAACTGCACTGCTACTCTGTACTCCGTTTCTGGGAACAGCGATCGTGGTCGGGACCGGGGTCAGTCTGCTCCAATCGATTACAAGTATTCAGGAGCAAACAATCCCGTTCGTCGCAAAGCTATTTTCGGTCGGTATCGTCTTCCTCTTAACCGCACCGTGGATCGTTCGCAATCTCATTGAATTCACAGCTAGTTTATATCGCCAATTTCCATTGATGGCCCAATGAATGTTCCAATTGCAGCTGTCATCACTTGGCTACTCGCCACCATGCGACTCGGCACCCTATTTATGCTGATTCCTTTGTATGGTGGTCGTTTCTTGCCGGCACAGGTACGGATCGCACTCATTTTGTTGATATCGGTTTTGGTCGTCCCCCACGTGGAGGTAGTCGATTTCACCTCAATCAATATCTGGCAAATTGTATTTATGGGTATTGGGGAGCTTCTGGTTGGTCTAGTCCTAGGGCTTTGTGTTCGTTCCTTTTTCGCAGTCATCGAAGTAGCAGGGATGCTCATTTCCCGAAATATCGGACTGATGATGGCTCAACAGTTTGACCCAGCTAGCGGAAGCAATTCCAACCTGATTGGTATCATACTGTTCTACTTTGCGGCAATCTTGTTCTTCATCATCGGAGGTCACCACCACGTCATTCACAACCTGGTGAGAAGCTATGAGGTCATCGGAATCGCGAAAGACACTCTAGTACTTGGAAATCCAAACGCGATAATGGGCATTCTCAGTCAAGTCTTCGCCTTAGCTGTTTCGATGGCTGCACCATTTATCGCGGTTAATTTTATTATCACTCTGGGTTTTGGGGTACTGGGAAAAGTCGCTCCAAAGATCAATGTAATGATGATCAGCTTCTCATTCCGAATCGTCGGAGGGCTGGTTATTTTCTTCATCACCGGAAATCTCATTTTCAATTTCCTGCTCCACTACTCGGAAGAGGTGCCAAAGAGCATGCTCGAATTTCTCATTCACTAAACCATGGCCGATCAGGACAAAGATCAAAAAACTGAGGAACCAACCGGAAAACGTCTCAACGAGGCGTTCAGGGAGGGAACTTTTCCGAAGGCTCCCGAGATTCAGGCTGCTTTCATGCTCCTCGCTTCTTTTTTTGCACTCTTGTTCTACGCTCCAGCAAGTGCTCAGACCTTGGGGGAATTCACTTCAGGTATTTTGAGTCGGATCAACGAGATCAAAATCACCAGTGAAAACAGTGCCATGTGGTTTGATATCGTCTACAAAAAGGGAATGATAATCATGCTCCCGTTCATTATCCCATGCACGGCTGCGACCATCGTGGGAGGGGGTATCCAAACGGGCTTTAAGCTCACTCCAAAAGTCCTCGCTTGGAAACCCGAACGTCTCAACCCCCTCGCCGGGCTAAAGAACCTGTTCTCAAAAAATAAATTAAGAGACTTCCTGATCGAGTTTCTCAAGTTTTTTGCGGTCCTCATTATCGTCCTTAGTGGAGTGTGGGTATTGATTGAAGATCCTATTTTCCACCATCCAGTCACAGCTTTCTACACACTCCAGTTCATTCACCGTCTCTTCCTTATCGTTTTCATCCGACTCGTCGTAGCGATCACCGTCATAGCGATCATCAACTACATGTTTCAGCGTAAAAAGACGATGGAGGACCTCAAAATGACCAAGCAGGAGGTCAAGGATGAGAGAAAGAACCAGGAAGGTGATCCACAAGTAAAAGGCCGACAACGCGCGCTCGCCCGCAGTCTCCTTCAAAAGCAAATGCTCAACGCTGTTCCTGACGCCGATGTTGTAGTAACCAACCCAACCCACTTCGCGATCGCCCTAAAATACGAAAGAGAAGAAGACGATGCGCCAGTCATTCTCGCGAAGGGTCAGAATCTATTTGCTCAAAAGATCAAAGAAATCGCCAGGGCCAACGACGTACCGATGGTAGAAAACAAACCCGTTGCGCAAATGCTGTTCAAAATGGGACAGGTCGGCAGTGCGATTCCTTACGAGCTCTATCAGATCGTCGCGGAGATCCTGGCAAATGTTTACAAGCAACACCGCTACTATTTTCACGAACTCAAGAAACGTCGCAAGGAAAGGCGCGACCATGAGTCCTAACCCACTTTTTTAGAAAATGGCCACACTACCTGTAGAGAGAAACTTTCCAGCCCTGAACTTTCTAAAGAGGAGCCCTGATATCCTCTTCGTGCTCGGTCTATTTGGAGCGGTCTTCATTTTGGTCCTTCCGATCCCTCCCGCGTTCCTTGATTTTCTGTTCTCTATTTCGATCGGTCTGGCATTGCTGATCATGCTACTGATCATTTACATCAAATATCCACCTGATTTCTCTGTTTTCCCAACTCTTCTCCTCGCTTTTACGCTCTTCAGGTTAGGGCTCAATGTCGCCTCCACCCGGCTCATTCTCTTGGAAGGATTTGCTGGGAATGTCATCAACTCTTTCGGAGAATTTGTAGTTAGGGGGAATTACGTGGTAGGGGCCGTGGTCTTCCTGATTTTGGTAATTGTGAACTTCATGGTCATCACGAAAGGTGCAGGCCGCATCGCGGAAGTTGCCGCAAGATTTACCCTGGATGCGATGCCCGGCAAGCAAATGTCCATCGATGCCGAACTCAACGCAGGTCTGATCGATGAACAAACCGCGAGCAAACGACGGGAAAAGATTCAACGTGAAGCGGATTTCTACGGTGCAATGGATGGTGCCAGTAAATTTGTCAGAGGGGACGCGGTAGCAGGGATACTGATCACCCTAATCAATGTCGTGGGCGGATTTGCGATTGGCGTGATGCAAAAGCAACTCAGCCTCACCGAAGCACTGCAAACCTACACCCTCCTCTCAGTCGGCGATGGACTGGTGTCTCAAATCCCGTCACTCATCGTTTCATTCGCCGCAGGTGTATTGGTCACACGTACCAACGAAACTGCAGACCTTGGCACCAGTATTGGAAACACAGTCACCGACCAACCAAGGGCAGTTGCCATCACAGGTGGGCTCATCATGGTTTTTTCCATTATCCCAGGTATGCCAGCGATTCCCTTTCTGCTACTTGGTGGTGCTACTTGTACAGCCGCCTATTTTATTAGTAAGAAAAGAAAACAATCGATAGAAGAACTAGGAGCTCTCCCCGGGGCAGGCGGGCAACACGCCCTCGAAGATGGGAGCCAAGGCCCTGGCGAAGATGGGGACAACCCGAATGATCCGGGAGAAGGCGCGCACAGCTTTGAAAATCTAATCTCGACCGAAGCGTTTAGTGTCGAGCTAGGTTACGGACTGCTCTCTTTGGCCAAAAAAGGAAGTGGGGGGGACTTGTTGGAACGCATCACCGGCCTCCGAAAAAGTTTGGCAAAGGAACTTGGCCTCATCGTCCCCCCAGTAGCCGTTCGAGACAACCTGGAGTTGGAGGCGAACAACTATCGTTTTCTCCTCAGGGGCAAAATGGTAGCCGAAGGCAAAATCATGCCCGAACGATGGTTAGCAATGAATGTTTCCAACAGTTCGGTCTCCCTAAAGGGAACCCCCACCAAGGAACCTGTTTTTGGTCTGGATGCCGTCTGGGTGACGGAAGCTGTGAAGAAAAACGCTGAGATCAACGGATACACAGTTGTCGATGCTACCTCAGTGATGATCACCCACCTTTCTGAGACTTTAAAGAGCCTGGCCGACCTCATTCTCGATCGTGAGGATGTGCAAAGATTGATCGATCTGGTTAAGGACAAAAACCCAACCCTCATCAACGAACTTCTCCCAGATCTTGTTTCAGTCGGTCTTATTCAAAGGGTACTGCGGAATCTTCTCAAAGAAGGAATCCCCATTCGGAACCTCACGGTAATCCTCGAAACCATCGCTGACTTCGCACCGTTCACCAAAAACCCAGACGATCTCTCCGAGCAAGTACGCAGACGAATCGGTGTTTATTTCATGCAACAATACGAAGCCGAAGATGGTATCGTGAACGCTGTCACTCTAGAACCCAGACTCGATCAGCTCATCGCGTCCCAAGTAAAAAGGACTCAAACAGATGTCGGAATCACCCTCGACCCTTCCCTCACTCAACATCTGCTCGCAGAACTGAATCAGAAAATCGAAGACATGACCGCCCAGGGCTTTCAACCGATTTTGATCACAAGTGCTGATGTGAGACTGCCTTTCAAGAGATTTTTCGAGCCATCTTTCCCTCAGCTAATTGTGTTGTCCTACCAGGAATTTCCGGGTGAGATACAAATTCAAACTTTCTCAATAATTACGCTACCCAATGAACTCAATCCGTTGATGAATGAAGCAGCGGACTCTCAACATGCAAGAGCAAGCTAAATCTGACAGCCAAGAACAGGCATCATCAACTCCACCCGAAGCGCCTAAGACTCGAGTCTTCCGCTTGGTTGTTGGTTCTGCGAGTGAGGCGGTGAACCTAATTCAGAAAAAATTCGGAACTGGGGCGACTGTTCAGTCAGTGAAACAACACAAGCCCAAAGGGGTCACCAAACTCTGGGCCAGTCCAAAGCTGGAAATCATCGTAAGCCTGCCGGTAGGAGCGGACGGAAAACAACCTTTTCAACTTGAACAAAAAGAATCTGAGGAACCTCAAGTCTCTGCAGAAGAAGCGCTTCCTGAGGTCGAAGAAGTTCAAAAACCTTCCGAGCCTCAAGAAACGTCTGATCCATCCGGTACCGACGATACTGAAAAGACTGAAAGCGAATCCACGTTAAACATCGAAACATTGCTCAAGCAGTCAGACTTTGACCACGGAATCATCGAAAGACTCAAAGCTTCGCCCGAGTGGAAACAAATCAGCCAACACTCACTCAAACAGGGTCTGACTGAAGTCATCGCGATGTTGAAAGATGAGTTCAACGCAGCTCAAAAAAAGGAAACCAGCCGCTACATCGCCTTCATGGGAACTTCTGGTGTCGGAAAGTCCACCACGCTGCAAAAATTCGTCGCCAATCGTGTGTTTGTTCACGGCAAAAAAGTCCAGATACTCAAATTGGACAACGATGACGATCCCAACCCAGACAACCTCTTGCAGCTTTTCTGCGAAATTATTGGTGTGCCTCTCACCAGAGACCCCAACGAGCTGAGCTTGGATAAAGACACCGAACTTTATGTGGATCTGCCGGGAATTTCAAAAAATCAACCAGAGCAAATCCGTCACTTCAAATCGATTCTGGACAGTCTGAACATCCAAACAAGGATATGGGTCATCAATTCACTTTACGACACCCGTACCATCGGTGAGCAATACCAGTTAGCCAAATCCCTCGGAACCACCCATCAGGTGTTCACTCACTTGGACGAACTTGAAAATTGGGCCAAAATATGGAAATTCGTTTTGGCTGGAAGCTACCCTCTCGTCTTCATGAACAGCGGTGAAGAAACGTCGAATCCACCACGAGAAGAGTTCCTCCCTTTACTCGTTTCAAAAACTTTTCCAAAAATTTTACTAAACTAATGCTAAATGATTTTTACAATTCATCGATTATCTAAGAAGAAGTAAAAAAATTGATTTGTCCTAAAGCATCTACATCGTTCGCGCAGCCATGAGTTCTCAAAGTGATTTTGTTAAACTTGGCGGTCTATTTGGATTTGCCGTTGTTTTTCTTGCTGTACTGTTGAAGAGCAAAGACGTTGCCAGTGCCGTGATGGACGCTTCGATCGCATGTGTGGTCATGGCTTTTGCATTTAAGAAATGGTTTGATTATAGTATCCATTTAAAAAATGAAGTCGCACGTAACCGCCAAGTGCCTGAAGACGAACCAGAAACCGAAACCGACCCATCTCTACAGTCACTAACAAGCGAAGCCACAGAATCCTAACAATTTAAGAAAACGATCCTAACGCATGACTCAATCATCTCAAACTCCCGCTAGTAAAAATATGGCTGCAAGTGCCTACGGTGAAACCACCAAAAGGCACGAAAGCGTCGAGGAGATAGTCACACGCCACTTACCTTTGGTGAAATCGATAGTTGGTAAAATCAAAATGCGACTTCCCGATCACATCGATTTCAATGACCTTTACAGTGTTGGAGTCACCGGACTGATTTCTGCGGTACAAAAATACGATCCTCAACGCAATCGATCATTCTCAAGTTTTGCTTTTATCCGAATAAGAGGAGCTATTCTCGACGAATTGAGAAGGTTAGATTGGATGCCCAGAGGCAATCGCGCCCAGGCTAAAATGCTGCAAGAAACGATTTCGAGACTTGAGCTCAAACTCAAAAGACCTGTCGAGGAGCATGAAATTCGCAAGGAGCTTGGGATGACAAACCAGGAATACGGAAAACTGATGAAGAAAGTCAGTCCAATATCGGTTATTTCTCTGGATCAAAGCTCAGACAATTCAAGTGAAGACAGTCCTCCTCTGAAAGAAGCCATCGCAGATTCATCTCAAGCAGCGATCCAGGAAAAAGTAGAGAGTAAGGAAATGATTTCATTGCTGAAAAAACGCATTTCTACTCTTCCAGACTCCGCTCGGAAAGTTCTCGCGATGTATTACTTTGAGGGCATGCGGCTCTCCGAAATCGCGGAAGTTTTTAATTTGACTGAATCACGTATTTGCCAAATCCACGCGCAGGCGATCAACAGCCTTCGTTCCTACGTGGATAAAATGAGCCAATAAACTGGGCAGATGTTTTTAATAATCGGATTTGTAATCGTACTAGCGTCAACCCTCGGAGGTTTTTCCGTCGCGGGTGGTAGCCCAATGGTGTTGGTTCACGTCTCAGAAATTATAGTGATCTGCGGGGTAACCCTGGGGTTGGTCGTTGCTGGTACACCCCTAGATCAACTCATCGCGACGATGAAAGGTATCATGGGCCTGCTGAAAGGAGACGGTCCGTCCAAAAATGAGTTCTTGGATCTTCTTAAAATGCTCTACGAGATGTTTACGCTTGGTCGAAGAAACGGTCTGATCGCTCTCGATGAGCACGTAGAGGACCCCGACCAAAGTTCCATCATGTCGAAGTATCAATCGTTCGTGAAGAATGAGGAACGCCTGGAATTTCTTATCAATAATTTAAGACCTCTCATCGATGGAAAGATCAAACCCGAGCAAATCGGCACCCTCATGAATGGTGAGATCAAAAACAAACATGACGAAGGCGCAGGTCCCGTGCACGTCATGCACCTCGCTGCAGATTCACTTCCAGGTATCGGTATTTGCGCAGCGGTTCTGGGGATCATCATCACTATGGGGGTGATCGACCAGGGAGCAGGCGCCGTTGGTCACAAAGTGTCGGCGGCACTCACGGGATCCTTCCTTGGTGTATGGTTAGCCTATGGATTCGCCGGGCCAACAGCTGCGAGACTCCACATGGTTCACGAGAAGGAACTGACCTACTACAAAATTTTGGCAGAAGCACTAAGCGGTTTCGCTAAAGGTCTGGCACCAGCAATGGCGATCGAAGTCGCTCGGAGAGCTCTTCCCAGTGATGCGAAACCTTCTGCAACTGAGTTAGAAACTATGCTTAAGGAACTGACTTCGAAGTAGTCCGAAAATCATTTTATAAGTGAAAAAAGATCAAGAAGCGGATATTGAAAAGACTCAATCCGAACACCATGGGGGTGCTTGGAAAGTTGCTGCTGCTGACTTTTTTTGCTCCATGATGGCTTTATTCATGGTGATGTGGATTCTTTCTCAGGACGATGAAATGTTGGCTCAAACCGCTCACTTTTTTAATAATCCCTACATTGCGATGGGTGATCGGGAAAAAAAGAGCGACACACCTATCGACCTAGGCGGCAGTAGCGGGATCGGAGCAGCAGGGGACGACGGAAACTCCTCTGGCGAAAAGCGAGACTTCGTGGAACAGCTAGCGCAACAATTCATAAAGCACTTGAACATCGATGCCCAAGACGAAGAATCACCCTACTCCGTTAATACCACTTCCGACGGGCTCATGCTCACGGTTTTTAACAGGACTCAAAAACCGATGTTTGAAGAAAACTCATCCGAGTTTACTACTTGGGGAAACCTGGTAATGAGAAATATCGCATGGTTGATCGATCGTTATGACCTTAAAATTAGAATTGAGGCCCATACCATGCCACTCTACGAGGGAACCGAGGAATATGGGGCTTGGGAACTTAGCACCGAACAAGCAAACGCAGTCAGACGCGCGCTTGTTTATTACGCACTAGACCCCGAAAAACTTTCGAGAGTAACCGCATTTGCCAACACTCGCCCATTACCAGACACTCCATTGGATGATCCAGCTCAACAACGTATTGTAATTAGTCTCGAACCGGAGTAAAATACACCAACATTTTAGAACTCATGGAAAACTATCTAAAGGGCAAAAAGAAGGTGGATGACGTCGCTCAACAGCTTCAGAGTGTCAAAAGGATGTCGGTTTCTAACACCGGACTCCCTCAACAAGACGTCAATCGAAAAGAAATCAGCTCTGAGGATGGAGGGCCCAAGGTTGAATGCATCACACAGGATGGGCGAATCACAAAAATCCTGGTCACCTGCACATGCGGTGAACAAATCGAGCTTAATTGTCAGTATGGTCCGTAAGATTACGGTCAAACCGATCTAAGACTAGTATTCCGCTCGAATTCTCGTTATTTAAGATTAATCCTTGCCCTCGCCAGTCCAAACGCTTGACAGTCGGTACATCGGTAAGTTAAACACTGCCACGTGCTTGGAGTTCAAATACATCCTAAAACCCGGAAAAAATTCGGAGATAACAGGTTTTTGAACCTCCGCCGTCACTTATTCGTCCAACGATTGAGATTACCAATGTCCCTTGCTCAAATTCAGGCCATGAAAACTATCACTATCGCTCGCACTACCCTAATCGGTATCCTTCTACTATTAGGAGGCAACCTGCAATCTGCCCTAAAAGACTACACCCCTTCAGGGCTTTATCCAGAATTCAAAAACGTCATTAGGGCGGCAAGCGAAAATGGCCTCGAATACAAAAAGTTAGATATCTATCTGCTCGACGCACAGTTGCAAAAAGAGATCTCGCACGCCAGTCGACGCCCAAATCTAAACCTTAGCACTGGAGCTGGAGCCTACTGGTCTAGCTTCGAAGAAACGATTACCGAGACAGACGCGGAAGGGAATCCTCTAAAAGACGAAAACGGAAATAACATCACCCGAAAGGAGTCTCAGGGTATTCAAGCTGGTATTAGTGATTTGAGCTTGAGCACAGGTTACACACTATTCAATTGGGGTGCGAAACAAGCAGCTCAGCGAAATACGGATAGGGACTACGAAATCTTCTTAATAGACCACCAGAACAGAGTCGCTAATATTGCAAATGATTTGCGGCATCATTTTCTTGAACTGATTATCCAAAAATTTTCTCTTAAGACCATTGAGCTGGAGATTGAGGTGAATCAGGCAAATATTGATCAAGATACACTTCGTCACGAACAAGGTAAATTCTCCAATGAAAACTTCCAACGCTCAATGAACTCAAGGAAACTCAGAGCACTTTCCTTGGAAGAGCAAAAAAGAAATCTTCAAAGAACAATCGATGATTTTAATGAGAAAGTTGGAATCAATGCACTAACTCTGGATCAGATACCTACCAGCATACCTTCGATTCCAAACGTAAATGATCAACTCATCGCTCTCGTAAGACAGAGCAAAAGTCAAAAGTATCAAAACCTCCCTGAAATCAAAAAAGCCCAGATCAGATTGGACAAACTCGAAGATAATATCGTGGCAACCAAGGCATGGATGAAACCAAGCGTGGGGCTGTCCGGAAGACTCAGTCTCGATATCGAACCCACGCAAGGAAACCAGAGAGTATGGGAAGCCAGCGCTGGGCTAGGTGTCGGATGGAATATTTACAGTGGAGGAGCAAATTCAAAAAGAGTTTTAAAAGCGCTTAACAGTAAGTCAGTAGCTATGGCTGAGTATATGTATCAGCTTAAAAGAAAAGATGTGGATATGGATCGCATGATTGAAAATCTTCTCATGCAATACTCCAGGCTTGAAGTCGCTGAATCCGAGTATCAACTCGCACTGCAAAGCTACGAGAAATCAAAGGAAGAATATTCTAGGGGACGCATTTCCGATCTTGCTTTTATGAGCGTAGAATTGGGCCGTCTCTACCAGGAGAGAGCGATTTATGCCAGCAGAAGAAACTATGTTTTGACCATTTCAGACTTCCTCAAAACCATGGGTCAAGATCCAGCACTTGACTTGCTTCCTTCACCTGAGGAAAAAGATCTTTCAAATGTCAGAGGCACTAACTAAGTAGTCACCACAATTTTTATTTTGGAAACAACCGACTGGTAACAGGTCGGTTGTTATTTTTTCAAATGAACACGAAGAATTCTTTTAGTAACGTTAAAAATCAAACAGCGCTTAATCGGGCAAAATCCATGATAACATCATTCAAGTTTTGGAGATGGATTATCTTGGTTGTCGTCCTCGCAGTAGCAGGATTTTCATTCTTCTGGATGTCGGTTCCAGAAGCTTTTGTAAGCCGCGCTGAACGGGATACCGCCCAGGATATTGTATTGGGGACGGTAGAGGTGAGAGAATACCACCTGTTGCAACTAAGAAGCGAAAGAAGCGGAACCGTTACCGACTGTTCGATCGAGATTGGTGATAAGATCAAAAAAGGTCAGGTTCTAATGAAGCTAGATACCCAGGAACGACAAATTGACCTCGAACGTCTACTGATCGACAAACAAAATTTTGAGGACAACCTTAAAATAACAAGACAGTCCGAGTACACCTTGCAGAAAACGTTAGAGGACAAAGAAGATTTAGAACGGGATGTGGAGCGAGGAGTCAGACCTCAACGAGATCTGGAGCTCTTCCTGAGAAATCTGAAACAACTCAGGGAAAACATCGAACGTCAGGACCTTAACGAAAAACTTGCGATCGCGCAGAAAGAAAACGCGATCAAAAGACTTCACCTCGACATCGAAAAGATGACCATTCGCAGCCCTGTAGATGGAACTGTGACCAACGTCTACAAAAGAGAGGGAGATCTCGTGAGTCAGAGTAGTATCGTCTTCGACATCATCGATTCACGCCGCCTCGTCGTCGCAGAAATCAGTGAAGAAGACTACGATAAAGTCGAGGTGGGGCTTTCTGCTCTTGTTCGGTTTCTGGCTTATCCAAATGATGTATTTCAAGCGACCGTCACTCAGGTTCTTCCTACAGCCAACCCAATTACGCAGCGCTACGAAATCTACCTCAGCGTGGATACGGATAACGACAACCTAACTCCAGGACTGACAGGAGAAGTGAGTATCATTGTGGATGAGCGTGAAGGCTCAGTGCTGATCCCAAGCCAAGCTTTGATTGGAAATAATGTTCTGAGAATTGAAGGTTCCCGAATTAAATATGTGAAAGTTGTCCCTGGATTCAAAGATTTGCTAAGGGTTGAAATCTTAGAGGGAATACGAGAAGGAGACATCGTTGTGACTGAGGAACTGACACGCTATCGAGATGGCGAGCTTGTGAGATACACCTTTGAATAAGGGTTTCCCTATTCCAAATCATTAGGCAATGTCACCAAATTTCAAAATAGGGGTAAGGTTTCTAATCTCCAAAAAAAGGTCGATGGTCATGAGTTTGGCCGGGATCGTCCTTGGTGTTGGACTCTTTATCGTCGCACAGGCAAACACCTCCGGATTCGAACAGCTTTTTGTAAAAACAATCTTGGGAGCGAACGGTGCAGTAAGGATTCAGGATAAATTTCAAGAATCTCTAACCAGTATTTCGATTAAACAAGAAGAAACGGGACAATCCTTCCAATTCGGAAAGGCTCGTGGGCGAAAATATCGTCCGGGTGTTGAACACGCAGACAAGGTGATTGAAGCAATTGGCCAGTTTTCGAATGTTCTTGCAGCATCAAAAGTGCTTCGGGGGGGCTTGGAAATCTCAAATAATTTCAAGGAAGAACCGGCACAGCTCTACGGTATCGAAAAAGACACACACCTCCTGGTTTCCGATTTGGAGGAACAAATCGTTTTCGGAAGTCTGCTGGACTTTCAAAGAGATCCCAGAGGCATTCTTGTAGGCTCTTATCTTGCCGAACGTATGCTGCTCGAACCTGGAGATTCCGT
>JAKSBQ010000123.1 GCA_022361075.1 Opitutales bacterium | reverse complement strand
GAGGAGAGGTGGATTGTGAGATTTGATGGAAGCGCAGTTTGCCTTCTATCACAACACGGAAATGACAATTGTTTTCATGATTTTAGTGGAAAGACAAAATTGAACGTGGTTCAGTTTCTATCGTTTGGTGTTAGCCAGCACTTCGAATTGTTTGCGTCGGGAGAGTGTCAGATAATTAAGACGTTTCCAATTTGTTGAATAACAATGACTTACATCTGAGTGGTGTTTCGGGCGTTAGTGAGATTGTTTCAAAACACGGATAACATATACGTTTCTGACATCCAATTTTAAAAAACAACGAATTCCTTTTAGGGAAATTCGAGCTTTCATTCGGCTGGATAGGAAAAGGACAATTTTATGTATTTAGAAAACCAAGGCAGAAGAGATTCTCTCATAACCGATTTTGTGTGGATGAAACGACTGAGTGGTTTCCTATCTGAGTTCCTCGAATCCAAAATGCTCGTCCGATTGGTTCAACCCCAACCATCAAGTCCTAAAAGGCTCTGAAATAATCTGTTAAATGGAATAGCAGATTTGCTGCTTTTCGATCTGTAAAGCCGGACCTATCCTGGATTAGCAGCATCGAAAGGCAGCATTGCCTTGATGGACCTATTTTATCAGTCAGCTCTCCGATAGCAATGACGTGTCTTTAGGACTCTGAGTTATCAGTATTAGCGTTAAAAACGGTGTGGACGCGAGTTTCTCCGTCATTTAGTAACCGGTTGACGTTAAATGAAACGATGTGTATGCCGATTTTCATTCAAGTATCGGATCAGGAACCTATGTATTAGGCTATTGAGCCGTGATTCGAGGCGAACTCCGTAAATGAAGTTAAAGAGTCAACATAGTAGTATGAAATGGATATGGATCTCCATTTTCTTTTTCACATGTGTTTATCCTGTGTACGCAGATGATGTAAAAATGGATGAAGAGCTCGAATTCGACATTAGCGGAGGAGATGCATTAAAGAGAGTTTCTTATTTCGTGGAGTTCACAAAATTGCCTCTTATTTACAACGTTAGCGAACTGGATGGATTACTTTTAAATCCAGCTCTTGGAAGAATGACTCCTCGACAAGCTATTCTAAAAATGATCGAAGGGACCTCACTTGTACTGGATGAGGATAAAGTTCCGGGTATTTGGATCATTCGAAAAGTAGAAGATTTTAAACCATTGGATATCAAAGGGTTCAATCAGTATGAGAAGAATCTGGAAGATTTTAAACCAGAGAGTATTTTCGAAATGTCACCATTTGTAGTGGAATCTAGCGACAGCATTGGATATCTTTCCACTTCATCTTTGGCTGGAACCCGATTAAAAGCGAATCTTAAGGATATCGCCGTATTTCTGCAAATCGCGACTCCTGAGTTTTTTGAAGACACGCAAGCCACTGATCTCCCAACCTTAGGTCCCTACCTCGGCAACTTAGAAGCCAATCCTGTCAATCCTTACGATTTTCGGATCCGTGGCATGCAAACGACCACTATGACTCGAGACTACTTTGTCACGAATACTGATTTTGACACCTACAATATTGAGCGGATCACACTGAATAGCGGCGCAAATTCGATTTTGTATGGGCTTGGTGACCCGGCAGGAATTATTAATGCCGGATTAAAGAAAGCTTATATCGGAGGGGACCGAAATAGTATTCAAATGCGTTGCGGTTCTCACGATGCCTGGCGTGTTGTTGGAGATGTTGGGCTAACGCTAGTCAGAGACCGTCTTGCCCTTCGAGTCATCGGGTTGTCGGAAAACCATCAAAATCAATGGGAAGGTTCCTATTACAAGGACAAGCGGCTTTTTATTGCAACTACCTACAGAATCTTTGATCGCACAATCTTCAGAGGAAACTTTGAAAAAATTGAAACAGACTCTAGAGCCGAATTGAGATATTCTGTGATGGATGGCTACTCGGGTTGGATAGACGCCGGGACTCCAGTTTACAACCCGAGTATGAATAATCCAATACCAAACGGACTGGCTTTGCCAAATGATGTTGCCCTGTTTAATCTTATTGCTGTTTTTGAATCCCCACTCAGTAGGAATCCTTCCGCTCTCATGCAAAGTAGAAATTCTTATGGTACACCTAGAGCTAATCCTATGGTTACCACAGTAGGTCGTAACAGCTCCGATTCAAGATGGCCTCTGCAAACCATTATTGATGAAACGATATTCGATTACAAACACACATCATTCAACACTGGCGATGGCGGTTTCGCGCGTGGGAATTCTACGATATACTCCGCCATCATCGAACATAGTTTTGGGGATACACTAAATATGGAGGTTGCTTTTTTTAATGAAGATTATGATCAACAATCTCAGGCACTTGATCGTTTTTGGATCTTCAATAATTATGTTGGTTCGCGTGTTGTGCGTGTCGATGCAAACTCGCACCTTCCAAGTGGAGTGGTTAATCCTAATTTCTTACGACCCTACATCGATATAAATCCAGATGTCGATACATTTCAGGAGAATTCGAATCAAGAAATTAGGTTCACTTTAGGGTATGAATTTGATTTTGGTGATTATGGGTCACACCTAAAATGGCTCGGTAAACACAAATGGACGGGCATGTATTCGGCGAATCAACATGCTCAAAAGCAAGGGTCGTTGAGTCCACATATTTATATTTCGGACGAAATGAACCGACGCTTGAAAGGGAGTGCTGATATAAGTGGGTATCATCTTATTCCCGCTCGGGTGTATTTAGGTGATGCTGTAACTTTAGACCACCCTGTTCCTAGTGGGTTGAGACCACCGCAGATCGAGCCCCGAATCAATGGACAGTTAGAGGTTAGCGTATACAACGATTTTACTGGAGAATGGGAAAATCATGAAATACCCACTCAAAAAATGGTCACGTCTCGAACCAACAACCTGAGAACCATCGATACATACGTTTTAGGACTGCACAGTTTTTTCTTGGATGATCGTTTGATAACGACATTAGGTTATCGCAAAGATAAGTTGAATATAAAACGAGCGGAGTTCTCAGATAAAAACACGAGTGGGAAAACGGATAATTCCATCGATTGGGGAATACTGCAAAATGGAGTGGGTTTGGGTGCACTTGAGACCTACACTTTCGGTTGCGTTGCTAATCCGTTCTCCTGGTTGCGCTTGTATTACAACGCTTCCGAAAACTTCCGACCTGAGGACCTTGCTGGTAGGGCGGTAAATGTTCTCGGAAATCCAATTGACTTCGATTCTGGCGTCAGCAGTGACTATGGCTTTGGTTTGCAGCTTTTAGAAGGTTCTCTAGATATTCAGTTCAATTGGTTCGAAGTCCATCGACGAAACGCAAATGACCATGAAATTTTCGATGTCGGGTTTTCTTCTATTTTTAGATGGTTTGAGAAAGATTTGTTTGAGTATTCTGTTAAACCTGCTGGCCGAGCGAATGAGTGGCTTATGGCTCCTGAAACCTTTGAAATGGCTTTAATTGATCCGACTGGTATTGGTGATATAAGAAGTTATATCGCAAGTGGGATGGAAGTATCCGCTATTTTTAACCCGTCGGCTAATTGGCGGCTTCTCTTTAATGTAGGTAAGCAGCGAACAATACTAAGTGAAAGAGGGATTTATGCTCAGGAGTGGTTGCGCTTGAGATGGTCTAACTTTGAACAGTTTTTAGACCTCCCTTCACCCCGTCCAAGCATTGCTGGGCCCACTTGGAAGGAGTGGTCGGGGCACTTGCTTGAACCTCTGGCAGAATTAATTGTCGCTGAAGGGCGAGCGAGTGCTCAGCAACGTGAGTGGCGAATCAACGTCGTGACGAATTATGATTTTATCGAAGGTCCTTTCGAAGGATTCGGAATAGGAGCGGCGTATCGTTGGGAAGATCGCCCAATCTTAGGTTATATCACTGAAAGTAGTGATGATTTGACACCGAACTTTTTCGAAGATTTTGCAACTGATACTCAAAATCCTATTACTTGGGAATCTCAAAGTAATGTAGATGTGTGGCTACGATATAGACGTAAACTTCTGGGGGGAAAGTTGAATTGGACACTTCAACTGAATATCAGAAACTTATTAAACAGCAATGATCCTATAGCCGCTATTGCAAATCCTGATGGCACTTCTGCTACCTATTATATTCCTGAATCCCGTATTTGGTTTATTACTAACTCTTTCCAGTTTTGAACCTAGCAGTCGACTTCCTTGAATCAGTGATCAAACTCTATCCAATCCAGTTCGAACAAGGGCACTTCGCGACCTTCGAACGTGACCCATATCGTGTTAACCCCCTTTAACCCTATGACTTCTGCTGAAACATCGCTAATGATTGTTCGATCTTCCGTTCGGGGAAGAAAAACAGTGGAGTGGATGGGCCCGGTTTCACTTTTTGTACGTAATCTTAAGTAACCGCCTCCCCTGTCAACATATCTGGTAACGTGTCGGACCCACATTTTATGAACCCCGTCGCCAAAATCGACATTATCAAATCGTATCCAGTTACTATCGTAGATATTGTAGATTCTATAACTCAGTTTGGGTGTGATTAGACGGTAATACCCATTTTCAGCAGTTTCCGTATATCCATAGATTCTAAAATTGTCGCTGCTTGCATCAAAATCTTCTGCTTCGAGTCGGGGTAACTGATTTTGGTTGGGTGACGACGAAATATTGAGTGGGAGGGAGGGCACTTCGGAAAAAATTTCAACTTCTGCTAAGTTAAGGGGTTTGGGTGCGTTGAGCTGGAGCCTGACTTTGCTTCCATGAATGCCTCCGGTGATGATGGAAGTTGGTCTGCCAGCGGGGTCGGCTCGGTGTTTGTACCAACGAATATTGTTGTTTCGATCAAGTATGATTATCGTATAGCCGCTCAGCAGGTCGGTGCAGCAATCGGTTCGATTCCATATTCTTATTTCCCCGATTGGATAGGTCGCTCCAAGGTCGACCTCCCACCAGGGGTTTTCATCTTCGATCACACTCGCAGTGGCAACAGAGCCGAGATAAGCGTCCCCTTCGGTGTTTCCATCCACAGCCAGTTGCGCGTTGCCTTTGTTTGCTTCATCGGATTGGGTAGCGGGTTTTCCCAAAGCAAGATTCCCACTTATGTCGGTCGCCATCAGTTCAAATTCAAAACGGTCCAGTGCAAACAGAACGTAGGGGATGGGGCCGTCAAAGGTGATCCAGATGGTTTGAATACCCTCCAAACCGGTAATGGTAGTGGTTCTTTCTTCGGGAGTAAGCCAGTCACCCGTTGGAGGTAGATACACTGAGGCGTGTACGGGTCCGTCAGGACCTCCCGTGCGGATTCGGAGGTTCCCCCCCGATCCAGCTGAGCCATATCGCACCTTGAATTGATTAACTCCGGACCCAAAATCCACGTTGTCGTAGCGCAGCCAATCACCATGTACGATGAATCCCATCCCATAGATTTCGATCATTTGGATATTGTCTTCGATTCTATTGGCTGATCTGGCACTATAGTTTTCTGCTTCAATCCGCGGTATTTGATAGCTTCCTGGCATCTTCTGAAGAAATCCAGCCACTTGGTTGAAATCGGCTGCAAAGTCGCCTGAGTACAGTTTATCAGCTTCATCATTACAAACGATGAACTGGTCCACTTCCAAGCCTTGCGAGAACACCATATTTCTCGCGGCATCCATCACATTCTCTTTCGTGTGGCCTTCCCGTCCGGTTAACTTGAAGTATACGGCATGGATTCCGTCGTCTTGAGCGTGAAACATCTCTTTGATCTGTGATTGGAAATCAACAAGACTTAGATGGTGGAAAGCGAAATCCTCAGGTTTTCCCAATGCACCTGTTGCTACTGTTTTTCTTCCTCCTTTCGTAAGCCAAACTTCTGCTGGAATACTGAATGTGACGCCTGCGTTGATGTTGATTGAATCCCTCCAGAGCATATTCGTTTCCTGTATCTCAGGAGCCCAGTTGGTAGTAATTGGAAGATCCGTGAAATAATGATGAATATCGTAGGGATCAGAAGTGTGGGTTGAACTCAGATATTTCGGATCGATGCACACTCCTGGCCTGGTCTCATCAATTTCAGTGTTAGGATCATCTATCGCTAACCTGTCTGGTATTGGTAACGCGTTTTGGGCCCATAGCGTGGGAGCGTTTGCTTTCCACCGATTGGGTCTAATGTTAACGAGTAAGTTCTCACACGCTACATCTGGGCTGTTTTCGATAAATCGGTTGATGTGGTTGGAATGCCACGGCTCGTTTGGAAAAGTGTTTAAATCGAAGTATTGTTGGTCTGTTTCCGTTGTGAAATAAGGTCTCCCCAGTTTAATGGATGCGATTGCATCGTCGTTGATAATCCCACCATTAGTAGAAAGGAACAATCGCGGGCTAAGATGCACAGCTCCTTCCCAAACCCCTCCTTCTCTAAGCTGATCCATCTCTGAAGGAACTACAGACCCAATAGACGTGTTGATAGCAGAAAGCGGCTGAACGAGGGCAACTAGAATAAGTGCGATTGATTTGACGCTATACAGTTCTTTCCGGGTCATGAATTATCTAAAATAATGACAGTTTGTAGATAAGTTTGAGTTTTCTTTCAATAATAGGATGAGACATTTAACGTCTTGGTAAGTGATCCCTCATACTTGGTTGTTTTGTAATACTAATGGGATAAGAGCAAAAAGTGCGTAATGGATAGAGAAACCATCTGTTGTGTAATGGTCTTCAATAGATATGCATAAAGATAGAGGACCGTCATCCGCCCATCTTTTAAAACTCTGCGTCTTTTTAGAACGCCGGAAACTCAGTGGTGAAGCATTTGACACGAATATCAGCTTACCTATTCTGCCAGAATTGAAAGACATGACAGACAAAAGTGAATGGTTTAATCGGGAGGTATTGATCTATGAGCCCGAATTAAGGCAGTACTTGAAGCATCGTGTCCCCTCAAACGTTCAAGTTGATGACATTCTTCAGGAGTCTTATGCGAAAATTCTCAATAGATTCGAATCGACCGGGATCAAAAATCCTAAAAGTTTATTGTTCCGAATCGTGAAGGATATCAATATCGATTATATCCGCAAAAAATATAGTCGAAAAACAATTTCTATAGGGGGATTGAACGAGTTGGACGGCTACCGAATAGTGGGAGATACATCCAAACAGAAACCACAAGGAGATGAGGTTGAGTTTCTTAAGAAAGCGATCGAATCGCTTCCCGGGAAATGTAGACGTATTTTTCTCATGCGTCATTTTGAAAATCTTTCTCGTCAACAGATTGCCTCAAAACTAAAGATTTCCCCAAAAACCGTAGACGCTCAATTGGCAGTTGGTGTCAAAAAGTGCCATTCGTTTCTTCAAAAGCTCAAACCAGAAGTATCACAATCATGAAGAATCTGAATCCATACGATCGGCGGAGCAAAGTCTCTGAGAAGAAGGAAGATGCTGCCATGTGGTACACTAAGTTAGAGAGAGGCCTTGCTGAAGAGGAGTTGGAGGGCTTTAAGCAAGCTATGGATGCAGATGAAACGCTGCTCAGAGAGATTGAAAGCTATTCGAATACGGTTGAAGCAATCAAGAGCTTGCCTTCTGACACTCTTAGCAGTTTGGAATCAGAGAACGAGAGACTATCATCATCCATTCTTAAGTTCCCTCACCTGTGGATAGGAATAGCCGCTCTTTTGACGCTTTTTGTAGGTGGGATGTATTCTTTTAAAAGGCATTTTCACTTCAACGATCCTTCTTTGTATCGTGAGCATATCGAACCCAGGTCTTATAGCTTCACTCATCTGCTGCCTGATCAGAGTACGTTACGAATCGGTGAAAACTCTACTCTTTTGGTCAAATACTCAACGGAGCAAAGAGAAGTAACATTGGGTAGAGGTGAAGTGTATTTTGATGTTCATCCCGATTCTGTTCGTCCGTTTACCGTGAAAGCTGACGGATTTGCGATACAGGCAGTTGGCACGGCCTTCAATGTAGATGTGTCTGCTCAAATTGGAGTTGTTGTGACAGAGGGAACGGTAAGGTTATCACTTCGACGTGATTCCGAATCTATGTTTGCTCAAGTGAAAAACTCTCAGGATCAGATTGTTGCGGTCCCATTAATTCATGAGGGACAAACGCTGTTAATCGATCCGGATCCGTCGACAAAATCGAAAATGATTCAAGTTCGCGAAAGTACTGAGCAAGAGATTGAAAAGGCATTCAGCTGGAGGGAATCATTGGTAGATTATGATGGAAGTAGTTTGCGTGAGATCGCCACACAATTTGAGATTAAAACAGGCTACCGTTTAGTTATTGCTGACCCTGAATTGAATGATTTTGTATTGGGAGGAATTTTTCCAAGTGACGATGTTTCGGGTTTCTTAGAGGTTCTCGAAAAAGGCTATGGTATTCCTGTTAAAAGGACTCAAAGAGAGATCATCCTCGGCAGGAGGTAGAGGCTGTTAGGATCACGACGAAGATAGCCAAACCAATCTTTCCAACACCCGCCGCCGCAAGATCGAAAAAGCTCGGATTGATCGAAAAACACAGAAAAGTATTGCTTATTTTTTCGAAATCTAGCATTAACTGCGCTAATCCCCATGTTCTCGTTCCGTTATAGTGCACGGAGTGTCTGTTAACTCGAAAATTCAAATATGGTACAAAAGAGAGAAGAGACTGTCATTCGCATAGTCGGCCATGCTCAAGATGGTGTACAATCCTTAGGAAGTCTGTTGGCAAAGCTAGCTGGAAGATCCGGATACCAGGTTATGACCTACATGACGATCCCTGCCACGATAGCGGGTGGTTCATCAGTTTATCAACTTCGAATAGGTGTAAATCCCATCCTCACATCGGGTGATGTTTCGGATCTGTTAATAGCGCTCCACCAGGACAGTCTCGACGCTCATAAAAATGCTCTGAAAAAAGGGGGAATGTTACTCACCGACTCTGACCAGGTAAAGGAATGTGAGGGTGTTGATTTTGAAAAGCACTTTGCGATTCCCATGAGCATCAAGATGAATGAGTTGCTCGAAGGGCGAGGAGCGCGCGGGAAGAACATGTTTTTGTTGGGTATGCTTTGTAATCTTCTCGGAATTGACGAGGCGAAGGTCGAACAGTTGGCCGTGGAGAAATTCGGAAGTAAAGGTGAAGCTGTTATCGGAAATGTTCGGAAAGCGATCCAGGCGGGATTCAAGTATGAGTGGGATAACGGTTATCCTGAAATCGCGCTCCAGGCGGTCGAAAATCCGCCCAATCAAGTGACCATGGATGGGAATAGTGCAGTTGCGTATGGTCTGATTGCTTCGGGTATTCGGTACGGGGCCGCTTATCCGATCACTCCAGCAACTTCTATCATGGAAATGCTTCGTGAGGAGTTGCCGAAATACAAAGGCATCTTTGTTCAGACCGAAGACGAGATCGCTGCGGTGTGCGCTGCGATCGGAATGTCCTACTCGGGCCATTTAGCGGTAACGAGCACTTCCGGCCCTGGAATGTCTTTGAAGATGGAAGCTTTGGGCTGGGCTGTGATGGCTGAAATGCCTTTGATCGTGGTCAACGTTCAGCGAGGAGGGCCTAGTACGGGGATCCCAACTCAGGTGGAACAGAGTGACCTAATGCAAACCCTTTACGGCAGTCATGGTGATGCTCCAAAGGTGGTGTTAGCAGCTCGTAATGTTGAAGAGTGTTTTCACATTTGTCGTGAGGCGGTTAAGCTCGCGAGAGAGTTCTCTACTCCGGTTTACATTTTGTCAGATCAGGGCTTATCGACACGGATTGAAGGTTTCCAGATGCCAGATCTTGATGAAGTGATGATTGAGCCTGTGCTTGATCTATCGGATAGGCCGGAAGACTTTTTGCCTTACCCGCCCGAAGGAATTACCCAGCATGCACCTCCTGGAACCAAGATCTTGAGTGGTAAATATCCAACAGTTACTGGGTTGGAGCATGACGAGAAGGGGAATCCAAACCCCAGTCCGGACAATCACATGAAGATGTCCGCCAAACGTCGAGAAAAGATCAAATTGATTGAAAAACAAAGCGTGGAACCCGAATTCTATGGAGACAAAGAAGGTGATGTGTTGCTGGTCAGTTGGGGTTCGTCTTTTGGTTCTGCCCGGGAGACGACGATGCGTTTACAAGAGCAAGGCAAAAAGGTTTCACACATGCATGTGAAGATGATCTTTCCTCTCAAAAAATCGATTGGGAGCGTTTTTGAAAAATTTAAGGACGTCTACACAGTAGAACTGAATGACGAAGGAGTTTATGGCGTTGGTCAGTTTGGTATGCTACTTCGATCGACAACCTGTTGCTCGAACATCCAGAGCATCTGCAAAACTGACGGACTCACATTTAAGGTGAGTGAAATCATGGATCGACTCAGCTAAATCGCCCGGAAAACCAACACACGGATATTGTCATGAATTTACAAAAAGATGTTAAGCTTACTCAAAAACTCTCCAAAAAAGTCCTGACTGCAAAACAACCCACGTGGTGCCGGGGTTGTGGAGATCACTCGATTTTGGCGGCCTATTTCAGATTGCTAGAAAAACTTCAACTTCCTCACGAGAACATTGTCACTATTTCGGGGATCGGTTGTTCTTCCCGTTTTCCCTATTTCGTGAATAGCCATGGTATTCACTCCTTGCACGGCAGAGCACTTCCGTTTGCGAGCGGTGTGGCCATTGCGAGGCCTGACTTAAGCACCTTCGTGTTCAGCGGAGATGGAGATTGTTTTTCAATTGGAGGAAACCATCTCGATCACACTGCGAGAAAAAACCCTGACATGACCTATCTGGTTATGGACAACACGGTTTACGGGATGACCAAAAAGCAAACCTCGCCGACTTCGCCTAAGGGATTCGTCTCCAAGACCGATCCTTTTGGTGCAGTTGATGAACCGATCAATCCGATGAAGCGCCTTATTGCTTGTGGTGCTACTTTTGTTGCGCGCACCAGTGCTTCGAACATTTCCCACGTGATGGAAATGTTGGAGCGAGCACATGCACACCCAGGCTTTGCGGTGATTGAGTGTCTTTCAGAGTGCACGCAGTTTAATCTTGGCTCGTTTGAAGGACTTAATCCGCGAAAAGGTGGAGCTTTTCCAGTGATTGAAGAGAAGCTTAATGATGGCTCTCCAGAAGATGAGAAACGACATGACCCTACCGACGAAGTTGCGGCCTACAAGCTCGCTGAGGCTGACTATCCGGGATGGTTTGGGGTCTTTATCGAGAAGAAGCTCCCCACCAAGGATGATTTAGAGCAGTCGTTGATTGAAAATGTGAGAAGCAAGAATCCCGAATGGGGGGATCGAGAGCATTTACAGGCTTCTTTAAACAGTTTTGCTTAAATCAAGTTCGAACGACTTCCAAATCTAAGGTTCGTAGTCAAAGAGTTCGAATTCAGTGAGTTCATCGACGTAAGACTCGAAGACTTGCAAATAGTCACCGCAAAGACTCATCAGCTTGTCAATTTCGGTATGCTGCCTTTGAAAGAAATCCAGAATTCGAGAAAGGTGATCTTCAGGATCGTCTCCAATGAGTTCATGGACGTCCACGAAGGTTAGGTCGTTTGAAATTCTATTTTGACCCATTCGAAGTTTTTCAAAGTCTCGTTTAAGATCTTCGGGTTGAGGTAGAGACTCAATGTGAAGTCCAATTCGAATCAAGGTAGACTCAAGTGATTTTGGGTTTTTTGAGACCTTGAGGAGATTTTCGAACACCTTATGCACGTTCCAGAGGTGAGTCCCCAGGCTGGTATCAGGCACCGGAGATTCCGTCTGGATGGAAATATAGGTAAGAAGACGATTTTCAGGCATATGTTGATCTTCGATTCCACTTAAAATGACCTTGATCAAAGTGGATGCTCGCTGGATGAGACGACCGAGTTGCAGACTGTGCCAAGTGCTACCCTTAACGGTTGATTCTTCGATGAGCCCGGCGATCGCAGAATGAAGAATCGAGAGATTGTTTAAATCCATGTTTCCGAGGCCCGAAGACTCTGTTTTGGAAAGGGTGTGAATGGCTTGGTAGAGTCGATGTGGGATTCTGTCTTTGATTTGTTCCGCCAGGTCGATAATGAGCCCTTCACTGATGGCAATTTCTTCTTTTTCAAGCGATAGAAGCCGCTCTTCATGAATCGGAAGCTGCAAGGTTTTCAAATAGTCCAAAGCGGTTTTTCTCCGGCTGATCGCAGCTTTTGCTTCGAGGAGATTGCCAAGTTTATAGGCTGGGTGAAGCTGAGTCTTTTTGTTTTCCATATTTTGGATGGGATGCCCAAAATGTTCCTGAGGTTAGGTTATGTAACCTGTAGAGTATTTTATAATATATACGGCTAAATTGGCAAATGCGTGAGCAAAAAAGCACGGTAGGAGGGATCGAGAGGGATTAAACCGTGAAAATCGACAGTAGTAGAACCAGAGTGACAGTGCAAAGATGGAGATGGTGGAGAGGAGTCCGTGTGTTGTGATTTCAAGCCTTAGGGTGGTGATCGCCCCGAGCCCGTATGTTTCAAAAGAGTCCATCACCCACAGATAGGGGTGAATAACTGCAAAAATTAGTGAAAAGAAAAGAGAGGAAAGTATTATTCCTGTTGGACCTTTTTTCTGAATTACGAAATAGCCTCTGAAAACAATCTCTTCGATGATTGCTGCTCCAAACATTGCAAGGATGAAGTAGGGTGCGATCCTACTTTGCTCAGCAAAAGTTCCCGTCATTACCTCAACCAGTGTTGTTGTGAAAACGATGGCAACGGCTCCAAGCGATGCTAACAGGAGTGCTTTACCGCTGGTGAGACTCGAGCCTGGCATGAGATGGGTTGGAGCTTTGTCGGTTGCGGCGGTTTTTCCTCGACAATCGTTGCTCCAAAGAAACAGCAGATATGCGCCGACGCCGAAACTAAGTAAAGAAGTCCAGATGTTTTCGTCCATATTTGGAATGCAATGTCCTACTTCTTACTTTCTAAAAATGCGGGCCTAAGTCGAATCCGAAAGCCGATATTAGGTTGCGTTGTTCTGACGAGCATGCTCTTTTTTCGATCACATATGTCGCTCACAGAAGAGGAAAGAGCCAGGTATAGTCGTCATCTTAAAATACCAGGAATCGATGAGGACGTTCAGTTAAGACTGAAAAAAGGCTCGATACTGGTAATCGGGTTAGGTGGATTGGGGAGCCCAGCCTCACTCTATCTTGCGGCGGCGGGTGTTGGAAAGATTGGTTTGGCTGAGTTTGATCGGGTGGAGTCTCATAATTTGCAGAGACAGATCCTCTATACCGAAGAAGGAATCGGGAAAAAGAAAATCGATCTAGCCAAGCGAAGGCTTCAAGAAATGAACGAGAGTGCCGAGATTGTTTTGCACGATCAAGGAATTGATCCCAAAAACGTTAGAGATATTTTTAGTCAGTACGACGTGATTCTGGATGGGTCAGATAATTTCGACACCAGGTATTTGGTGAACGACGCGTGTTTTCTCGAGAAGAAGCCTCTCGTTTACGGAAGTGTCTTTCAGTTTGAAGGGCAGGTGATGGTGTTGAATGATTCAAGCGAGGCGCCCTGTTACCGCTGTCTGTTTCCAGAGCCTCCAGCTCCCGGAACGGTTCCCAATTGTAGTGAAGCTGGTGTAATGGGAGCGATTTGTGGAGTAATTGGAAGTTTGCAAGCGATGGAAGCCCTCAAGCTATTGGGCAAATTTGGATCTGTAAAAAGTGGTATCCTCCTGAAGGTAGATGTTTTTAATAACCGGTTCTCGAAGATAGCTCTGAAGAAGAACTGCAACTGCCCTTTGTGTGGAGAAGAACCTCGGATAATTGACCTTGGGACGGAAAATTATTCCGTTCCGTGTTCGCTACCTGTGATTGAGTCAAATTTGAAAGTGATGAATATTGAGATAAGTGTTGAACAGGCAAAGCAAGTGATCGATGAGGAAAACGGATGTTTACTAGACGTTCGTGAGCCTGATGAATGGGAGATTTGCGAGATCAAGGGTGCTGTGAGGATACCGATGGGCTCTGTTGCAGACAGAATAAACGAGCTCCCGAAAGAAAGACCTTTGATCGTTCAATGTCATCATGGCATGCGAAGTTTGCGGGTCGTAAACTACCTGCGGAGTGTGGGGTTCGAGAACGCCAGTAGTATGAAGGGTGGAATAGCAGCTTGGGCGGACGCCTTTGATCCCTCGATGGCAAGATACTAGTTTGCTTGATTTAAAATCTACTGCACGGCACAGAAGTGCCTATCGCATCGGCTAATCCCTTGTAATCGGTGGTCACGGGTATATCGGGATACTCAGCGACGATGGAATCAGGAGGACAGTAAAAGATACTGTGATCTGCGTTGAGGAGCATCGGAAGATCGTTGTAAGAGTCGCCAGCTGCAGTGACTTTAAAATTCATCCGCTGCAGGTTCTGAACTGCGTGCCTCTTTGGATCTTCCTGGCGCAGGTGGTAGTCTAAAATCTGCCCGTTTTCTGCTATTTCCAAATTGTGACAGAAAACCGTTGGGTACCCCAATTTCGCGAGCAGTGGTTGGGCAAATTCAAAAAAAGTATCGGACAAAATGATGACTTGCGTCTGTGCTCTGAGCCAGTTGAGGAATTCTACCGC
Organism: Opitutales bacterium; assembly: GCA_022361075.1. Classification (GTDB taxonomy): domain Bacteria; phylum Verrucomicrobiota; class Verrucomicrobiia; order Opitutales; family JAFGAQ01; genus JAKSBQ01. Next base: position 13,462 of record JAKSBQ010000123.1, on the reverse strand, counting down.
CCCTTCCAGAGGATCCATCTGGGCCACGACTTCCTTTACCTCATTCATCCCTATTTTGTGCTCATCAAGGATTTTTAAACGATACTTCATCAGTACGTCATAGTCGGGTTCATCTCGCGTGGTACGGTTAAGCGCTTCAATTTTAGTTAGCGCTGCTAAACCTTTCCAAATCTCTGGGATCAGTACCCCTTCTAAATCAAGACAGACCAAATTTACCATTTCGGCCTTAGTAAGTGAAATTCAGTTGGATTGATCAATCACCGATTTTGAGTTGTTTGGCATTTTACGTATCCACTCGTGGAGACTTTGCAGCGAGAGGTAGTTTCCGTAGATCGGGTCTTTACCTTCAAAAAAATCGTCCAGTGATCCGGATGAAGGTCCCCGGTAGATCAACGGAGTGAGTGCGGCGGTAGACCCTAGGTGATTGATTCTCATTCCAGGCACCTTTTTTTTACCGCGATCATTAATTTGGGAATAGGCGAACGATGAAGAATCGGATCCCCAGATTAGCCCAAATTCATACAACGAACCGGCCAACAAGCTGGTCGAATTCCAGCCACCATTATCTTCGACCCATTCAGAGGTTAGATCCAGACATTTGTAGAGATGAAGAACGTCCTGCAGTGCCTCAAATTGAAATTCGTTCGCAAGGAAATGGGGTAGCCTCCCGAGATGAACTACCAGTAGAAAGCCCTCTTCGGATTGGTCAAGGTAGCTCAATGCGGATTTGAGCTGAAAACTGATGCTTGAATAAAGGTTTCCACTCAATCCGAAGGTGTTGGACTGCATGCCTGAAGTGTCGCTCGTGTCCCCAAACTGAAGAATAACCAGTCTTCGGTTATGGCCCCCGTTATTCCCTGAATTGACTCCCATCAAATTTTCATCACCAAAAACTACCTCCCAACCGAGAGAGCGTGCATGCCCTCTCAGATTTCTCCACTCTTTCGGGTCGCAAAATTGATATTTTGGTTCAGATAAAGCCTGACCCGCTTCGTTGTATTTGGGGTGTCCCGTAGCGATATAGAGATCTAGGTGCGTGGATTGCAGCAGTTGGTTGAATCGCTCATATCCTTCGTCATCTTCGTATTCCCGGGCTCCGGCCAAAATGGTGTTAGTAGGGTAAGTGAAGGGCATGTCTGAAACCACGCCAGTTTTCAGACCCTGTTCATGAGCCCACTCCAGTAAATGTTGTCCGTAGGGAGCGGGAGCACCGTCCTCAGGTGGTAGATAATGCCAATTGGAGGCTCCAACGAAACTGGGTTGCCCGATGCTGAATGCGCTCGTCGCTTGTCTGGCGTCGCTAGCATTCGAAATCAACCAATGATAGCCATCGAAAGTCTTCCTAAGATTTGAAGTTTCCTCAGTCTCCTGTTTCACACTGCCATTCCAGGCGTAGAGACTGTCGTAGGAGAGCTTTGAGAACGGTTCTCCTTGGTTGGGCTCGCGATCATTCACCAGTGGAAGCGTCGATAAGGAGGAGACTTGCCAATTACTGTCATAGCGCCAGTCCCAAAGAGTTTCTTCGTCTGAATAAAGTTTTGCTGCGCGATCGAGTTCGTGTCCCAGTCCTTCTTGAAGAAAGACGATGATTCGATGTTTCGCTTCTGTGTGAAACAAAGTTGATAAAGGCAAAAGCAAGAATGCCGCCCACTTCCTGAAAAACGGGAAATTCAATATGATATTAATTCGAGGATTAGTTTACTGAGGTACTGCTGGTGGATCAAACAAGCTGTCAGCGATTTCTGAGTTTAACTCAATTTTATCAACTTTGATGGACACCGAAAATGCGGGATTACTTGTAGTGGTCAAAAAGGGTAGCAGCACATTTTCCACCTGTTGATACTCGTCGACGGTTATCGTCACGGGGAAACTCCCTTGCACCCCTGCGTCGATCATCAGTTTTGTTTTCTTTAAAAGATCGGTCTCCGGATCGAAATACCATGTCTCCCTCATGTTGTTTTTGGAGATCATCTCCAAGACAATATTGCCCTCTTTGTCATCTTCCATACGTGTGGCTTTAATGTAGTGGCTTTTGATGTCTACTTCAGGAAAAATGGAAGCTTGTTTGTGCAGTTGTTCCAGCTCGGTTCCTTCAATGTTTCGAAAACCAACGATCGGATTCAGTTCCCATCCTTTTACTCCGTTGTAGCCACTTCGAATCTGCCCAATGTTCGGCATATCAATGGTCATTGATATTTTTGTGGGCTTTTTCATGTAAAGCGTTACAGGGGCTTTAATCCCCTGCATTGGCATGTCGTAGTTTCCCAAAAATACGATACTTTCAACTGCCGATTTATTTTCAAAACCACCAGTTGCTTCCACGTAAGCGTCGATTACTCGTTGGGCTTCTTCTGAGATTTCAGCAATCGCTAAAAAAGGACTGAGGAGGATTAGCAGTGGAATTAGAAGTTTATTCATGTTTTTTGACTTCAATTGAAATTGAGGAATGGTGAACTATCTGCCTTTAATCCATTCCAACGCTGCAGATAATAGAGGATCATTACCTTGAATCAAGTCCTGCTTTGTCATTTCGATCGGATAGTCGGGAACGACTCCTTCATTTTCAATTGAACGACCGTTAGCAGACACGAGAGTGGCGATTGCCTGCTGCAAAACCATTCCGTTGGGAAGTTTTGAAAACTTGGAAGGAAGGGCCGCTCCCATACTTGTTTCTCCAAAAACCTTACCCCTTCCCGATTCCTGAATGCCGGAAGCGAAAATCTCGGTGGTCGATGCGGACCAACGGTCGATGATGACTGCTACTTTGCCGAGATAAGGATTGTGCTGAGGGAAAACATGAAAGTTGATCGTCCCCTCTTTCATGTACATGGTCCCCATCCTAAAACTGTCATTGCTCATATGTCCGACGATACCGTTTGCCATGAAACCCAACCCACCGCGGTTTCCTCGGAGGTCGAAAATGATACCATCTCGATCGTGAGAGTTTTTGATGGCCTGTACGATCGATTGCATAAAATCGAAACTGAAGAGATCGAAGCGAATCACCGTGATGTTTTCGATTTCAACAACGTTCAGTTTAGCGGGTAAACTTGGAAAATTACCGATAGGTTTCGTCCAGATTCCTGACCACTTAACATAATCGAGTTCGATCGTACGTTTCTTTCCATTGTCGGTTTTAAATGAGACCTTTGCGGCGTTTCCAATTTGCCCGAATAGATATCGTGGTTGGGATGCGAGGATCATTTCAGAGGAGTTTTCGATTTTAGAAATCAGCTTTTGAGCATTCACGGAAATGAGTTGGTCCCCGTTACGAATTCCCTCGTCGTATGCCTGATGATGTTCGTCTAGGCCATCGACATACCATTTCCCATCAATCCATCGGATTTCGAACCCGAGGTGTCCCTTTGTGGAAACATGGTCATTTGTTTGGGGCCGGAGAATCTGGTTTTGAGTTCCATAAAGTTTAAAATGGCTGACTCCCATTTGATCGAACACGTTGTTCGTGAGCTCGACGAACTCGATTTCGGAACGAATTCTTTTTGCTTTTCTGAGCGATCTTTTCCGAATGGAACTCCATTCCTTCTCCTGTAATTCGGTCATTGGAAAAGACTGTGTCACACTCTCCCAAACTAGCTCCATATCGTCGGCCCAAGACTCTGTGTTTTGCGGATTATTTGCTAAAAGTGGGGCAATGGGAAGAACGATAATGATAAGGTTGAGGAGGGGACAGGGGTATTTGAGATGGTTAAACACTGGGATATAAAATGGCCTGCTATCCTTTTGCTGCAAACGCAGCCGAACAGATAGCAGGCACCAAATTACGAATAATACTTTAAGTAAATCTTACTGGTAAGCCGGAAGCTTTTTCGCTACTCGGTTTCCGGAAAGTTTAACGAATTGTGGCAGTCCTTTTTCAAATGGAACTTGAACCTCTCCTTGAATAAGAGGATTTGCGTAGCGGAAGAAATTGAAGTTCATGCTCACTCCATCCTCGTTTATCCAGTTCGCTGGAAGCGTTTTAACACCGTTTGCGATCTCTTCGAGTGGAGATAGGCTGGTCTCACATTTGTATTGATCAGATTCCGCACGAGTGAGGATGACCATTTTATCGGTTTCACCATTAACAGCAGCTTGAACAGCAGCTTCACCTGCCATGAAAGCTTCGTCGTTGTCCGTTTGCGAAGAGCAATGAACAGCAGCGCGTTGGGTGTGACCTGGACGTGCAAAACGGCCCTTTACACCGAGACGTTCTTCGGCGAGATTTGCGAGGTATTCTCCGGCACCACCGAGTTGAGAGTGCCCGAAAGCATCTGCGGAAGAATTGGTTGTTGAAATATAGTTACCATTCTCATCCACGAGCCCTTCGCCGGTGACTACAAAGCAATATTTTTCTTTTTGAAGCACCTTTTTGACGTCTTCTATGTATTTTTCCTCGGAGAACGGTACTTCAGGAAGATAGATTAAGTGAGGAGGGCTATTGGGATCATCGCGATGTTTTGCCAGAGAAGTACCCGCCGCGATCCAACCCGCATTACGACCCATCACTTCAAGGACGTAAACCAGATCATGACGACCCATTCCAGCGTTATCCTGAGCGGTTTCTCTTACGAGTGTTGAAATGTATTTGATGATGCTTCCATAACCGGGGCAGTGGTCCGTGGACACAAGATCGTTATCGACAGTTTTGGGGATGCCGATCACGCGCATTTCCCAGCCACGTTCCTGTGCGAGCTTGGAAATCTTGTTTGCCGAATCCTGGGAGTCGTTTCCGCCAATGTAAAAGAAGTAGCGAATGTTGTGCGTTTTGAAAACTTCAAGCACCCGGTCATAATCTTGGGATTGTTTGAGTTTGAAACGGCAAGTCCCAAGCGCTGATGCTGGAGTCGATCGTAACCCTCTGATAGTCTGTTGCGACTCCTCTGCCAGATCGATAAGATCTTCATTCAAAATACCTAAAATGCCGTTTAGTCCGCCGTAGACTTCTTCGATACACTCGTGGTTAAGAGCTTCTGATACCGCACCCGCTAAACTTGCGTTGATGACCGTTGTAGGTCCACCCGATTGTGCGATTAAACAATTCCCAATTAGTTGCTCAGACATGCCAGTAATTTTTTAGACTTTAAGGAAATCAGTCGATTATATAAATGATGTGGCGTCAATATCCTTGTAGTTTCAATTCAATTTTGTTGACCGAGCGCGACTTCAGGACATTCCTTAGCGAACTGTAAGATTTTGAAATTCCTACCACCAATTTCCTTTACCAAAGTAAATCGAAACACATGAAAATCTTGATGGTCGCACCTGAAGTGGTGCCATTTTCGAAAGTTGGAGGCTTAGCCGATGTTGCGGGAGCACTTCCGCTGGAACTCCAAAAAATGGGTCATGATGTTCGCATCATTTGTCCGAAATTCGGCTTCATGGAGCATGGAGAGGATTGGAAGGTTCGAGAAGAACCCCTTCACATTTACTTGGGTCGGGAGGTGCGATTTGGCCAAGTATGGGAAACCACGCTGCCCGATGGGAAGACTCCGGTTTACCTGATTGAACATGATGAGTATTTTGATGTTCCTACGGTTTATAGCAGTGATTATCGCGAGTATGAGCGCGAAGGTTACCGATTTGCTCTTTTTAGTCGGGCCAGTCTGGATTTGTGTCACTATCTCGATTGGATCCCAGATGTGATTCACTGCCATGACTGGACTACTGGGCTCATTCCAGCACACCTAAACACGAGAGAGATCAACCACCCTCTAGGCAAGGCCGCGACGGTTTTGACGATTCACAACTTGCAGTTTCAGGGGATTTACCACATCGATGTGTTGGCTTTCAGCGGATTGCCTCAGTCGCTTTTTAAGGCAGATGGCTTAGAGTGTTTCGGTCGGGTAAATTACATGAAGGGAGCGATCTATCACTCCCAGAAGGTCACTACCGTAAGCCCAACCTACGCCGAGGAGATCAAGACGCCTGAACACGGATTTGGGCTGCAAAACACACTCAGTTTTAAGGCTTCTGATTTGATAGGCGTCGTGAACGGAGTCGACCTGACCGAGTGGAATCCAAAAACAGATAAACACATTCCGGCTCCTTTTGATCGGGAAAATATGGAGGGCAAAAAGCTGGCGAAGGCGGAGCTTCAAAAAGCGTTTGGATTGGAAATTGCTCCTGACAAACCGTTGTTCGTAATGGTATCACGAATGTTTGCGCAGAAAGGGCTCGATGTGCTGTTGCAAACTGCGCCGAAAGTGCTCGCGGAGATGGAAGTTCAGTTTGCCATTGTGGGTAGCGGTGACGCCCAACTAGAGCAGGGATTTAGCGATCTCGCCGGGCGTTATCCGGGGAAATTCGGCACCTACATCGGCTATAACAATCAAAGAGCCCACTTAACTTATGCTGGAGGGGATTTTATTTTGATGCCGAGCCGTTTTGAACCGTGTGGGTTGAGTCAGATGTATGCGATGACCTACGGGACTTTACCGGTGGTGCGTTCCACAGGAGGTTTGGTAGATACAGTGGAACAGTATGAGGAAGGTATCGCTACCGGTACGGGTTTCCGTTTTGAGCACCTGAATCCTGAAGCACTTTACTACACTATTGGTTGGGCATGTTCGACTTATTACGATCGTCCTGAGGAGTTTAAAAGACTTCGGCAAAATGCGATGAACCAGGATTTTTCGTGGGAAAAGCCAGCGAAAAAATACGAGGAAATCTACCAATGGGCTTATGAAGCTCGAAATGGTGCTTTGTCTGGAGCTTAGGTGCGGTAACAAGGTGGGTTAGATCGAGTGTACTAAAAATGCCTTCAACATTTTGATTTACATTTACGGGCAGACTTAAAAGAGTATGTCAGGCATTTATAGCCAGTTTACAATCACTCTTTAGATGAGTCTCACTCCTACTAAACATTATTACAGTAAATCATCGATTGAAGCTTGGTTTCGGCATTTAACCCAGGACTGGGAGGGACATTTCTCCCAACAGCAGCTTAAAAAGGGACGTGAGATTTACCTTGAAAACGGGATTCGCGAGATCGAGTTAAATCCGGAGGATGCGATCGTGCATCTTGAATTGAATGACAAGGCCTACTATTCCGTGATTTCATGGGATAAAAAAAGCCCGTCTGTTCGTTCGTCGAGCCGAAAACAGGGACGAGCAGAGGCGATTGCTGTCGCAGGGATTTACCAAATCGAAGAGTTGATTGCCGATCAGCTTACGGAGTTGTCTTTTTCGGAATCTCTTGAAGAAGACGTGAATGAGGAGGATCTGCCTGAGCCACTTTTTGAAGAGGATGAATCGACGGAAAATCCTGACGATGCAAAGGAAGAAATCAATCGGCCTTTAGTATTAACTTTCAATGGTAGTGAAGACGGACTGGGTTTTGATGCTTGTTGGCTCAATCCGGATGGGAGCAAACATTCGGTCATTGGAGGTGATGGAGGCAGGGAACTCACGGAGATCGAAAGTGAGTCATTGATTCGATTGACCACTATGGCCCGCAAGGCTGGATTTGCACTAGATAAGGGGAGTAAGCGATATCTCATGTCCGATATTGGGAGGTTCATTCCGTTTCTTGGACATGTTCTACCAAAATGGAAGTCTCACTTCACTATTGTCCGCGAGACAGAGGTCAAACGCCTGATGCAAGGAATCCAGCAGGTAGAGATGGATGCCCATGTGTCGGAAAAAGACCAGGACGAAAGATCTTTCGACATTCAGTGGAGTTACCAGTCCGCTGGACGCCCGCTCACCGAAGAGGAGAGTCAAAGACTCACGAAAAAGATGGGCCAGCCAGTTTATTTGCCGAATCGAGGGATCGTTCAGCTCACGGATTCGCAGGTGAATCTACTGGATCGATGGCAGGGATTTAAAAAAGAAAGTGAGACCCGCAAAGTTGAGAAATACATGATCCTTTCACTATTTGGAGAGGGTGGTTATCACCTCACTTTGTCCAAAACTTTGATGAGTTGGAGGAAGAAATTGTTTTCTCCACCTAAACAGCTTCCACTCGAGTTGGATTTTTTGAGGGATTACCAACAGAAAGGTGTGAATTGGCTCTACCATGTACTGAGTTCGGATTGCCATTGTTTGCTGGCTGACGAGATGGGTCTTGGGAAAACAGCTCAAATTCTCGGTGTTTTGTCTCAGATCAAAAAGGACAATTCAAAACCGGTGATCGTTTTCTGTCCGGCGAGTGTGATTCCGGTGTGGAAATCGGAAGTCGAACGGTTCTTCCCATCTTTTCGAATTCACAAGGTGGTAGGAGTTCGATCGATCGTTGATCTGGATTTGGATACCTGCGATGTGATTCTATGCAGTTATACCCAGCTCAGGCGAAACGTAACCGCGATCCAAAAACTCGAATTTTCATGTTGTGTTTTGGACGAAGCTCAGGTCGTAAAGAATCCTGACACGAAAGTTTCGAGAGCGTGCTACTCGATCAAAGCAGATCATCGATTAGCGGTTACGGGAACCCCTATCGAAAACCACTACAAGGATATCTGGTCGATTTTCTTTTTCCTGATGCCAGGTCTACTGGGTAACCGAACGCATTTCGAACGAATGATCGAGCTCGGTGGAGAAGGTTTTGCTCAAAAACTCAAGAACCAGTTAGCGCCGTTCATTTTACGTAGGGTGAAGACCGAGGTAATGGAAGAGCTTCCAGAGAAAAATGAAATGCAGCTCAACTGCAGCATGACGGATGTTCAGAAAAAGGAGTACACCCGTCTTGTCCAGGAGGGATTAAAGAAGATCACTTCCGACGAAAAACTGGATACCCTACAGAAAAGATCCTTCAGCTTCTTCGCTTTGCTCACTCGCTTGAGGCAAGTATGTTGTGACCCGGGGTTGTTACCTTGGATGGACAACGATCCAATGAAAAGTGCAAAAATCCAATTGATCGTTGAAAAGTTAGCGGACATCTATGCGGCTGGTCACAAGGTGGTGATATTTTCTCAATTTGTAGGACTGATCGAGCGGGTGAAACTGGTTCTAGAAAAGTCTTTCCCTGATCTAAATCTTTTTATCCTAACTGGCAAAACGGTAGATCGTGCGAAGCCAGTTGAAGGGTTTCAAAAAGCGGAGCATCCTGCTACGATTCTTGTGAGCCTGAAAGCGGGAGGTACAGGCATTACACTTCACGCAGCGGACTACGTTTTCTTGCTAGACCCCTGGTGGAATCCCTCGGTCGAGAACCAGGCGATCGATCGTGTGCATCGGCTCGGACAAGAGAACCCAGTATTCGTTTATCGTGTTATCACGACTGGATCCATTGAGGAAAGAGTCCAAGCCCTCCAGCTCGAAAAGAAGGAGATGTTCAAAGAGTTGATCGAAGATTTGAAAGATGTCACCGAACACAAGGAGCATTTGAATAGTCTCAAGGATTTGATCACTTTGCAGAGTTGAGAAACGTGCTGAAATGGTAATCTCGTTTTCTTAAATTTGCCAGCGGAACAGCAGTTTCCAAAAAGAAATGCGTCAATTTTTTAACAAAGAATGAATTGCGCTCTCCTTAGACAAGGGCATGGTGGTGAGGATTTAAGCATCGATTGTCCTAGTTGCTTGGGTTGGCTACTAAAGCCAAGTCCGCATTTCTTTCATGAATCGCTATTTTTATACAGAGATTGAGAACCTACGTTCGCGATTAATCCTCATGGGCGAGCGTACTTCTGAGATTTTTAAGACCTCACTCAGTTGTTTGTTTGATTCTGAGCTTTCAAAGTGTGACGAAACTGTAGGTAAACTGAGTGGAATTCACGAGTTAGAGAAGGAGATTGACCGTGAAGCGATGAGGTATATTTCTCTCCGATCCCCTGTTGCAAGTGATCTGAGAACTATCATGCTCGCGGTTAAGACTGCTTCGAATTTGGAACGAATTGGTGAGGAAGCGGTAAGCATCTCCAATCGTAGCAAAAACATTTTGTCCTTGGGTCGATTATCGGTGGATCCATTAAGAATCAATGAGATGGCTGTCGTAGCCCAAGAAATACTAAATTTGGCGAACGGTTTGTTCCTTGAGTCAAATGCTGGTGTTTATGATCTCATTATTCAAAAAACGGAAGGAATTGACCGCATGAACCTTGAGAACGTTTCCGCCTACGTTGCTGAGGTAGAGAGCAATCCTTCGGCGGCGATGCTCTATTTCGAACTCTCTCTTATTTCGAAATCAATCGAGCGCATTTCAGATCATGTCTTCAACATTGCTCAGGACATGAGTCATCTTGTCGGCTATGGTGAGCTCAGCGTGGCGAACTAAGAGATGACCAAATTTACCAATTGGGTTTGTTTGGATCTGTATCTTCTTCAGAAAGCTGAGAGAGAGTGATTCGATTTTCTTCGTCTACCATTGCGTCAAGCAACGTCATCGCCTCGTTCAGTTCCATTTCATTATCTGAAGGATTGAGATTTGATTCCTCCGCTTGATCAGGATTGAACTCTTTTTTGTCGGTGCTTGCTTGGCTACTTTCACTTCCTGAACCTTGCCCGTCGCCTGATGAATCACTTTCAGAGTTCTCTCTGGAATCTTGAGTTTCCCCTTCCTTGTCGTTTGGAGGTTTTGACTCATCTTGAGACTCACGAATTTGGGAGCGAAGTGCTTCTGCAATGCTTTTTGCAGCAGATAGATTCTTCCGAGCTTCTTCGAATTCGGAGTTCAGTTCGAGGGTGTTCGCATACGCCTCAATGGATTCGATGGTATAGATCAGAGATTGTTGAATGTCTTGTTCGACGTAGAGATGGGCTTTACGGATCAAGCAGTTGCCAATATTGAAAATAGCTTTTGCTTGAAAATCGATATCGTCGATTTTACTAACAATCGCTTCTTCAAAGGCGAGGTGAGCACTAGAAAATCTTTGAGTTCGGTAATAGGCGATCCCCAGGTTGAAAAGGCTTTGTGGCGTTTTGTCCTCACTCTCAATTATTGCTTCGTAAGCTATGATCGCTTCTTCATATTCTCCAGTCCGTAAAAACTGAAACGCGGTTTCTTCTCGATTTGGCGTATTGACCCCGAACGCTTGAATTGCCGGAATTACCACAGACAAAAATAGCAAGCAGTTCCCGAAAGTGGATTTCTTCCAAAGCCTTTGTGATAATGGAGTGGTGGATCTGCTCTTCATTCTACATTTTTTCAGTAGTCGGTTTTCGTGTTCCCATGGCAGTATCCAGTGCCAACAGTAGAAACGCGATGAGGAGAGGCCACTGATAGTGTTCAACCGGAATTTTTTCTGCCTTCAATTCGGTTTCGTTCAGCTGTCGAATCTCGATGAGTTGACGTAGTAAATGGCGAATGGAGAAATCTTCGGATTCAATCTGAGTGAAACTCCCTCCTAGTGCCTCCGCGATTGATTTCATCCTTTTGGGATTTGCTTTAGAAAATACAACCTTTCCATCTTGGTCGGTAAAATACGATTGTGATGAAGGATTATCCGAGTCCGGGATCAAAGCTCCCTTCCCGGAACCGATGCAAAGTGTGTGAACAACGATTTTTTCACGTTTCAGATAACTTATCGCGTTCTGTAGCTGCAAAGAATGATCTTCTCCATCAGAGACCAAAAGGAAGGTCGTTTTATCCTGATCTTTTGAGACTTCTGGTAGCATCTGGAGGGCTTTTGCTAGGTCGCTCCCCTGGGTTTTCATCAGTGAAGGTTGTTGGGATTCCAAGGCATCAAGAAAGGAGAGGTAATCGTAAGTAGGAGGGCACTGGAGGAAGGGGGCACTTGCAAAGACCAGCAAGCCATATTTAGAGGAAACGTTGCTTTCCACTATTTCTCGAATGAGAAGCTTGGCTCTTTCAAGTCGATTGGGGTAAAGGTCCTCAACCAACATGCTCTGAGAAATGTCTAAAAGAATCAGCATTGAACTCTCATAAGATTTACTCTGGCTCCATTCAAAACCCAACCTCGGTCGAGAAAGTGCGACCATCAATAGAATGAATCCGACGAGCACAAAACCAAATTTCAATCTGGATCTGACTAGACAGTGGTTACTGTCAGTCACCGTAACCGAATCATTTGCTGAAAGTTTGGAGATGCGATACCTTCGCTTCCTGCGCGATTGTACGTAGAGGACTAGCAAAATCATGACCGCTAGTGGAATTGCATAAAAAAATGATGGGTATAGAAACATCTGAGTTAAGGGATTTTATGCAAAAAAGTACGGTTAAGAATGATCTCGAGTATCAGGAGAATCAATCCGAGGAGCATCGGATAGAACATCAACTCGGTTGAATTGTCATAGTGGACAATCTCAACTTCTGTTTTTTCCATTTTATCGATTTCCTCATAGATCAATTCTAGACCCTCAGTTCGAGTTGCACGGAAGTATTTTCCTCCCGTGATGTGAGCAGCCTCTTGAAGAGTGAATTCGTCGATATCTGATTCTACCCAATCCATGACCGAATGACCTGATTCGTTTGTAATCACTTGATTGTCCCGGACTCTTGGCATCAAGACTGAGCCTGTTTTACCAACGCCAATAGAATAGATTTTTACTTGAAATGCATTTGCTGTTTCGGCTGCCGCAATTGGGGGGAGTTTGCCTGCATTATTTTCACCGTCTGTGAGTAAAATCATCACCCTTGACTCACTTTCAACATGGCGAAGGCGATTGACCGCCATACCAATAGCACTCCCTATTGCCGTGGAATTAGGCCTGACTATTCCAATTTCAAGCCTGTTGAAATTCTCGACCAACCAATCGTGGTGTGTTGTTAAAGGGCTTACCAGAAAGGGTTCTTCAGCAAATATCACTAAGCCAATTCGGTCATAGATTCGCTGGGTGATGAAGTCGTTGACCACTTCTTTTACGATTTCGAGACGACTCACTAGCTTGCCATCTTTTTCGAAATCATGTGCCCGCATCGATCCCGACAAATCGATAGCGAGCATGATGTCGATTCCTTCTGCTTTGGTCTCTGTCCATTTTCTTCCTATTTGAGGACGCATCAATGCTGTTGTCAGACATACAAGCATCAAAAACCTGAGAAGAATCAGAACGACTCTTAGTCTTGAGCGTCTTTTTTTTACGATCTCATTAATTGCCCAATTACTCGAAAATCTCAGCGATGCATGGCGCCCCCAAAATTTTCTCAACCAAAACACGAGCACAATTATGATCACTAAGATCGCAAATATTGGGTCCTGAAAGCGAAAATACATAGGATGCCGTTTTTACTCCTGCTTGAGACCACTGAATAACGGTTAGGTAACGAACACCAACCTTTTTTCAAATCTTCAACGGAAGAAAGGTTTACTATGCTCCTCCAGCGAAACCATTTTCAACCTCAAACATACGTGTTGCTTGCCCCATAGAATGCATCTTATTGACAGATAGTTGACAAAAATTCCTCTAAGAAAATGCATTGGCAATTATTCTATATCGATTTTCAAATTTTGATATAGCAACTGTGCCAAAATTTGTGAAAAACTTGTGGATAACTTGATAACTCATTGTTCAGGAGTTTGATCTGAGTTTACAATTTATTTATAAAAAGTTTATATTTTGACTTTTC
>JAKSBQ010000061.1 GCA_022361075.1 Opitutales bacterium | reverse complement strand
TGAGAAGGTAAATCACCATGCCTGCATCGGAAGGATCAAACTCCGTATTCCTCTTTTTAATGCAAGTCTCGAGGCGGGTGTAGAGCCAGTCCCAGGCTCCCTTTTTGTAGGCTTCGTGGTTTCGAGCTTCGGAGTCACGAACCCAGTCGTATTTCTCCCTGAGCGCTCGCAAGCCATCGTGGGTCGGACCGCCATTCTGGTTCGCAATGTAGTCAAACTTCAGTCCGTCTTTTGCAAACTCCTCTTCAAGCTCCGACCAAGTCCAACCTGAGTGATCTTCGTTTTCATTAGAAGGGTGATCCGAGTGTTTGTTGTTCCATGGAGAGTGCGAGATGAGGCGAACGTATTTGAGTCTCTTACGATCTGCTCGGGCGATCCCTTCGCCAACTACTTGCATCGGTCCAGCTGCAATGATGGTAAGTGGATCCGCAGCGGTAGACTTGTTGATCTCACGCTTCATGGCTTCATAAGCCGCTTCAGGATCAGCGACGGCTTCGATAAATTCCGTATCCTCAAATCCAAACCACTTTTGCCCTTCCAATGCGCTGATGCGCATCTGCTCAGCTGCATTTTTGTGGTCCCAATTGCTCCCCCAAATATGGTCGCTGAAAGTGTAGAGAACGGTAGCACCTTGCAGCCCTCTGGAGGCGAGAAGTGCCAACGTCATAGGAGTTGCAGGCCAATCGTCGTGATCGTGTTCATTTCCGTCGGAGCTGATCGCGATCCGTCCGCCTGAAAACGGAATAGTTTGAGCCCAAATTAATTGGGAAGCTAAGGCCAATAACAGGGAAAGAGTGACTTTCTTATGCATTTTTTAGTAAGGGGGTTAAGAAAAAACTAAGAATAGGTTTCAGGCTGATGTTGGCAACAGCAATCACATTGCAGGTACCCCGAATAGCACAGCACCGATCACAAAATAGATGAATAACAATATCGAAAACGGATGCCTGAGTTTGAAAAATAAAACCTGTAGAACCGCTCGGAACACCAGAAAAAACGAGATGCCAAGAAGATAGGCGCTTCCGAGTCGAGTGTTTAACAAATCATCCGCGAAAAATACACACATCACCGCAGCGTGGGAGAAAATAACAATGAGGCAAAGATTCATCACCTCCATCACACTTCGATTCAAAGATGAGATCCGCCGAAGTTCGGTCGTCCAGTTGAATAGCTTCCAAAAGAAGATGTGAAAAACACTAAGGGCGACGAAATAAACTGCACCGCTGATCAAAAGCCATTTCATCGGATACCAGTATGAAAAATAACCAAAGGTTCAAATCTTGTGTACCAAAATATTCGGTGAAGAAGGGAACGTCTTGAGTTCGCCTGACACAGAAACGGGTCTGACCTCCCGAATCTCACAGGAGGCCAAAAACCATTTTCTAAAACTTAAAAATCAAAGCAGTGTGGAAGTGTTTGTTCTTTGCAGCGTCTCTGGATTTGTAAGAGGTCTTTTGATCCAAGAACTCCAACCCCAAAATGAGCGATGGGGAGAATTCGTAAAAGGAGTTGATCCGCAATATTTCATTCTTGGAACGAGCTCCTGTCCATAGATCTTCGTTATCGGGGTTGTCGACCGAATACCCGAGATTCAGCGTATATTTGTCAGTCGCTTTGAGTTTTAACTCAGTCCAGCCACCATACCCGGAAATCTCCTCTCCAAGAGCGTGGTTCACGCCCTGAGCAATACCACCCCAGTAACTATCCATGTTTGCCCCAAGAAAAGCACTCGTGCTCCAGACCATTCGGTCACCCAAGGGAACTGACACAGCTCCCGTAACCGCCCAGGCATCGTAGGTGTCTGAGTTCCCAGCTACCGGAATATCAAACCTCTCCTTTCCGTAAACAAAAGAAGCACCCAACGTCGCAGATTTATCAGCTGTTACGGGAAGTTTGTAGACCACTTTTCCAGAGAGAACCGGGAAATCGGAGTCTGTGCCATCATCCTGACCATCACCGTCCACATCGGCTCCGTGAACACCACCGACTGGCTCCAAAATAGCGCCGACCCATTCCAGATCGGAACCCACTTTTCGAGTGAAGCGGAGCTGAGTCTTTCTCAATCCAAGCTGGCCGGCAAAATTGTTGTATCCGAAATTCAGCGTCTGAGGAAAAGTGATGAGATAAGGCTCCCAGGTCTTACCCGCGAGGATCGACCATTCGCCAAAGTCCCAATTCAAGTAGGCATGACGAGTTCTAAGCTGAAAGGCATGATTACCGGAGACGCTGCCCGGTGTGTTGATTTTTCCAAAAAAGTCGAATTCCAGTTTTCCAGAAACGTTTCCACCTGACACATCCGGGCCTGCCATGTTGATTCCCAGCCTTGTTTCTTTAGCGGTCATATCAAACTCGCCAGAGCTGACATCCTCGTCTGAAGCGACCCAAAATGGAATCTCCTGATGGGAGGTCTGCGCTGTGTTGTAAAACGAATCCAGCTTGAAATACCCATAAATACTCAGTCCAAACTTTGAGGAAACACCAGCGACAGCGGGTATCTTCAACGGCGCTCGTGTGGGCGCTTCCTCTTCCGGTTTGTCGACGACAACGTCCCGTTTCTCTTCTTTGGATGCCAATTGCTCCTTGAGGGCTTCAACCTCCTTTTTCAGCGCAAGAACCATGGCCCGAAGTTCCTCAATTTCTTCTGACGCGTTGAGCTCAACAGGAAAACTGAATGTGGATGTAAAAAACAAAGCAAGGGTGATACAAACAGCATTGCTGTGGAAGGTGATTTTTTTCATGTGGCTATGGACTGGGGTTACGAAAATCAAGTGCAGAAAGCCTTGAGTTAGGATACCAAATGGATCGTCACCTAACTAAGCTATCGAAATAAATTGATCAAAGCAAATTCAATATTAGCAAAACTAATACTAAAAAATTAAGAGTCAAATCAGCTCCAGAATGAACTTAGCGAGACTCGAACAAAGCAGAGTTCACCCCCCGAAAACACTCACAAAATAGGAATGACAACCGTAAGCATACTCTTGCCTGGCAAAATCAAAATTCCATCTCTGAAGTCCAATTCCGAGGGGCTCAGCTCATGGTGTTCGTCACTCAAATAGGAACTGACTGACTTCCCTCCAAAATGAGCAAGAATTGAATCACCCAATTTTAGCCTGACTTCGTTTGCTCCCATATTTTGAGAGACAATGATCAATTCTTTGGAATCCTCCGCAAGATACGCACTTCCAAAAACATTACCAAGCTCGGGCAGACCACTAAGGGCCACCCGGTGATAACCTGGACGGATGAAGCGGGAATAGTGCCCAAGAGCCCAAAGGGTTTTAGTCGCCCGGAAGACAGGTTCCGTATCTCCCCAGGGATAACGATTTTTCAGTGTAATTAGCGCATAACGGTTTTTGACCGAAGGTTTTTCATCTGCCAGCGCCGTCCAAAAGCTCCAGACTGCAGAGTTTGCGATTGTGAGATCAGCATGAATGACCCTCGCGATGAACATCGCAATCTCCCATTCTGTTTCCGGTTTATGATCTTTTATCTGATCAAGTCCGATGAGGCTATACTCAGACTGATGAAAACTTAAACCATGCTTCTCACAAGTTTCACGAACCTTAGACCTCGTATCCTTTAGCATCTCATCGGTATAAACACTCCAGTAGCTGTGCCCACAAACCATGTTCGGAACGTTTTGAAGATCCCTCACGTAATTTTCACTCTGGGAATCAAAAAACTCGTAAATCTGGTTCCCCTGTTCAGCTCGCTTCCCTTCCTGATAGAGAAACTTCAGGTGAGCGGCCTCGGGGATCGAAATTGGGACGTCCAAACTTCTCCGAATCAAAGCTCCATCCAATTCCCTCACTACACTCGCGATCTCATGATTTCTCCAGGGGGAGCCTTCCTGTTTGTCACTCTTCCACTCCCACTGCGGTTCGTTAATCGGAGAAATCTCAGAAAACCCCAACTCCTGCTCCTCGAAATGCAATAAAACTTCAGCCAAGAATTCTGCAAAATCATCGTAAGCGTCTACCCGAAGGTTCGCATCAAATCCTTCACTTCCGTGCGCCAATCCATTTTTAGTAAAAAACACAGGTGGACTATTCGAGAAGATCACCCGATGTTTCACTCCATAATCTGCAGCCTTTCTGAGAAACCACTGTTGCCCTGCTTGTTTACTCCAATCGTAACTCCCATCCTCATTTAGAAAGCACTCTACCCTTCGATGAGGGTTTACGATCTGGCTTTCCTCTGCCTGTTCCGTGCTTCCTGCCCCCACATTAAATCGCCAACGCGAGAGCCCGATACCTCGTGGGCCCCCATCAGCATTCATTTCGGTAGAAAAAAGGAGTTCCGCGATACGCTCCTTTTTTTCTGTGGGCCAATATTTTCCAACCTCTTCACAATTCCACGCGTCTGATGCTCCAAAGCCCTCGATCGTTTGGAATTTCTCGTCGATATCGATCTGGATAGGCACGGGTTCACCTCCCCGAGCCGAACAGAAAATGCACAGAATCAGACAATAGGAAAAGCGAAAAGGTTTCATGAATTAGTCTTCCAAAGGTGTATATCGAAAATTTGCAAAATAAGCGTTCCATCCCCAGATACCGAAGGCACCCGATTCGAAACCAGATAAAGTCTCTTCCACAACCAGAACAGGAGTTTCACCATCATTCACAAACACTTCCACTCGACTTCCAGTCACCACAAATTTTGCAGTAAACCACTCCATCACAGGAAGATCGGCTCCACCTTCGTACTTCCCCGGAAACTTTTCTCGTAACGGCTTCCAGCCCAGCTCTTTGACTCCCCCGACCACATATTGAACTGAGTTCTCATGCTTTTCTGTACCCGAGTTAAATGGTCTGAAATAGACCTTGTCGTAACGGTCCGAGTCCTGCGCTCTGAAAGCGATCCCCGCAAAACGCTCCGAAGCAATGTCAACCTCGATGATTCCTTCAATAAAACCCTTACCCTTGATGAAGGCTACGGCCCCATCACGCTTTGCAGGTGTGTTCCGCAGATGAACCGCTTCATTCCCTTTAAACTCTACAAACTCCGCCTTGCTGTAGTGCAACAGGAGATTTTCAGGGGTTAAGGGAATCGATTCAGTTTCAGCCTGAGCAGCGAATGTAGCGGTCCATACGGCCGCGAATAGAACAATAGACTTTTTCATCGTATGTTTTCTTTTGATAGAAGGTTATTGAATAGGACGACGATTAACTTACCGGACTCGTTGCATCTCTGAAAAACTAGATTCACTCCTAATAGATCAAATGAATTTTGCTTATTTACTACCCTTGCTTTAAGTATTTCTCACCTCTTTGACGACTCATTCCCTCCATATCAGCGCGGTAGTTTGGATTTGGATTCATCGACTGGGCACCCACCGCTTTTCGCCAATCTTGAAGTTTCCGGTGCAACTGTCGCACTTTTTCAGGCTCGTCCTCGGCTAGATTTTTATCCTCAGAGAGATCGTTACCCAAGTCATAGAGTTCCAACTGCCCATCCTCGAAATATTCGATCAGTTTCCAGTTACAATCTCTAATGATACCATTGGGTTTAGCTTTGTGATAATGAGGGTAATGCCAAAAAAGCGTTTCTCTCGAATACAAGTTTCCATCAATCAACCCGACAAGACTTGTCCCGTCCAAATGAGCTTCAGGTTCCAGCGGCAAGTTTACGAGACTCAGCAAAGTGGGATAAAGATCAGTGCCGATCACTGGTTGTTCAATCATCGATCCTTTCCCTTTTTGTTCAGGAGCCTTTATGATCAAAGGCACACGAATTCCTCCTTCATAGGGTGTACCCTTTCCTGACCGAAGAACGCCATTATCCGAAAACCGGTCAAGTCCACCATTGTCAGAAGTAAAAACTATGATCGTATCGTCGCTCAGCCCTCTCGATTCCAAACAGTCTAAAATCCTGCCCACACTTTCATCCAAGGCTTCCACCATCCCTGCAAACTCCACCACGTCGTTCGAATTTTCGAAATTCCAACCTCCGGCGTCATACTTCGCCTTGTATTTTTCGACCAAATCAGGACGTCCCATAATCGGTGTGTGCACCGTGTAATAGGAGAGATAAAGGAAAAAGGGGGTTCCCTTCTCACGACTTTCAATGTAGTTCAGAGCCTCGTCAGTCAGAGCATCAGTAAGGTATTCCCCCTCTTCACTCTCCAAATTCGGCATATCAAAGGGATGAAAATATCTGCCCCTTCCTTTAGGCTGCCCCCACTCGCGGCCTGCGATATTATGATCAAATCCATGCGATTCCGGATAATGCTCATCCATGATTTCTGGATTTTCCAGAGGCAAAAGGTGCCATTTTCCTATAAACTGGGTTTGATAGCCAGCTTCCTGGAACGCTTCGGGCATCGTCTTTTCATCATGCTCCATCAGCATCTTCCAATCAGGAACCTTAAGCTTTGCCCAAGGCTTCTTGTGACCTGATATCCAATCAGTCAGCTTCAACCTAGCAGGATATTGACCCGTTAAAATTGCGGCCCGACTCGGGGAACATACCGTACATGCAGAGTAAGACTGCATAAATTTGGCTCCCTCGGATGCCAAACGATCGATATTCGGAGTCTCGTTAAAAGGACTCCCGTAGCAGGCCAGATCTCCATAACCAAGATCATCTACAAGTAAGAACACCACATTCGGACGATCAGTAGCAGACAGTGTGATACATCCGAAAAACAACAGTAAAATCACGTGTTTCATGGAAAAAGCGTTTTTTAAGGGTAATAACACCAAATTCTTCAGTGTCGTAAGAACCTGGCTCAGCTTCAAAATTAAACTAATAAACAATTATTGCAACTGTTTAATTATTAAATAGTTCTCACTCTGCCTTACGCTTCACCTCTACGGCACAAATCTATTGAAGGATAAACTCGAGACCAAGTGTATCGAACAGTAACCACTGATTAAGATTTTCAAACCCCACTCCAACGATGAGAAAAACTGCTGCCCTGTTAATTGCTCTTAGTTTAATCCACCAAATTCTCGTTTCCAACGATTCTTCGGCCCCACTTTTTTCAAATCTGCTAGGACCTGTTCGGGCGAACATGCCTTGGAAGCACGGAAGAGTCACTAATGCCCCAAACGGTGATATCTGTATCACCGGACCTATTGCTTTGAAGGGTTTCACAATGGCCCCCGAAGGTTGGGATACCCATATCAACCAGCATAAATGCCTTATCATAAGATTATCTGCTGACGGAAAAATCATTGCCAACACGTTATTTGGTTCCAGCAAACAAACCTACCCTTACGCGATCACTACTGATAACGAAGGATTCGTGTATGTAGCCGGAGGCACCAATGCAACTGATTTGCCTACTACTCAAGGAGCTTATGACAACACCTATAACGGTGGAAAATGGGGAGACGGGTGGATTGCAAAATTCTCTCCTGATCTTACGAAACTTATTTTTGCAACCTATTTTGGTAGTGAGGATTCTGAAGAAATCTGGGATCTGAGTATCGATCCCGAAGGAAATATTTGTGTAATGGGAGGCACATTAGGTAGCAATTTTCCTGTAACAGAAGGCAGTTACGATACCACACATAACGGCGGCGAGTTTGGAGATGGTGTAGTCGCAAAATTTACGTCCGATGGCAAAAGACTACTATTCTCCACCTTTGTAGGAGGTAACGGAACCGACATGCCAGCAGGTCTGGCAGTTGATCAGGAAGGAAACGTTCTAATCGGGGGTCTTACAGAATCGAAAGACTACCCCATCGTCAACAGTCCAAGCGACAAGGCTCTGAGCGGTGAAAAGGACTTGGGTATCAGCCTTGTCAGTTCTGACGGCAGCAAGCTCATTTTCTCTCAACTGTTCGGAGGTTTTAAAAATGAAAATGCCTCAAGATTTGTCTATCTAAAGGATGGAAGTATCGTGTTCGCCTGTAATACCTCATCGCCCGACTACCCCGTTGTAGAGGGAACTGAACGCAAACAACTCCGCGGTACACAGGACATCCTAATCGCGCAATTGAGTAAAAATGGAGAACTTCGATTCTCCAGCATTTTCGGAGGTAGTGATTACGAAGAGCTTAGTCACGTCTTTCTCGACGACTCAGGGCGAATTGTGATTGTAGGACTTACTAAATCCAAAGACTTTCCCACTACGAAAAATGCGGCCGACCGCCATCTCGGTGGAGAGATTGATTGCTTTGCATTAGTTTTCGATCTCAAAAATCAAAAGATAGATTACGCAACCTACCTAGGTGGTAATAGCAGTGAAAGCGGCATGCAGGGAGCTGTGGCGGGCAGAAATCGCATACTGGTCTCAGGGATCACCCAGTCTACCGATTTCCCCGTCACAGACGATTCTCACTTCAAAAATTTTGAGAATACCAAATGGGGTAAAGGAGGAGGAAATCTCTTTATCACGCTAATTGATACAGCTCAGCCAAATCCGTAAAACGCACGGTCTATTCATCAGATGATGCCTTTCATCCGCATCATCTGGATAACATCGCTGATTTTAGAGCATTAAAGGATAGAAAAAATGATCCTCATTAGCTAAAAAGCTCGGCAAGGTGGTTTAGACAATTGTTCCAGCCTTCCGTGTGTGGAGTGACAGATTCAGCCGGTAATTCGTGAGTAAGTGTCAGTTCTGTTTGACCATCCACCGCCCTAAGCTCGATCGTCACAATGCTATCGTCGACAAATCCTTCTGATATCCACGTGAATACGATTTTTTTGGGTCGCTCCAACTCCAGATACTTTCCGTGTGGAGCATAATCCGCACAGACAGAAGATTCACCTGACTCGTGATACATCTCAGCTGTATAGTCCGCGCCAACTTTCGGTTCACCTATGAAGTTTGCTCTCCCATTAGCAGTGCCATAAAACCATTTATTCATGATTTCCGGAACGGTAAGCGCATCGTAAAGCTTCTCTGGATCTGTTTGGTAGAGACGCTTGATAACGAGTTGTTGGATGGATGTTGTTGATGATGGATTCATATGATTTGTTTCTCGGTTATAAAAGTTCGGTAGGTAGTTTTTCTTGTTCAGAGTCTGAGTCCTCTTTCCTCTCTTGACCGATGTAGTCTTCCAATTCGTTTAAACGGTCATGCCAGAATTGAGTCAGTTCATTAAGCACACTCTGAGCCTTCACAAGGGCTTCAGTTTTTGTAGTAAAAATATGCGTTTTACCTTCTATTTGCCGATGAACAAGTCCGGCATTTTCTAAAACCTTCAGGTGCTTTGAGATTGCAGGCAGCGACATGGAGTGCGGCCTTGCGAGCTCTCCTGCTGTATGAGGCTTCTGATGTGCATCCAGAACCATCCGTCGCCGGGTCACATCTGAAAGCGCATGAAAAAGAGGATCCAGCGAGGGATCCAAAAAGTTAACCTTATTGTTAATAATCATAAAAATCTATATGCAAATTTATAAACATTAGGAATCATGAGGGGGACAGATAGCTTCAGAGTCATTAGTCAAAACATATATTTAACAAATAAGTTAAATATTTAATTAAAACACCAAGTCAAGCAACAATTAACCCTTTAGTTAATTATTAATTTTGTCTGTGATTCAAGAAACACAATTGAGCCAGCTATAAAAAAACAAAACTCTATTGTATTGACCGACAATACCGATGAGTAAACTCACCATCGACCCATAGCTCTAGACAGTCCAGACGCATGGTTACGGTGGTCTCGACAAGACTGAAAATTCAAGAGACAAAAGCCTGATACTTTGTCATTGATTACAAATCAGCCGAGATCATACACTGTGCTACCCGGCAGATAGAGTTGTTTTCAGGCAAAATCAGATCCAGAGCCAACTCATCCAATACGCTTAACTACTAACCCCAATGGTTTGGCAGAATTGATAGTCAAGTATCTCAAGTATTCATTCATCGGTCTTTGTCGAAGAGGCATACTACCACTGACCCTGTTGTTTTCCGGTTGCATCAGCAATCCGCCTCCTAATCTTCCGGATACATGGATTCCCAGGAGCACCCCTCTCGCTGATTCTGACATAGAAGATGGAGAAATTCCAAAAATTCATATTTTCATCATGTATGGAAAACTAATCCCTCTCCATACAGCGCTCAGGGTCTACTCGCCAGAGCTTGGGGCCGTTTTCTGGGACCCAGAGGGAGGCTACGGTAAGAAGAAAAAAGGACCAAAGGCCAAAAGAGTGAAAGATGTCGTGGTTGATCCTGTGCCGACTGTTAAAGACTACCTTAAGTTCAGAGAGGTCAACCCGACCCAAAAGACGGAAGTGTTCGAATTTCACGTCGATGTCGAGATTGCAAACAAACTCATTCGCATGCTTACACCCGAAAATGATGGGGAAATCATTGCTTACGAAACAGACGTCGAAGGTCCTTTTTGCAGTTCCTCCATATCCAAGTTTCTAACTAAGCATTCCGACCAAACCGTCCAGACCCCGAAGGTCTGCCTCCCTCAAACTTTCTCGAAATACCTCTATCAGCAGAACCCCGATCGGGTAATCATAGCGGACGACGATATTTACATCGAATACGGCCCCGGTCCAGAAGCTCAGTCGCCAAATACGAGCTTCTGATCGCGATCACACGTCAACTGCCCGTCCACGATCTTGAGCTCTGCCATCTGAAGAACCGCTCTTCGGTTTCTCAGGGATTGTTTAAAAATAGGAGTCTTGCTTTCATACTGCCGCCAAGGCTCAACATGATAAAAGATGAAAGCTCGATCCTCGATTACCGCAACACTGCAGTGTCTCGCCAGGTTACCGTCGAATGGACGAGTTCCTCCTGCTCTGAGAATTGTTCCTTGAAACTTCCAATGCTCCGCATCTTCGCTGTGATAAACAAAAAGCCCAAGGTGTGGGTCAGTGATCAACCAATAACGATCCTTCCAATAAAAGACATAAGGCGCTTCCTCGAAATCCGATCCTGTCACGGACTCATTAAAAACGTCACTGGGAGTGAAATCTGCTTCTTCCCAATTTCTCAGGTCCAGGGATTTCATCGCGTAAAGTTCGTTCTTTTTGGCTTCTTTTGGTTTACCTTTAAACCATAGCTGAAAACCGTCTTTGCCTTTGAAAATGCTAGCGTCGATCGTCGTTAGCCCCCGTTCGTGCATTCGACCCTCTAGCTTCCATCCGTCGACAGGACGATCCACCGACGTGCTGTAATGAATGATACTACCGGGATAACCACCCCAAGGTCCGCGATCCGGAATCAAATCGTCCTTGATCGTTACAAACATGTGTAGTCTTCCTTGATGCTCGATGATCGCCGGTGCCCAAAAAGTTCCGTTCGTCCAGGGCCGATGGTCACCATTCCCCAAGTTAGTGTAACCTAAAAACTCCCAATCCTTCAGATCTCTCGAACGAATCACTCCCAAGGGTGTTCCGAGAAAAGTATTCTGCATATGAGGACGTCGAGCAGTGTAATAAATATACCAATGCTCGTCCCACGGATTAAAGATAATCTCCGGATCGCATGAGCCGTGAGTATTTGGATCTACGAAGAGCGGAACACCCTCCCCTTGCTTCTTCACCTGCTTCCACTCCGCAAAATAGTCGTCTCCTGTTTTTCGGAGTAATTCTTCGATGATAGGTTTCAAATACTCCGCCCATTCTCGGTATCCCCTTGGACTCGGATGCAGCAAATCCGGCATTAGCTTTTTGTGGATAGCACCGCTTTTTTTCAGAAAAAGATGAGCAGAGTCTACGGTAAAAATGTATTGCTCGTCATTTAACAACTTCAGCAACTCGTTCACCTCATTCACTTTTTCTCGCTGCGGACTATCTGGTTCACCTCGAGGTAGAAGATGGTGCAGCAGAATCTTCGCCTCCGGAGCATGGTTCCTCAGGATAGATAGCACGCGATCAACACCGATGGTGATTGTTTTGGCATCGTGGATTTTCCAGTTATTGGTCCCGATCATCAGCACAAAAACATCCGGCTGCTGATTGCCCAGTTCACCGTTTTCCAACCTCCAGATCAAGTGTTCGATCCGATCTCCACCAAACCCAAGATTCTCTACTCCCAAAGGCACAAAGTGCCTTTTCCACGAATCGAGCCCTCTTCCTTCGATCTCCCACCAGTGTGTGATCGAATCACCCAGAAACATCACTCTCGCTTCTCCCTTCTGCGCACGCTCCACCGCCAGCTCATGACGCTCCACCCAGGATTCACCATTCAGGTTCGCGTAAACCCGATGCGGTCTGGGATGGGGGTCCATTCGAGTCGATGCGCTCAAAGTCACAGCGAACAGGAAAAAAAGTACGATCAGCTTTCTCATCTCAGGTAATTTCATAATCACAATTTATAAAAGAAAAGGGAGTTCGACCCCCACCGAACTCCCTTCTTTAGTAATCTTTGCAATTTAGAAAACTAAATACAAAGTTCAGGGAATCTTAGGGATGCTCGAGGACCACTCAAGAATAATATACCCAACATTCAGTCAGTCGAAATAATTTGTATCCAAAAAGAATCACCACTTCCCCCTTTTTTCAGAAAAAGATTCCTCATCGTTTCTATTCCAGCAGCTCACCCAATTATCTCAACTTTCTATATTTAAAATATTCAAACTCAGCTAAACCGCCGCCTGCAGCAAATATGCCCACACAGCATCAGGGAAATAGTGCAAAGCCCGAACAACTGGAGTCCATTCGAACAAATCCGTTGACTCCCAAATCAACAACGCCGGGTGATAATCAGGATCATGATGAATCATGTAATACTCATCACCATCTTTCAGAACAGATGGATCTCCGTAATTACCTCCAATCAAAAATTTGGCCTCAGTTGGTTTTGCTTTGAGAGTAGCAAACGCAACGACAGGTGTGGTCGACACACACATCGTTAGCGCCAATATACGAGTAAAAAAAGGGAATAGTCTCATCAGTTTCTAACTGAGAAATTAAAATATTCGTTTGGAGTATGGCTCGCGTTCATCAACTCTTTGGACTTAGCGACAAGCTCAGGATGGGAATCAGCAACATTCTGGGATTCAGAAGGATCAAGCTCTAAATTATACAGCTCAACCGGAGAAAAACGCACAGGCTCATTTCGAAAACCTTTCACCAAATTGTGGCGTATCGCCTTCCATTTTCCCATACGGATCGCCTGGCTTTTCAGAGGATTCTGCAATGTTTCCATGCCTGGTTTCCAACTGTAATCTGTATAGAAATACTCCCAGTAGAGAAATTCATGCTTCTCCTGAGATTTACCTAACAACTCATTCAAAAATGAAATACCGTCACTCTGATCACTCGGAATATCTTGATGGATCAGGTCCGCAAACGTCGGCATCACATCCCAAAATGCGCCTACCAAATCAGACACCCCTCCGGGCGCGATTCTTCCTGGCCAACGGACGATCATTGGTGTGCGAATGCCGCCTTCGTAAAGATCTGTCTTTTTGCCGCGAAAACTGCCTGACGCATTAAAAAACTCATTCGTCTCATCAATACCGTGCGGCCCATTGTCACTTGTAAAGAAGACGATAGTGTCTTTATCGATACCAAGCTCTTTTAACTGTTTAAAAATCAGTCCCATGTCACGATCGATTAGTTCGATCATAGCAGCCTGCTTTTTAGAGCTCTCCGACCAGTCTTTATCTTGAAAAGTTTCCGATTCAGGAACCATAAAAGGCCCGTGTGGCAGAGTGTAGGGAAGGTAGAGAAAGAAAGGGTTCTCTTTATTTACAGCAATAAATTCTAGTGCTTTTTCAGTGAAAAGATCATGAGCGTAAACCTTACCACCATCACTGCGATCATTGCCCTCTAGCCAAATCTTTTCACCACGGTTTCCCTCAAGATATCTTGGATAATAGGTGTGCGCATGACGCTGACAATTGAACCCAAAGAAATCATCCACGCCATTGTGATGTGGAGCGCCAGAAGAATCAGCATGTCCTAGTCCCCATTTGCCATAAGCTGCAGTCACATAACCAGCCTTCTTAACGACATCGAAAATCGTAACCTCCGATTCTCTGATCGGTAATTGACCAAGATAGGAATTCCACGCACCGATTTCGTAATTTCCCCTCACCGTCGCATTCCCTGGATGCTTACCAGTGATTAATGAACAACGTGCTGGTGCGCATACCGCATTACCAGAGTAGAAATCCGTAAAACGCATGCCTTCGTTAGCCATCTGATCGAGATTGGGCGTTTCAAACTTCTCTTGCCCATAACAGCTCAGGTCACCGTAACCGAGATCATCCACCATCACGAAGATGATATTGGGCTTCTTTTCGGCATGAATCACTAGCGCAAACGCCAACAAAGAAAGAAAACTAAAGAGGCTTTTTTTCATAAAAACGGGTATAAAGTATTGTGGGAGTCCGTTCTCACAGACTCCCACAACTATAAGTAATGAATGGACTATCTATTACAGAACTAGAACTCGAATACGGATCTTAGACTGAACGTACGTCCTTCTCTCCATACCGCAGAGCGGATGCTTCCGTCAGGCTGGGTAGAAACACCCACAACCTCACCATCACTAAACACGTTTTGGAGATTAAGCTGCAATTTCCAATCAATCTTTCCATCCCAGATCTTGGTTTTGTAACCCACCCACAGATCAACCTTTGTAATAGGATCGTCGGTATATGGGTTATCCAAATCTGGAACTTTGAGCATCTGACCATCAAACTCCCTCTCAATGATTGGGTAACCGATCGCCTTTTCATCCTCCCAACGGAAAGCTCCTCCAACATTGAAGCCGCCTAGACGCGAATCTTTGTCGAATGTGTAGTTAGTGATCACATTAGTGCGCCATTCACGGAGTTCTGGAACTTTAGCACCCTCTCGGGCCAAATCCGCATTAAGCGAATTGAGTAATGTATCAAAAACACGAACGTTAACTGGCTGGTCAGACTCATCTGCGATCAGGAATCCAGGACCACCAGGTGTGGTGCTTGTCCATTCATCAAATCGATAGGTTAGATACTCACGAGTCGCCGGACCAAGGTTACTACGCATGGCTTCCTGTTTGGATATGTTCCAGGCAATCCGCCAGTTTTTAGTTGGATTGTAAACAATATCGATTTCCATTCCTTCAGAAGTGGTGCTCTGAGAATCTGACAATGCAAATGGAGCACCATCACGGGCAACACGATAACCACTAATCGTTCCAGCACCATCTTCAATCCTCCAACCCACTAGATCCCTGTAAAACTGGGGTGGACCTTGATAACCGGAAGCAGCGATTGCTTCAGGCGAGTTGTAAGCAATAATACGATCGTCTGTTCCAGTTAAGAACCCTGGATATCCTTTTCCAACGTTTGCAGATTCAGACTTATAAAAGTTTGTGCGAATCAACAATTTTCGATCCATCAGGCTCAGTGTAAAACCGTAATCCTCAGTTGTTCCACCTGGAGGAGACAACATGTCTCCGAGAATCGTGATGCGAGGGGCGGCAATCTGGAAATTTTCAGATTCACCCCAGTGCAGTGAAAGCTCAACTCCATCAGGAAGCGGAACAAATTCCGGCACGTGAGCGACGAGACCATAACTTCTGGTAATGGCTTCAAATGGGTCACCCGAAGGCTCTTCATTCAGTTCCAAGGCATCAATGTCGATGAAATTACGATCGTCTCTGGGTGTTCCGGAGGCATATGACTTAACTTCATCTTTCCGATAACCAAATGTTCCAACTAGCCATTCAGAATTAAAGAGATACGCTTGATGCACGTAAGCATACGAGTCCGTGATCTGGCGATTATAAGCTTTGTTGTAGATATGTTTCCAGAACACTTCATCATCTCGAACATCCTGAGGTAACACAGTTGCCGTTTGCCATTCCAAATCACTTGTATTCCAGAAATATCCAGTAGTCGAAGTAGTAAACAACTCATCACGAACACCGTAGATGTTACCTTCTGTCGGACCATTCGCATCCGCAAAACTATCACCAATGTAAACCTGGGTGCGAATTTGAGCAACCCCACGGTTTAAGTTCGTGTTCCCTCCGTAAGCCGCATTTGAATAGCCTTGGTCAATAGTGCGGCGGGCACTGTAGTTTCGGGTATCCCTCATATAAGATTGAGCGAATAGCGTGCCAGTGTGCCGACCAAACCACTTCATCCAGTTTTTCTCAGAATTCTTAAAATCCAGCTCATAAAATGCTGTAGCCCGAGATACCTCACGATCCGCATGATCACTCTGACGCTGATCCTGAGCAGCCATGAATGGGCGACCAAAATGTGGATTCGGCTCACCCCAAGTGCGCGTTGTACTGATGTCAATATTGATCGCGTAACCACGGTGACCTTTGAACATGTCATACCAGTTACGGTTCATAGTCTCATTACCATAAGTCAGCTCAAAACCAGCCGATCCCATGTCAAAGCGCCAAGTCTGATCATAACTCACGTTGAACACTCCAAAACGCTCCCACTCTGCCTTATTAGGTCCGTCTAAAAGGATTTCTACCCAATCGAAAACATTTCGGTCCAGTAGTTCCTGGTCACCCCAGAAAGCACCATCCACAATTCCATATTCAGCTGCGGTAGGTGATTGATACCACTGCTCACCTTTGGTAATGGATACCATGTGATTGCGAAGTCTTTGACCTCCCGGACGGGAAGTCTCCCATGCACGGTGCATGTAATAAGTCTCTCCAGTGGACTCATAAACCAATCCAGGTTGTCCAAACCACTCACCAGGTGCGCGAACGATGTCACGATCAATCACACCAAAATCAACATTTCCTGTGTCGTGAGTTACCTTATTAAATGCAGGATGCCACCAACGGGTAAAAGTATCACGTGGTGCATTCGGACGTGGCTTACGGGCGTCGATTTCGCCCTGCTCCAGGCTCATCTTAAAATTCGCGTTTTCGAATGGCCTCCAAAGCAGTGCAACAGTCGCTCTTTTTGATCTTTTGAAAGTGGGTTCTTGTCTCCAGTATTTATCCTCAGCCATAGCTGCAAAACGGATCGCCAGCTTATCATCGATAATCTCACGATTGATATCCATCGAAGCTCGGGTGCTATTGAAAGAAGAATATTTGAGTAAGATCTTATTTGAATCCCTCATGCGGGCTGAAATTGTCTGCGTATTAACGATACCACCCGGAGACCCCAAACCAAATAGAATCGAGTTTGGTCCACGATTGACCGCCACACGCTCGGTATTATAGGAGTCCATCAAAATCCCAGTTGGTAGATAGTTTCTGGTGTTATCAGCACGAGCAAGACCACGAATACGATTCGCATTTTGCGGATTACGGTTGGCATCGGTGAAAAGAATCGTCGCAGTACCTGTTCCCCCACCGTAACTGCCATCAGGACCTGCCGTTTCGATGTTACCAAGATAAGGTAGCAACTCAGAGGCATCATCAATACCAAGGTCATTAATCATCTCCTCAGTTGCAATAGCAATGGAATTTGGGAGATCCCTGAGTTCGGTTTTGATACGAGTTCCCGCAAGAGTGCTTGTGGCGAGATAACCCACCTCTCCAGATTCTTCCACAATAAAGGGAGACAACTGAAACACGTCTTCATCGAGATCAATATCATCTTGAGCATTCAGGATTACTCCAAAAAGTGCGCCTGATGTCGCAAGCGCGAGTATACTTGGTTTTAGTCTGTGCCGCAGCCAGCAGTTCGTTGTGAACTTCTTCATAATATAACTTAGTCTAGGGTTTGGGGTGCAGGTTAAGCCTGAGCTACCCGCAATGAATTAGTTAGTAGGATTCAAATATTAATCTAATTGAATTTTTGTCAAACAATTTAATTTTTTAACCTACTCTACAATTATTTAATACACTCGTTAATTCGAGTTCTATCTAATATTCGGATATTTTACCTAATTTTTAAGAGTAGAAAACGGGGAGATTCATGAAAAAGTGCTACAAAACCTAATTTATATCACTTTTAGTTGTATTATTCTTCACAATGTAAAATAAGTTGCATTATTTCTGCAATTTATTCAAATTTGTCCGCAATGGAAGAAACAAGTAAGAAAGGACGCCCCACCATCTACGACCTCGCCAAAATTGCTGACGTATCACCAGGAACCGTCAGCCGAGTCCTCAACAACAAGGATCGGGTCAAAGCATCCACCCGGGAACGCGTACTCGAAGCTGCCCGCGAATTAGGTCTGAAACCTCAGGCTTCTGTCAGAACTAAACAAATCGCGATCATCACGGAGCCAAGGTTTTTAGACAGTCTTCGTGGTTACTCGGCATTTCTAACGATGCAAATCTCGCTTGCCCTATCCCAGAGAAATATAAGTGTTTTTATTCCTGAAGACCCAATCAATCAGCTCGAAGGCTACTTTCTGGACGGTATCATCGCGGTTCAGTATGAAAACGACGTTCTAGAAATGCTTCACAAATGGGAGAAAAGGGTGCCCACTGTTTACATGGACAACTTCTCATATGTAGAAGGAGAGTATGCGGTCTGTTCCGATCACTACGAGTCTGGACGAATCGCCGCCAATTATCTCGCCTCTCGAAATAAAAAGAAACTCGGATTTGTGGGCGGTCTACATGCTCCAGCAATGGAAAGGCGTAGAGGATTTGTGGACGGCATTGAACAGATTGGGTTACCAGTCGAGGAAGCATGTATCGCCAGCTACGGAAACGGTGTCAACATAATGTCCGCAGTTACCAAAGCGATACGAAGTGGGGCCGATTCACTTTTTGTGCCTGGTTCCTCAATGGAAGGCATCCGGGCCATGCACATCATCCAGTATGTAATGGGTCGTCAGATTCCAGAAGAAATATCCATCATCGGAGGAGAAAACTTGGGTGTGAGTGAACACATGAATCCACCTCTCACGGCAGTAACGGTCCCACTTGGAGATATGGCAAAAAAGGCAGTCGAGATGATTATAAAGCTTACTGAAAACGAACCCGTTAAAGAGAAACGGGTAATCTTGCCCGTGGAGTTGGTAGAACGCGACTCAGTCTCTTAAACGTTCAAGATGGAATCTCTTGTCCGGTATAAAAATACTCAACGCGGAGGCTACTATCATGCAAAAAATTACGACCGGCCACGCCGCCTGATAATTGTTGTCAAATAATCTGACCACCCATCCGCAGACGATTAAGGCAAAAAGCCTCCCAGTTCCGTAACAAATATTCAGCGCCCCACTCAATTGCCCCAATTTTTCCGGAGGCATGAATTCGCAGTAAAACGGCTTAATGGTAACGGATTCGATCACACTGCCCATTCCAAAAAGAATAGCGATCGCTGTGAGAAAAGCCGGATCATCTGCATAAAACGCCAAAGCTGCAGATCCTAAGATCAAACCATAGCCTATCCCCAAAGCGTAGTTCTTGGGCATTAACTTCTCCACAACAATTCCAACTGGTACAGCCAGGGTAAAATAGAGCAGACTCGTCAAGCTCCACGTTCTCGCATATTCACCGTCGGTCAAACCATAGTTGTTGATTGAAAACAAGACGATGTAACCGAGCATCCCATTGATACCAGCTGAACGGAAAAAAGACAGTAACCCAAAACGCACCATCATTGGTTCGTTTAAAAAATCTTGAAAATAACGCCTGAACGTCATCTTCGGAGCGTCACTAACGACCGGAGGCTTTTCTTTGATCAAAAAGGAGGCTCCAAACATCAGCGTAAGAGCGAGCACGGCCGAAACCCGATAAGTGATCTCGATGCCTCCGGCATCCGTCAGATATCCCATCAAATACCGCAGAAACAAAAACTGAGAGACCTGCCCCACACATAACATCCAACCCATCGCGACACTCCGCTTGTTGTTAGGAATGAGATCTGCCAACAAAGGATGATCCGCCCCGTAAACAACATCGAGAAAGAAGTGAAAAACAACTACCAAAACGATCAAGAGGAGGAAATCGGTGGCCTCTGGGAAAAAGACCAAACAAACTGCCAATACGGGCGCTGCTATTTTAATGAAGAAGGTCCGGCGTCCAAAAGGAGTCCAGATACGATCCCCCATTATCCCTATCACCGGCTGCACTAAAACCCCAAAAAGCGGATTCACGGCCAAGATCAAGCCGATTAGAAAAGCGTTGGAAGTGAAACTCTGGAGAGAAAGAGGGATTACATGATTACTCACGGCTTCCATCAACACCAACCCGCTCCAGATCAAAACCAGAGCGATCAGATGTCTAAGGTTTTTATCAGGCATGTTTAGTAAAATGATAGGAAAGGCGCGTCTTAGTGAATGTGGCGCATCTAAGCTCAGTGAAAAGCGAATGACAAACCAAATTAAATCTTAATTATTTCACTTTTTTTTAAATTGTTTTATTTTTTATTGTATTTCTTAATAATGAGGTTTTATTCTCATACCCTTGTCACAAACCCCACTTTTCTAAATTCTGTTCAGATGAGTCCCATTCGACGAAAGTATTTTTTCCTTTTGAAGCAACTGACGAGTTGTTTATCAGCGTTGCTTTTGTTCTCCTGTCTTGGATTCGCCAAGTCTGTGGAAGCAACCCCCAATATTCTGATGATTGTGATCGATGATCTGGGTTGGAAAGACTTGAGTTTCATGGGTTCGGAGTATTTTGAAACTCCCTATATCGACGATTTGGCAAAATCGGGTGTTCATTTCACTCAAGCGTACGCAGGAGCTGCAAATTGCGCACCTTCACGCGCCTGCTTGATCTCCGGTAGAAACACACCTGTTCACCATATCTACACCGTCAATCCATCGGATCGTGGCCACGAGAAAACGAGGAAAATCATTCCAACCCCTAACAACGACATCCTTCCCCTGGAGCTCCCAAATCTCCCTCAATTCCTGAAATCTCAAGGCTACGAAACTGCTCATTTTGGTAAATGGCACTTGAGTGAAGATCCCATGGATTACGGATTCGACTTCAATATCGCAGGCTGTCACACAGGAAGCCCCGGATCCTACTTTCGCCCATTTACCAAAGTGAAAAACATGCCGGATGGCCCTGAGGGTGAACACCTTACCGAACGGATTACCGCAGAGGTGATTCAATACCTTGAGCGTCCGAAAGAGAAACCTTTTTTCCTCTATTTACCCTATTACACGGTTCACACGCCCCTTCAGCCAAGACCGGAGATTCATGAAATCTGGAAAAACAAGCCAGGTGCTAAGCATAAAAAACAGATCAAATACGGTGCTATGGTCTCCTATATGGATCAGCAAATTGGTTTGATCATCGAACAACTTGAACAACAAGGTCTTCGAGAAAACACGCTAATCATTTTCACATCCGACAACGGAGGGATTGCCGCGATTTCTTCTCAGACTCCGCTTCGTGCAGGTAAGGGTTCTTATTACGAGGGAGGAATTCGCGTGCCCCTCATCATTTCCTGGGAGAACCACATTGAAGCAAACTCGGCTTCTGATGAAATCGTGAGCAATTTGGATTTTTTCCCCACACTAATAGATCTGATCACTGAAAACCCCAAGCTACCGGAACTCGACGGTGTTTCCCTTCTCGATCACCTAAAAAACCGGACACCTCTCATTAAAAGAGATCTCATCTGGTATTTTCCAATTTATCTCCAAGCATACGATCCGAAACTCGACGAAGCTCGTGATCCACTCTTTCGCACACGCCCAGGGGCTGTGATTCGATCAGGTGACTGGAAACTGCACCATTACTTTGAAGATCACGCGTTCGAGCTCTACAACCTGAAAACAGATATCGGTGAGAACTATAATCTCGCTTCGGAACACCCGGAAATTCTAAACGGTCTATCTCAAAAACTAGACGCTTGGTACCGCAAGAATCAGGTCCCTTCAACATTTACCCCCAATCCGAAATACGATTCGGAATTTGAAGCCAAAAAAATCAAAGAAGCTCTTTCAAAAACTTTATGAAAAATACAACCAAATTTGTTCTCTCAATTGGCATCATCGCCTGTGCATTGATGTCGCAACTCACAGCGGATTCCGAAAAACCCAATATCATCTACATTCTGGCAGATGACCTCGGTTACGGAGACCTTAGCTGCTACGGACAAAAACGATTCGAAACTCCCAACATCGACCGCATGGCAAAAAACGGCATGCGATTCACGCAACACTACTCCGGCGCGACTGTATGCGCACCTTCACGCTCTGCCCTCATGACCGGCCAACACACCGGTCACACTTACATTCGCGGAAACAAAGAATTCCCTGACGAAGGACAGGAACCTCTACCCGCTGCACTCCCGACAATGGCCAAAATTCTTAAGAAAGCGGGTTACACCACGGGTGCTTTCGGAAAATGGGGACTCGGTTTTCCTGGTTCAGAAGGTGATCCAATAAATCAAGGGTTCGACGAGTTTTACGGTTACAACTGCCAGCGCATCGGACACCACTACTACCCTTGGCATCTCTGGCATAATGATGAGAAAATCATCCTTGAGAAAAATACAGGCAACCAAACCGGAACTTACGCTCCTAATCTCATTCATGAGAAAACTTTAGAATTTATCGAAAAAAACAAAGATAAACCCTTCTTCTGTTTCGTGCCTTCGATTATTCCCCACGCCGAACTTTTCGCTCCCGAGGAATACATGGAGAAATTCAGAGGAAAATTCCTCCCCGAACGTTCCTTCAGGGGAACCGATTCCGGTAAAAACTTTCGACTGGGTCCATACGGTTCTCAACCAGAGGCCCACGCTGCATTTGTTGCGATGGTTACCTTGCTTGACGATCAGGTAGGTGAAATTCTCTCCAAACTTGAGGAACTCGGCATCGCCGATAACACTCTCGTGATGTTCACATCCGACAATGGTCCCCATAAAGAAGGTGGTGCCAATCCAGACTACTTTGACAGCAACGGACCATTCAAAGGCACGAAACGCGATCTCTACGAAGGAGGCATTCGCGTACCTATGATCGCCCAATGGCCAGCTGCCGTCGAGGCAGGAAGCACCAGCGAACATATTTCCGCCTTCTGGGACATGCTACCCACTTTTGCCGAGCTTTCCGGAGCCGATGTCCCTGCAAATATCGACGGGATCTCCATGGTTGCTGAACTTAAAGGTAAAAAGCAGAAGCAACATCCTTACCTCTACTGGGAATTTCACGAACGTGGCGGACGGCAAGCCATCCGGGTAGGCAAATGGAAGGGTGTTCGGTATCACGTCTCTATTCAGCCCGATGCTCCCATCGAACTCTATGACCTTTCGACAGATCCTGGAGAAACGACAGATCTGGCTAATGAGCATCCCAAAGTCCGCCAAAAACTTGAAAACTTCCTGAAGGAAGCTCGTGTCGAGTCAAGTTTCCCTGCTTTCAATTTCCCTGAGCCAAGAAAAGTAAAAGCCTACAACCCACATGCTCATTAATGCTCAAATAGTTCGGAAGACGATCTTGGGCGGCGTGTTTTTAGGAATCTCTCTTGCCCTTAACTTATTTGCGGACACAGATCGCCCGAACATCCTTTGGCTCACGTTTGAGGACACGAGTGCCTACGAGTTCGCCTGCTATGGAAATCCTCATACCCAGACGCCTACAATGGATCGTCTGGCAGCGGATGGAATTCAATTCATGCAGGCTAGTTCCAACGCTCCTCAATGCTCCCCTGCCCGAAGCACTATCATCAGCGGGCAATATTCGAAAACTTTCGGGAGTGACTGGCACCGACAGCGACAAAAGGTTCCATCCGAGATCTATTACTTTCCGAAATTACTGAGGGACGGTGGCTACTTCTGCACCAACAATACTAAGCAGGACTATAATAGCATGAAGACCCCCGAATGGGTTTGGGACGTCGCCACTCCAGGTGCCAGTTACAATCACTCAGATCGCAAGTCGGATCAGCCCTTTTTTAGTGTTTTCAACACCAATCTTAGTCACATGGGCAGGGTTCGCTCCTTTCACACCGATGAGAGACGTGATTTCGGAAAAGAAGGGCTAAACCTGGCTGAACTTGAACTACCCACTCATTTACCAGATCTGCCAGAAATTCGCTCGGACTACGCTTTCCATCTCGAGGGCACGCAAGATATTGATCAGTGGCTAAAACTTTGCCTGGAGGATCTTGAGAAACAAGGCCATGCAGAGGATACGATCGTGTTCATTTTCTCGGATCACGGTGGCTGCTTGCCCAGGGGGAAGGGTTTTCTCTATCAAACCGGGTTACATATTCCCTTCATCGTTTATTTTCCAGAGAAGTGGAAGCACCTCGCGAATGGCCTGGTGGGCAAAACCGAAGATCTCGTAGGGTTTGTGGACCTTGCTCCAACCGTTCTCGAGCTCGCGGGAATTGAGATTCCAAACTACTTCCAGGGTCGTTCGATCTTCGGTGACAGCGAAAAGCCCAAATACCAATTCGGGTTCCGCTGCAACCAGGAGCATCACTTCGATCCTGTCCGCTCAGTCTTTGACGGACGTTACAAATACATCCGCAACTTCATCCCACACAAAACCTACAGCCTCCGAAATTTTTACCAATGGGGAATGCCAGCGAATCAGGCCTGGGATCAATGGGTTCTGGAAGGCAATGAAGATCCGGTATTTGCACCTCGAACTACACACGAGCTCTACGACACACATTCCGACCCGTTTGAAACCCGTAATCTCGCTGAAGATGAAGCTTATCAGCTAAAGCTTCAAGAGCTTGAAACAGAGCTTAAAAAACATGTGCGCGAAACAATGGATCTTGGTTTTTTCCCGCAGCCTATGCGCGAGCATGACATTCCTCTTTATCACTGGGTCCGCGAAAATGACTACCCTCTCAAACAATTATGGAATCTTTGCTTTCTCACCGGAACCGTAAACGAACAATCCATATCAAAAATCCGAAAAGGATTAAAAAGCCCACATCCAACGATCCGCTACTGGGCAGCAATTGCGGCAGCCAATCACTCTGAAAAGTTGCCAGAAAAAATCATCAATTTACTGACTCCATTCACCGAAGATGAGAACGCTTACGTCTCAGCGGCAGCGGCAATCGCTTTGGTGAAGCATGGATTACAAGACGAGGGTATTCGCCTGTTGCTTGATCAGTTTTTGGAAAAAAAATCGACTCCTGCTTACTCACATCTCGAAGCGCTGACCTGGTCAAAAGAAGCCAACTTTCTCAGAAATTTGCTTCAAAAACGGCTCGAGACTTCAAGATTCGCAATCGATGCAAACCTGGGTCAAATGCTAAGGTCACTGCAAGTGAACCTCAATCTCCTCCCCTACGAGGCACTTTACCCGCAGAAAATGTATGAAAAAGGACTCGAGGTAAATCACCACCGACGTGCCTTAAAACCATTACCCTAATTTTAGTAAGACCTATGAAAAAACACACTACCCTTAGCTTAGCACTGAGCGCCGCCTGCCTCGCTGGTTCGCTCTCATCCCAAGACTGGCAGAATCCTGAAATCTTCAGGATCAACAAAGAAGAACCCAGGGCCACACAGATGGCCAGCAACAGTCGAGAAGAGGCACTGAGCACTCACAGAAAGGATTTGCCTGGCTATGTATCGCTGAATGGCAATTGGAAGTTCAAATGGGTCGGCAATCCCGACGCTCGTCCAGTCGGTTTCCAGAATCCTGAGTATGATACTTCCGGTTGGTCAGACATCAAAGTCCCGTCAAACTGGCAGATTGAAGGATACGGAACCCCCCTTTATTCCAACTCCATCTACCCGTTCGAGAAAAACCCCCCGAGAGTCATGGACACACCGCCTGAGGGCTATACCAACTATCCCGAGGAACTTCGAAACCCTGTGGGCTCTTATCGAACCCGGTTTGACGTGCCGACCAATTTTGAAGGAAAGCAGGTTTTTGTATCGTTCGGAGGCGTGGACTCTGCTTTCTACATCTGGCTTAACGGTAAAATGGTCGGTTATTCTCAGGATAGCCGCACACCCGCAGAATTTAACCTGACTCCCTACCTTCAAAGCTCCGACAATGTATTGGCAGTAGAAGTTTATCAAAATAGTGACGCATCCTACCTGGAAGACCAGGATAAGTGGCGCCTTTCGGGAATCTTCCGCGATGTTTATCTCTACTCAGAATCTCCAGTTGACATCCGCGACTATGCAACCATCGCAACGCTTGATGAAAACTACAAAAATGGGATTCTTGATGTCGAAACAAGCGTCAGAAATCACAGCAGCGAGGAGGCAAATTATACTGTAACTGTCGAGGTCCTCGATTTGGAAGGAAATCCGATGCATCAGGCATCATCGACCTCGTCTGTCATCGCACAAGATGAAAAAGTTGAACGGTTGAAATTAAAACTGAAAAAAATTCAGCCCTGGTCGGCAGAAATCCCACAACTTTACCAATGCCTGATCACTCTTGAAGTTGAGGGGCAAGAACCGATTTTTTACTCCAACAAGATCGGTTTCCGAACTGCCGAAGTGAAGGAAGGACAGTTTCTCATCAACGGACAGCCCGTCCTTTTCAAAGGAGTGAATCGACACGATCATGATCCGGTTACTGGCCATTTTGTATCGGAAGAAGACATACGAGCAGATCTGCTTCTGATGAAAAAATTTAACATCAACTCTGTCCGTACGGCACACTATCCCAACGATCCTCGTCTTCTTGAACTCTG
The DNA here is from genome assembly GCA_022361075.1 of Opitutales bacterium. Classification (GTDB taxonomy): domain Bacteria; phylum Verrucomicrobiota; class Verrucomicrobiia; order Opitutales; family JAFGAQ01; genus JAKSBQ01. The sequence goes on along the minus strand of JAKSBQ010000061.1, from coordinate 16,502 downwards.
CGATGAAATAGGCCTCTACGTGATTGATGAGGCCAATATCGAGTCCCACGGAATGGGCTGGACGGTAAACCCGCTGGCAGAAGATCCACTTTGGTTCGAAGCCCATTTAGACCGCATCCGCAACGTGGTCGAACGTGACAAAAACCATGCCAGCGTCATCTGCTGGTCCATGGGTAATGAAGCCGGACGAGGAGAAAACTTTGCGAAGTGTTCGGCATGGATCAAGCAGCGCGATCCCTCTCGCCCGGTACACTACGACCGCGCAAGCCGCGAACCTTACACCGACTTTTACTCCAGCATGTATACCAGTGTGAAAAACCTGGAAGCATTTGCCAAAGAACAGGAGAAAAAGCCAGCCGATCAACGGCGACCAGCTATCCTCTGCGAATACTCTCACGCGATGGGTAACAGCACCGGTAATCTTGCTGAATATTGGGATCTCATCCGTCGGGAGAAATACCTGCAGGGTGCCTTCATCTGGGACTGGATGGATCAGGGACTATCAAGGCAGATATCAATGTTTCCAACCGTTAACGACCAAGTGAACACTGAGCGTCAAGTGCATGTTGTGGGATCACTTGACACAGAAAAAGGACTCGTCGACGGCAAAGCATGGCTAGCCCCTGACAATGCCATTGCGTTAGACAAGGCCTTCACAATGACGCTGGAGGTGAAACCCAACCTCAACGGCGATGACAGCCCTCTTATTTCAAAGGGATCTGAAAGTTTTGAGCTGCGGTTGGCTGACGATAGCAGAGCACTGGAGTTTTTCATTACCGACGGAAACAAGCCCCGATCCATTAAGGCCGATCTGCCAGAAAACTGGCTCAACAACTGGAACACCATTCAAATCACCAGTGATGGCTCAAAGATTAAGCTATCCGTAAATGGTCAACTTCTCGCTATGAGTAAATGGATGGGAATTGCTACTGATCTCACCACCCCTCTGAGTATTGCTTGCAATCTGGAGTCCGCCAGTACCAAGGACTCTCCTGACAACGGTAAATTCAGCGGAGCCATTCGCTCATTTGTACTCGAAAACGACAGCGGCGAAAAGGTAGTCGATATTGATTTCACCAAATTCGAGCAACCCAAAGGATTGCAGGATGTATTCGCCTACGGAGGGGATTTTGGTGACGCTCCCAACGCAAACAGTTTCTGCCTGAACGGTATTGTAATGCCGGATCGCACACCTAGTCCTCAGATCCCAGAAGTAAAAAAGATGTATCAGGATGTCTGGACCAAGCTTCTGACTGCTGATAAGAAGACCATTGAAGTTGAAATCTACAACGAGTTTTTCTTCAAAAGTCTTGAAGACCTTCAGGCGAACTACGAAATCACAGCCGACGGAATAGAAATCGCAACAGGTGAAATCGATCTGCCGTCGATTAAAGCTCAGGAACGAAAAATCATCCGTTTTCCAAATCCGGTCACAGACTACAAAGCCGACCAGGAACATCACCTTCGCATCAGCTTCAGGCAAAAAGAGGATACCGCATGGGAGTCTGCCGGATACGAAACTGCGTGGGATCAACATGTCCTTCCTTTTGGAAACCGCAGCACAAAGGCCTACAGAATCTGGACTATCCCTGCTATCGAAGAATCGGATGATCTCATCACAGTGACAGGTAATAACTGGCAGGCTACCTTTAATCCACAAACTGGATCATTGTCAGGCTTTAGCCGTGAAGGAACGAAGCTCATTACCTCTCCGATGGGCCTGAACTTCTGGCGTCCCGTTACCAACAACGATCGTGGATGGAAAACACCCGAATACCTCGCCGAATGGCGCTACGCAGGAGAGTTGACGAGAGTAACCAAGCACAACGCTTACGAAGCCGGCGACTTGGCCGTCATTGAGTTTGAACTCAAAATTCCGGTCTCTAAATCCACAGCTAAGATCAAATACTCACTCGCCGAAGTTGGCCACATCATGGTGGACGTTACGGTCCAACCCAATGGCGACGGCGTCGCACATCTACCTCGTGTTGGCATGCAGCTACAGATGCCTGAGGAGTTTGACAATTGGCAGTGGTTGGGACTCGGACCACATGAAAATTATGTAGACCGCAAACGTGGAGCCTGGGTCGGGCAGTTCGAAGGCAAAATCGAGGAACTTTTCCACCAGTACATCGATCCACAGGAGAGCAGTAATCGTTGCGAAGTGAGATGGGCGTCATTCACAAATGACGAAGGCAAAGGTCTCAAATTCCTGTCTTACGGTGAACGCCTGCTCGAAGTCTCCGCCTATCCATGCTTGCCACACGACATCGAGTTAGCCGATCACAATTACGAGCTCCCGAATCAGAATTTTAACGTGATCAACATAGATTATGGTCAAATGGGATTGGGCGGCACCACTTCATGGGGCGCACTTCCACTCGATCAGTATCTATTAAAATCGGGAAGACTCTACCAATATAAATTCCTGATCGAACCCATTTAACCTTAGTGTATACGTTCTGTAGCTGGGGAGAATTCGTTTGGATTCTCCCTTTCTCTTTCCAACCACAACTTTCAAATGACGACTCCAATCAACTCCAACAATGAACGCATCGATCTCGTGGATGGACTTCGCGGATTTGCCCTGATGGGCATCTTATTGCTTCACCACATAGAGCACTTTAACCTACTCATGAGACCACCCGAACCATGGGGTCCGTTCTCACCGGACACAGATCGTACAGTGTTTCAAGGCATGTTTTTTCTCTTTGGTGGAAAAGCCTATGCCATCTTCGCGATGATGTTCGGTCTCACCTTCTGGAAACAATTTTCGCGCAAGCTCAGCGAAGGAAAGGATTTTACGCTCCGTTTTATGTGGCGCATGTTGATTCTCTTCGGCTTCGGTCAGTTTCATTCACTCTTCTACTCTGGCGATATTGTAGCATTCTACGCAGTCATGTCATTGATCCTGATCCTCACGTGGCGATTACCAGACTGGATCATGTTAATCATAGGGATTTTTCTTTTGCTCCAACCCTTTGAATTGATTCGTCTGATCTATCATCTCGAAAATCCCGAAGCTCCACCCGCAACCACTTTTCGTGGACTGTGGAGGCCACTGATCCAAGCCTACCAAGAGGGCAGTTTTTGGGAAGTTCTGGCGCTCAACTACACTCAGGGTCAAAAAGCATCTATTCTCTGGACCTGGGATCATGGTAGATTTTTTCAAACCCCAGGATTGTTCCTAATAGGATTCCTCGCTGCTAAGAAAGATTTATTTACCTCCGGAAAAGCTAAACTTTGGTTCGGAATCCTATTGGTATCTTTGGCCGTCTGGATACCCTTCTATTTTCTCCGGGAAAATCTTAATACTTGGACCGTTCAGGGACAATTTCGCATGCAGATGCGGTTGCTCACCGAAGCCTACCGCAACCTGTCGCAGACCTTCGTTTGGGTCTCCTTGTTTGTTCTGCTATGGAAGCTCAAATATGTCCAGACCGTTTTACGGTGGCTCTGTCCGTTTGGTCGCATGAGCCTCACCAATTACATCCTACTAGGTATCATCGGAACCCTAATTTATCAAAACCATGGGCTTGGGATGTATCGCCACCTGGGATCCACCATCAGCTTATTCATTGGGATTGTTTTCCTTGCATTGCACGTTGGATTTTCGACACTTTGGCTTAAAAAATTTAGGTATGGCCCATGTGAGTGGTTTTGGCGGAAGCTGACGAATTGGACTCCTTTTAAAACTACATAAAGAACCTAAAGATGACCTTAAAAATAACTACCCCAATCATTATTCTGTTTGCGTTAACAAAGATCTGGGCCGCCGATCGTCCCAACATCCTTTGGATCACAAGCGAAGACAACAGTCATCACTACATCGGTTGTTATGGAAATCAACTGGCAGAGACGCCCAACATCGACTCTCTCGCCGCCAAGGGGATTCTTTTTAACCATGCCTACTCCAATGCTCCGGTGTGCGCAGTCGCACGTAGCACGATTTTAACGGGACAATACGCAGTGTCTCAGGGCACTCATCACATGCGAAGCAGGTATGCGATCCCCGATCATATCAAAACCTATGTGCATCACCTTCGTGAAGCGGGTTACTACTGCACAAATAACTCTAAGACGGACTACAACACTTCCAACTTCGGCAAGAACATCTGGGACGAGTGCAGCAACAAAGCCCATTACAGGAACCGTGCTGAAAACCAACCGTTTTTTGCGATTTTTAATTTCACCACTACTCACGAAAGTAGACTTTTTCCTAACAACATCTCAGCCTACCGTGAAAGAAGTGAGATTCCTCAAAACCCTCGAATAGACCCATCCGAGATCGCACTACCCGCTTACCTTCCAGACGAACCCATCTTCAGGGAAGACATCGCCATCTATCAGGACTTCGTGACTCTCATGGATCAACAGGTTGGACAAATCCTCAAAGAACTTGAAAATGCCGGACTCGCAGAAGACACGATCATTTTCTACTATTCCGACCACGGTGGAGTAATCCCACGCACCAAAAGATGGCTACTTGACACCGGAACCCACGTGCCGATGATCGCCTACGTTCCTGAAAAATGGAAACACCTCTCCCCTTACCCGGCAGGCTTCAAAGTGGACTCACCTGTAGCATTCGTAGATTTGGCTCCAACCCTCATGAATCTCATTGGAAAGGAAATTCCCGAAGAGATGCAGGGAGAGGCATTTCTCGGAAATGCCGGGAATGTGGCTGAAAAGAAATACGCTTTCCTCTTCGGAGACCGTTTTGACTCCCGCTACAAACTTCGCAGAGGAATCACCGACGGGGAATATCGATACGTCCTCAACTTCTTCCCATACCAAAAAGGAGTATTACCGCTCCGATATCCCGAAGGCATCCGAAGTTGGGCGGAGCTCAAGGATAAACATCATGCGGGTATCAAGATCCGATTCTCAGAACTCTACCTAGCGAACCCGTTACCTGCCAGACAACTCTATCATACCGATTTTGATCCATGGGAGGTCAACAACCTCTCAGCAGACTCGATGTATGACTCCACCGAAGCCAAATTGCATGAAGCCCTAGTCCAAAAGATGAAAGCGATCTACGATCTCGGTTTCATCCCGGAAGCCATGTTTCATCAGCTAGGAGTGATGCCCTATGACTACGCCCGCGATCCGGCTAACCAATATCACCGAATCATCGATGTCGCGGTTGACGTCGTTCTCCAAAAAATTTCAGAAAAAAAGTTACTCAAACTCACAAAAGACGACCATCCACTCATCCGTTACTGGGCATGCATGGGGCTGATCGGGCAGGGTCAATGGAGTTCCAAAATAGAGGAAGCAGCGTCTCAACTGATGTCTGACACCTACATCGCTAATCAGATACTCGCCCACTTTGCATCCACCCTGCTGGACACTGAGAATTCTGACAAACATACACAATCTCTCATCGAGTCCTTGGACTCGTGCAACGAACCGGCTGTGCTCACCACACTACTCAATTACATTGATGAACTAGATGCCATGGGCCAAGTCCCTTCAGATTGGCTGGAAGCAAATCTGAAGGGTAACGAATACCATAAGCGGATTGTCGGAAGATATCTTCGGATCAAGAAGAATGGTCACTTTTTCAGGGAAAATCCGTAATCAGAAAACTGAGAGTTACCACTTTCCTCTTTTTTCAGGATCAGCTTCGATATAGGGGGGTCTATCATATTTGGACTCTCCTGGGTGGATGCGATCGTCTTCTCCAGCTTTCATCACTTCAAAGAGTCGATCACTTAGATCAGCCTTCACGTCGGCGTAAGTAGGTGCATCAGCAAGGTTAACGAGTTGATCCGGATCCTTCCGAAGATCGTAAAGCTCCTCTGGTGCGCGGCGATCAAAGGCAAGTTTGACTAATGCCCATACATCAGGATCACGCCAGTTTTCGAAAAGATATTCTTTAGTCGGACCGCCATCCATCTGTCGTGTGAGATCCGAAGGCAACTCCTCCGGTGGCTCGTCCGGGAGTTTGGGGCGGTTCTCAAGCTGGTAATTTCGCACGTAAAGATATTCCTCCGTGCGAATGGCTCTCATCGGATACGGCACAACATGCCTTTCTCGGCCCGTGATGATGTGATCTCTGTTGGGATCGATTCTCCCGGAATGTCCATTGGTTAATTGAGGCATCAGACTACGTGCATCCATCGATTCCGGAGGGGTTCCCCCCGCTGCTTCGATGAACGTGGGCGCAAGATCAAAAATGTTCACAAAATCAGTAATCACTCGTCTTCCATGCACGTCTGATGGCCAGCGAGCGATGAGTGGGGCTGCGATTCCCTTGTCATACATGTTTCGCTTCGCTCTCGGAAATCCGGGAATGCCATTATCGCCAGTTGCGACAACCAGCGTGTTGTTCTCAATTCCAAGACGTTTAAGCTCATCCAACAGCACCTTGCACATCGCATCAAATGCCATGATTTCTCCGAGGTAGTCCGCAAGATCCTCCCGAACTTCGTGCACGTCGGGCCAGTCTGCAGGCATCTTTCCTTCAAGATCATCAGGATCAATTCCCCAAAGCTCCTTGCCGGAACCTTTAATCCAGGAACGATGCACATTGTAAGGACCAAACCAGAAAAACCATGGTTGATCCTCCGTTTTCACAGCTCCTAGAAAATCTCGGAAGTTTGCCAAAACCTCGTCGTAGATTTCCTGCTTCGCCGCCTCAATGTCAGGCTTTCCACTTACGTTCTGAGAGAAGTTCATGAACTTCCTACCATTCTTCGTGTAGTGCTGATGAGGCTGCATGGTCTTGTGATGAGCCTCCCACCAATCCACACCAATTTTACCCGCGTAGCCGACGTGATAACCAAGATACTCTAAAATGTTAGGAAACTTCGGGATGGCCTCCCAAAGTCCGGGTGTCGGACCCCAATCACCGCCTCCCAAAAAGGCAGCGCGGCCGTTCCGCCAGAAATATTGCCCTGTCATGATGGCCCCGCGACAAGGAGTACAGGAAGGAACCGGAAAAAACGCATTGGTGAACATCACTCCGTCTCTCGCAAGACGGTCGATGGTGGGAGTTGCGATGACGTCACTGATTCCAGCTTGATCGTAGTCACGGTATACACCTGCATAACGACCCCAGTCGTCTGCAAAAAGAAACAGAATATTGGGCTGCTCTTTTGCAGACACCGACAGTGTTAAACCAGCCAAAATCGTTACAATAAGTAGGCTTTTCTTCATAGTGGGGGTGGTTTTGAAAGAAAGAACTAGTCGATACCGAGGGCTTGATTGAGTTGGGTCATCATCGACTCGAGGATCTCGGAATAAGCAGGAATCAAGGCCAGATTGTGATATTCCTCCGGGTCATTCACCATATCGTAGAGTTCAATCTGCTCAGGATTCGAGTCGTATTGAATGAGTTTGTATCGTTGAGTCCGAAACATATGAGTGTTGACGTTTCGGAAAGTTGTGAGCGCATACCCGGACCAATCCGCATGTGGATTGGCGAGCAACGGATTGAGGTCAAATCCCGTAATTCGGTCATCTGAAGGAGGCTCGACGCCTGCAATCGCCGCCACAGTCGGGTAAATGTCCACAAGCCCCACAGGTTTTGAGCAACGAGCCCCGTGGTTCTCCGGGAACCTGGGATCGTGAACCAGGAAATTCACCCGCGCTCCGTCGTCCCAAAGTGTAAATTTGGTCTCATGTAATTTCTCGCCAAGGTGATAATTGTGGTCGCTCCACAGGATGACAATGGTGTTGTCCGCATAAGCACTATTCTTTAACCCTTCCATCAAACGACCGATTGCACGATCCGCGATCGCACAGCTTGCAAAATAATGCCGAAGCATATCCTTCCAACCATCAAACCTACCCGTCTCGGCATCAATCGAGTCTCCGTGAATGAGGATGTCCACAAATCGATCACTCCCGATAATCGGGTTCCCTTCTGCATCGAGTGTCACTCCTGCTAATGTAAGAGCTTCAGAGGGCAAATCCCGTCCGTCTTCGATGAAATAGTTCAACAGGTTCTGATCTGCTGTCATTTCTTCGACTGGAAAAAGATCAATCAGATCCTTCGTGGCATAAAAAGGGAGATGAGGCCTGAAAATGCCGGCTGCGATGAAAAACGGCTGTCCTTCGGGCAAAGTGAACGTGTCACCGTTGCGAGTAGCAGTTCCGTTTTCAAGTAGCTCGGCGATGAAGTCCGCTTTTCGATAATCGTTCAGACCAGTGTAGGTCGCAGAGTCATTTCCCTCCTGCCCCCAGTCCAATGATTCAGGACTGTAGAGGGCACGAACTTTGTTTCCAGCACCACCCGAAACATTGGTCCACTGCGTCCACGAGCGAGCTCCATCGCTCTTTGCGTAATTACTCCCTGAGTGATAAATCTTGCCCGTTGATGCAGTATACCATCCGTTTGCCTTCAAGAGCTCTGGAATCGTAGTCGCTTCCGCAAGAGGACGCGCGCCTTCGTATTCCCACTCCCTGAAAAAAACAGCGCCAGCATTGGTGGTCATCCCAGATTCGTGAGGACGAATCCCCGTCATCAGAGCAGCTCTGGAAGGATTGCACGCCGGAGAAGCGCAATAGGCACTGGTAAAGGTGATACTTTTACATGCGAGGCGCTTCAAATTGGGCGTCATGCGAAAAGCCACCTCCGATCGCAACTGCTGGTCCGGATAAACGTGTCTGAGAAAATCACCATCCTCGTCAGCGTAAACACTGCCGACGGTCTTCAGGTCGTCGATGGCAATCATCAACACATTCATCTGCTGAGGTTCTGGCTGCTCTTGAGCAAACAGAAACAAACCCAAGAAACAGAAACAACTAATGGCCGCCGCTTTCACGACGCCATTTTTCAGAAACGGGATATTAAACATAGGGGAATCATTTTTTGGGGAAAGTCCCGCAATTGCGGGATCGCGCTCCAGGTATACTAAAACACATTGGGTCATTCATTAAAAACGGGTCTCGGCATCTACGCTGCCTTCAAACAAAGACATAAATGAAAGAGGTTCGTGAGCTTCGTTCATCAATTCTTCCATTTCCAAAGCCTTTTCTGGCATCATATCCGCAAGATTGTCATTTTCATCGGGATCAGTTGGAAGATGGTAAAGTTCAGTTGGAGAAGGTTTACCAGTTCTCACGTTCAAGCGAACGGCCTTGTATTCGCCCTGCAACACAGCCTGACGCCCTCCGAGTTCGTAAAACTCCCAATAAAGATAATCGTGGGCCTCTTGTTCTTCATCGTTGCCCAACCAACTTGGAAGCATGGAGATACCGTCGATTCCCTCGGGTGCATCCACATCAAGTAGATCTGCCATCGTTGGAAGGAAGTCCCAAAATGCTGAAATGTGATCGGTACTACTACCGGCTTTAATCTTCGCAGGCCACTTGATGATCATCGGAGTTTTGACACCGCCGTCATAAAGATCACGCTTTTGACCGCGAAGATCTCCGTTCGAGTTAAAGAATTCCATGACGTGTCCACCCTCTTCGTGAGGACCGTTGTCGGTTGAGAAAACAACAATTGTGTTTTCGGTAAGGCCAAGCTCCTCAAGCTTCTCCACGATGATGCCCACAGAATTGTCGAGATTCTCCATCATCTTTGCGAATCCCTTTTCAGGATTTGGCCAATCCTTGTCTGCAAAGCGACCGTAGTCCTTCACTTCCATGCCATCTCCAAGAAGGTAACCTGCTTCGTTGTTCGCATGCGGAACATTGTAAGCCATGTAAAGAAAGAAAGGGTTGTCTTTGTTATCTTCGATAAACTCCAACGCTTCCTGGTCAAAAAGATCGTGAGCGTAAGTCTCCTTGATCTCGGCAACACCAGCTCCCTCACGAGTCTCATCCAAGCTATCGAATTCCACGTCCATCAACTTGTTCCCGGGGATCTTCACTTTCTCACCATTCCGATAGAGAAACTCCGGGTAGAAATTGTGAGCATGCCACATGTTGATGTAACCATAGAAGTGGTCGAATCCATTTCGGTGTGGATCACTTGGCTCAGGAGGATGTCCAATACCCCATTTGCCAATCGCTCCGGTCTTGTAACCAGCGGATTTGAAGACCTCCGCAATCGTCACTTCCTCATCGAGTAATAACTGTGCAGGAGCATTTCCTCTTACTGAAGTGTGGCCTGTATGTTTTCCAGTCATCAATGCCGCGCGTGAAGGTGCGCAAACCGTAGAACCGGTGTAGTGTTGAGTCATCACGAGGCCTTCAGTCGCCATTTTATCAATATTTGCGGTGCTAAACGCGGTCTGCCCCAGGAAACTGAGGTCTCCGTAGCCCATGTCATCCGCGAGGATGTAGATCACATTGGGTTTGGATGGATCACCTTTGGCAACATCCGAAGTGCAAGTTCCACATTTTCCACATCCCGCAAGGACTACGGCAATCAGTGAGAACGTTAAGAGAAGTGAGTAAGTTTTTTTCATGGGGTATTCGATAAATGAACTAAAGGACGTTTAGAACGACCCTGCGATAATCGTAGAGTGATGCGATTTTACTCTGATCTTCAACTTCAAGAATCAGGTGAATTTGAGAACCCGCTGCATCGGCAGGCACTTTAAACTTAGTTTTTGCTCCGGTGCTTCTGGGAATGTCCGCGGCACCCTCGTAAGTTCCTGCTTCGGGATAGACCCACCAAGTCATTTTTAAATCATCGTCATCAGGATCAGATGAAGCCGAAGCATCAAACTTCAAAGTCTGTCCGGCTTTCACCTCTTTTATCAAAATATCATCCGAAGTGTCTCCGTTCACAGCTGCAACCGGATGGTGATTCGCATCCTCGTAACTCTTTACACACCAGTCCATACGACAGACAAAATCATTCAAAAACGCCCTGCGCCAACGCCAAACAGGCGAATAAATATTATCCTCATAAGTGATGCCCTCAATCTCGTCCGTCCAGGTGTCCGGTCGTTCGGTAAACATATAGAATGGGCTGAAAGCACCCTCATCCACCTTCACACTCTGGTGTTTGGACCACTCATTTTTCACCTTTTCACGAGTGAACAATCCGCTCCAGCCACCCCAATCCGGATGATTGATGTCCGACAAACCCTTATTCACCAAGCATAGCCAAGGGATCGTTCCTCCGCCTTCCATGAAAGAAATCCCTCCACGATGGAATTGGCGAATAGGATAGTAATTTCCAAATGGACCATGATCTCCGATGATGTTTTCCAAAAGCCACTGGTGCTGTCCCATGTTGGAATATGCATAGGGTTTCCAGGTGTGTGGCCCCAGCTCTTTCTTTTTACCCTTGTTGTCGAAACCTCCGTCGATACTCGGACCGCCGTAGCAGTAGGTCTGGTAGTTACTCCTTACCCAATGGACATCAGGAAAGTGGTAGGTAATCCAAGCACCACAATTATCCTGAGCACCATTTTCATATATGCGAAGTTTTGCGATCGCAGCATTGAGTTCCTCTTCCGAAAGGCGATTTCTCAGATCAAAAAGAGCCTGAGCCAGGGTGTTCGAGCCCGCATTCACGACCAAATAGATAGGGCGGTCGTCGTCCTTCAAAAGGATCTTCTCCAACAGCTTTGAACCTTCACTGGACTTGCCTTCACCAACGTCGTCAAAACCGTATCCTCTTTGCCCAGAAGCAACGATGGAAGTCAGATAATCCGGTTCTGGCCAACCATCTGCATGCTTTTTCAGTTTTTCATAAACCTTTGAGTAACCTTCGATTAGATGGTGAAAAAGGTCAGGGTACAGACGGCGTTTGAACTCAAGTGGAGAATCAGGATGCAGAAACTTTCCAGTAACCGCAATGAGACCTTCCAGTTCAAATTCGTGACTGCACATGAGCATGTGCATCATTTGCTGTTCTTCATCAGGCTCGTTGCCCATGTCCGCGAGAATGACTAAACGCTGAGACGCGGACAGGTTCAATAAGCCACTGATTAAAAATACGGTGACTGCGAATAATGTTTTGCTCTTCATAGGGGGTAAGGGGTAATTTTTGAGATAATTGCGGACAGAAAATAGCGAATAGCTAATATAAAAGTGCCTTATGTTGGTAAAACCTTTCCATGCTGTATGTCACTTTTGATACTTTGCCATTAGCCATCTTTTATTCCTTCACGACCGACATCCTGTAAATCGCAGACGCGTGGGGTCGCAAGCGGGTAGTAAAGCTTCTCTCAGCGACTCCCAGATCTTCCTTAGTCCAAAGATCGGTGATCTGGTATTTGCCGCGCAAGTGCTCAAGTTCAAAATCAAAGGAAATGTCTTTCTCCACTTCGCCGATATTGAAAATCGCAAAATACTTGTCCTCCGAATCCGGAATGTCTGCCAGCCAGATGACCTCGGTTTGGTGGAAGTCGCGGTAAATCTGACGACCGTTTTCAGACTTCTGATTGACTTCAAGAAGATCCGCATTGGTGAGAAGATCGAAAGTAAACTGAGGTGAGCTCAAAAGATCGGCACCGATCATTAGGGGTGATCTCGCTATACTCCAAAGATTCATCAGCGTGTATTGTTCGTCTTCGGTAAACTGAGTCATTCGCTCAGGACCATGGGGGCGGTTGTCCAGGCTAAGTCTCCCGATCGGCAACATATCCGCGTCTGGCCAATGCCCGGGACCGGAATGAACCGACCAAGCGTTGATCAAATCAAAATTGTGACGAAGTGCTCCCCAAGTATCCCAAAAGTCCGCAGAGATTCTCCAAAGATTTGCTTGTTCTTTAACTATGTTTGCATAGGCCAACGGGGTTTCTCCAGGTGACAGACTCAACACCATCGGTCGACCGGAGTTTTTAATCGCATTTTTAATCAACTGAATTTCTTCCTCACCATAGTCTCTGGCAGAAATGTCATCGACCTTCACGTAGTCCACTCCCCAGGAAGCATAGAGTTCGAAAAGACTATTATAATATTCCTGAGCTCCGGGTTTTGAAGCATCCACTCCAAACATGTGGTTGCACCAGTCACAAGTGTCCCATGGTTCCGCGATATCGCGGGCGGTGTACTTCGTGCCCTTAATCGGTAGATCATAATAATAGGCATTGCGATGAATGCCGCGCATGATGTGAATGCCGAACTTCAGTCCTTTGGAGTGCACATAATCCGCAAGTGGTTTGAAACCTTCACCATCTTTTGAAGAAGGAAATCGTTCAACAGCAGGTAAAAGTCTACCATATTCGTCAATCGTCGTGTATTCGGGATGAAGTGGCTCGCCGTCTTCTTTGAAACGAATGTTCGGATGCCCCCATCTTCTCTCGGTTGCCCAATTTCCTGGCTCCGGATGCCACCAAATGTAATCAAGAACTACATACTCCCATCCGTATTCCTTTAACTTTTTTGCAAAAACATCGGTGTTTGCCTTAAAATCAGCTTCGTTGATCCGGCAATCGTAGGCATCGAAACTATTCCAACCCAGAGGTGGTGTTTGAGCAACTTCCTTAGCTCCATGGATCGAGCTGCACAAGAGTGCGCTTAGAATTGCGATTAAGATAAAGGGCTTCTTAAGCATGTTTGAACAGGGGGTTTAGTGTTTTTGAAATCGAGCCAGATCATAATGAAACGCCTCGAATAAGCAAGGGAAGGAAGTGCTTCCCTGTGTTTAAATGTGAAAAAGGTAGGGGCGGATTGTCCCGATCCGCCGCGTCTGCCTCTCAGATATTTGCCTGATAAAACCGGCTAATTGAGGACAAGCAGCCCTACCCTAATGAAAATGGACAAACCCCTCAAATGAAAGGTTCGTCCACTCAACTAAGAATCAACTTATAAGGGGCTACTTAGTGGAAAACTTGTAAATCGTGGTAGTTTCGTATTTCTCACCGGGTCTCAAAACAGTCGATGGGAAATTCGGCTGATTGATGGAGTCAGGGAAATGTTGAGTCTCGAGACAGAAACCTGTGCGGTATTCGTAAGGAATTCCCTTCTTACCGATATTGGTGCCGTCAAGGAAGTTACCTCCGTAAAACTGAATACCTGGTTCTTCAGTAAAGACCTCCATGAAACGACCCGACTCAGGCTCATAAACAGATGCCGCAAGAGTCATTCCACCCTCGCCTTTGTTAAGCACCCAATTGTGGTCGTAACCAAGACCGAACTTGAGTTGCTCGTCTTCCTGGTTCACACGTGCCCCAATTGCAGTCGGGGTGGTGAAATCGAAAGGAGTTCCTTCCACAGGAGTGATTTCTCCAGTCGGGATCAGTCCGGCATCTACGGGAGTCATATTGTCAGCGTTGAGCATCAATACATGGCCAAGAATGTCACCGTTGCCCTCTCCGCGAAGATTGAAGTAAGAGTGGTTCGTCAGATTAACCGGAGTTGCTTTGTCAGTCTCGGCGAAGTATTGGATTTTAAGCTCATTCTTGTTGGTAAGCGTGTAGATCACTTTTACCTTCAGAGTTCCTGGGTATCCTTCTTCACCGTCTACACTGGTGTACCAAAGTTTGAGGGAGGCTTCGTTGCCTGAAATGTAGGGTTGGGATTTCCAGAGGACCTTGTCGAAACCATAAGTTCCACCATGCAGATGACATCCTTCCTCAGTTGGAAAGTTGTTTCTCACAAGAGTGTATTTCTCACCATCGAGCTCGAACTCACCTTTGTCGATACGGTTACCCACGCGACCGATGAGTGCACCAAAGTAAGGGGTAGCTTCGATGTATTTTTCGATATTTTCGTATCCAAGAACGACATCTGCGAGTTTGCCGTTACGATCCGGAGCATAAATACGGGTAACGATTCCACCATAGTTGATGATCTCGACCTTCATGCCTTTCGCATTGGTCAGTGTATAAGCAGTAACTTCTTCACCATTACGATCTTTACCGAAGGGGCGGACTTTGATCGTTGAAGGGTTACCAGCAGTTAGAACGCTTGCCAGAGCTACACCAGCAATCGCGAGAGGTATTAGTTTCTTAAGATTTTTCATTTTTGGGTAATGAGTTAAATAGGGATGAAACAGTGAAATGCCCACTTAGCCAACTATTTGTTTTCGGGATCGAAATGTTCCGATTTGAACTGAAAGAGCGGCGACGGTACACGAGCTTCTTTCATCATCTTCTTCGCCTGAGCAACAAGATCAGGACGATCGTAGGCCAGGTTGCGTTCCTCACCGATGTCGGTGGACAGATCATAAATCTCAATTTCTGCTCCAAAACCGTATCCGTTCACGAGATTTCGAACGGCTTTCCAGTCACCCCAGCGGAGAGCCTGGGCGCCTTCCCGCTCCATAAATTCCCAGTAAAGATAATCATGAGACTTCTGCTTCTGCCCAAGTAAAGTGGGTAGGAAGGAAATTCCGTTAGTTTCTTCAGGAATTTCGAGACCTGCCACATCACAGAATGTTGGGAGGTAGTCCCAGAACGCACTCTGGTGCTCGCTGCTTTGACCCGCTTCAATCGTTCCCGGCCAGTAAGCAACAAAGGGCACACGAATGCCACCTTCGTAAAGATCACGCTTCATGCCTTGAAGGGGTCCGTTGGTGTCGAAAAACTCTTTCTGGTTTCCACCTTCCTCGTGAGGACCGTTGTCGGAAGTGAAAATGATGAGGGTATTTTCGTCGATTCCGAGTTCCTCAAGTTTCGCGACGATTTGGCCGATGCCATCATCCAGGCGGGTCACCATCGCAGCATGTGCTTTTTGCACCTCCGGCCAATCCTCATCGCCGTAAGGGCCCAGATCCGGAACTTCCATGCCGTGCTCACCATCGGTCAGCCAATATTCGTTATTCGCATGCGGAATGGTCACGGCCAGGTAAAGCATAAATGGATTATCTTTCTGATTCGAAATCCAATTCAGGGCATCTTCCACAAAGAGATCGTGAGAGTAATCGTTGCGTTCAATCGCGTAGGTTCCCTTCCCTTTCGCGTAACCGATGTGAGAAGTTTTTACCTTATTATTAAGCATCTCTTTCTCTCCATTCCTCCATAGATGTGATGGGTAAAAATTGTGCGCATCGATCTGATGCATGTAGCCGTAGGAATAATCGAAACCCTGTTTTTGGGGTTCCCCGGGGCTACCGACTTCACCACTGTCCCACTTACCGATCACCGCAGTGCTATAGCCTGCATCTTGAAGAAGTTTGGCAAAAGTAATGTCTTCCGGCCCGAGGGAATGAGTTCCGTTGCCACGAATTTTGGAATGACCCGTATCGAAGCCAGTCAGTAGTGAACATCTTGAGGGCGCACAAACCGTGCTTCCGGAATAGTGCTGAGTAAGCCGGATGCCCTGTTCCGCCATACGGTCAAGATTCGGAGTTTGAATCATCTTCTGACCAAAACATCCGATTTCTCCATAACCGAGGTCATCTGCAAGGATGAGAATAATATTTGGCTTG
The DNA here is from genome assembly GCA_022361075.1 of Opitutales bacterium. Taxonomy (GTDB): domain Bacteria; phylum Verrucomicrobiota; class Verrucomicrobiia; order Opitutales; family JAFGAQ01; genus JAKSBQ01. The sequence continues at coordinate 268 of JAKSBQ010000061.1, read as the reverse complement.
TCTCCGGCCGATGCGGATAGAGACAAGCAGGCAAAAGCCAATAGGGTCGCAATTTTTTTCATATTGAGAGGGGTGAACAGTAGACTACTCGTAGTCCCATTTCAGGAGCCACGGATCATCAGTTTCTTTTTGGAAATCCTTAATCTTCTTCTGATACTTTTTCAGAATTTCAGCGTATTTGGGATCGTCCGCAAGATTGTTGGATTCCCAAGGGTCTGCCTGGATGTCAAACAACTCAAACTCCGGACGATACTGGTACCCATCAACC
>JAKSBQ010000286.1 GCA_022361075.1 Opitutales bacterium | reverse complement strand
TTTAAAGTATATCCTTATATCCTTCACCTGCGAAATCAATGCTAATTTTTCTTACATTGTCAGCATGATTAAAATCCTTCTTTATTTCAATCCATATACACTGTTGTGGCAGTGCACTTTTTACTACACTTGCCCATTCTATTACAATTATACCCTGCCTGTCCATATAATCTTCAAATCCAATTTCAAAAAGCTCTTCCGGGCCAGAGAGTCTGTAAGCATCAAAATGGAATAATGGAATCCGGCCATTATACTCATTTACAATAGTAAAAGTAGGGCTTGTTATATATCCATCAATGTCCAGTGCTTTCCCAATGCCCTTTGTCATTGAAGTCTTTCCTGCTCCAAGATCTCCTTCAAGGCATATGACTTCCCCTCCCTTTAATATTTGTCCAATCCTGTAACCCAGCTTTATTGTTTCATTTTCTGAACTAACAACTTTAAGCATTATCTCCTACCTTTTGAATTCTTCCGGATTTATTTTGAATTAAAAACAACCTTTCCGCCTATTATGGTAGTTTTTATCTTTGTCCTTATATCAAGAGGATTTCCATCCATAATTATTATATCCCCATCTTTTCCTTTTTCAAGGCTTCCAACCCTGTTATCTATACCGGTAATTTCCGCAGCATTAATTGTTATGGCTTTAAGAGCTTCATTTTCATCCATTCCTTCTCGAACAGCCATTGCGGCACAAAAGCTTAAGTACTGTATCGGTACACATGGATGATCGGTCATTATTGCTACTTTCACTCCTGCTCTTGATAATATTCCCGGAGTTTTTAAGCTCTGGTTTTTCAGTTCTATTTTACATCTGTCGGTAAGAAGCGGTCCAATTACCGCATGGATTCCTTCACTTAATAATATATCCTTGATCAGGTAGCCTTCAGTGCAGTGCTCAAGCGTTATTTTGAGATCGAACTCTTTGGCAAGCCTGATAGCCGTAATTATATCATCAGCTCTATGTGCGTGGGCTTTAAGGGGAATCTCCCTGTTTAAAACCATTAATAAAGATTCCATTTTCATATCATAAACCGGTTTGTCATTCTTTTTCTTATCCTTATTATAATCTTCAAGCTTTAGCTTATACTCTTTAGCCCGCATTAAATTTTCTCTCAGCAAGGCGGCAGTCGCCATTCTCGTTGTAGGCATCTGCTTTTTTTGAAAATATACTCTTTTAGGATTTTCTCCAAACGCTACCTTCATGGCCACTGGTGCTTTTAGCATCATTTCCTCAATCCTGCTTCCACTTGTTTTGATAGCTGCAAATTGTCCTCCAATTACATTTCCGCTCCCGGGTCCGGTTACTACAGTTGTAACCCCTGCCTCTATTGCATCGGTAAAACACCTGTCCAAATGGTATATACCATCAATTGCCCTCAAATGTGGGGTAACCGGATCTGTCAATTCATTTACATCTTCACCTTCAAACCCCACAGAATCATTAATCAGTCCGAGATGGCAGTGTGCGTCTACAAAGCCGGGCAATACATTATATCCCTTTGCATCAATAATTTCTACATTATCTTTAAGGCCGTCTTGCAGATCGGACATATTACCAATACCTATAATTTTCCCATCATCAATTGTTATATAACCATTTTCATAGTCCTTTCCAGCCATACCAATTATTCTTCCATTTATAATCATCATTTCCAATCAACCCCCATACAATAATATACATCTCTAAAGTCACATTTTACAATATCTATAAAGGTATTACAATGGGGACATTTATTCTTTTAAAATATAAATTTAAATTATACTTTACTGCAAAATATGTACATAAAGTCAGTATACTTCATAATATATTAAATACATATTTATCATAATCTTTTATATCTTTGGAACTGTTGTGAAATAATAAGAACCGCACCCATGCCTTATTGCAGCAATGTGCTTTTCAACTTTAGCCTTCTGTAATTTTTTCTTCTTTTTTCGTTTTGACTAACGGCTTCCTATATTCCCCGGGCGTAACCCCTTCATATTTTTTAAAAAATCTTGTAAAGCTTCTTACATCATAGTAACC
>JAKSBQ010000100.1 GCA_022361075.1 Opitutales bacterium | reverse complement strand
GTAAACGCTCAACTGCAGCTTGCTGATCTTCAGCAGAATTTGAGGTTTCGATGAAGTGCTCCAGAATACTTTTCGCCATTCGCCACTCCTTGTTGATGCTCATTAAATCCGCAGTCAAGAAGCAGATTTCGGGATCGTCAACATGGAGCCGGGCGTTGTTCATGAGTTTACGGTATTGCTCACGCGAGGGTTTATTGGTAGTTCGCATCCAACCTAAAGCGTAAAGCTTGCAAGCAAGTGGGTGTCGCGGAGCAATCTCCAATACTTGATTGATGCAGCGAAAGGCACGGTTGATCTCTTTAAGGGATAAAACTTCGTCGTAGTAAACGCGCCACCCTGGTGCGGTATTGAGAAGTTTTTCGGCATAGAGCAGCAGAGTTGTCGGTGATCGATCACCATATTCGTAAGCTGTTTCTGCAAGTTCCTGGGCGTTCAGATGATTGCCCAGGTAGTAATTTAAGGTGGTTTTTTGTCGGTACCATAATGCTTGAAGTGTGTTCAGGGATTGTGAATTTTCCCCTAGCAATTGAGCTGAACGTTCGTGACGACGTGAGAGTGTCGTAGCTCCAGCAAGCAACAATTTGATATGGGGTGATTCAAGTGTTTCCCATTCAAACGAGGGGAGGTTTGTTTCGGACTGTAGTTTAGACCTTGATTTTGGAAATCGAAACGAACTTACATACTTGCGCAATTGATCGCTCATCTCTTCATAACCCATCTCAAAATGTTCTTTGAAGATTGCTTCTGTAATGAACTCATTGCGTGCGATTTCGATGAAGTTCAAAAATCGATCTTTGTAGATCCCTTCTTTACCAAACAGAGCAAAATGGGTAAACGCCCAAGAGGTGGCATAAAAGGAAATACTGAGTTCCCGAACATGGTAGTCGGGGGAGGAGTGAGTGACCTCAAAAAGCCGCTCAAAAGGTGTCTGCTTTTTTCGTTGTAAGTAGTGGCGGTGGCGCGAATCCGACAGTCCGTAATGAATCCACTCTCCACTCAGTTTAAAATTAGAGTAAACCTCCGCCAAACCTTCATCGAGCCACAGAGGAATACCCTCCAGCGGTCTCAGTTCTCTATGTACCAATTCATGGAATACGATAGAACGCAGACTGGACATGCCGGTATCCGCATGAATGATAATCGCGTCGTATCCGAGCCCATTTGTGAATATTCCAGAGACATCATTTTGATATTTGGGTTCATCAGGTGCCAGGTAGCGAAATGTTCGGGAATCCCTGCAAACAAAGATTTCTAAAGGCCATGAATCCTCTCTCCGAGGAAATGGCAACACCGCATCCATATGTTGCAAGAACTGCGCAACGGTTCTGGCAATTTCGTCTGTTTTTGACCTCTTGCTATTACTGATAATCGTTACGTTGTCCCACTCTGCATAATGCCAATCATCTTTTTGGAAGTCAGATTCAGACGTTGAGACTGCAAAAGCATTAACGCTCGGGCTTAGCGCCAGGAATGTCCAGATAATGAACCTCATTGCCCCCAACTCTCGACAGAACAATAGCTACGTTTCTGCATGTTCCCTGACACATCATTGCGAAACAATCTTTGGATTGCTTTATTGATGAGTCTGTAATGCCTCTAAGAGTGGACGATTTAGGACCACTCTTCAGTCGTTACTTCAGGCAATAGTTAGTGCTTATGGGTGTAGAGCTCGTGAAATGCTTTAATGGTCGCTTCCAGCGCGTCAACTTGTTCAAGATCAGAAGTTTGTTTCACTTTCATCGCACCCACAATGATCTTGTGTAGTGCGACAAGTTTGTCTTCGTAGTGATCCTGGTCGGGTTTGATGCGTTGTTGGAGGAAGTATTTGAGCACAGTATCACTGATTTTGTCAGCGTGGTCTTCTTTGTTGCTCACCCAACGAACCAGTTGATTGTAATTTGGGGCGTTGGATTTCGAAAGTTCGTTGATTTGAGCGACTGATTTACGAATGGTCGTAACATCCTCAAGCATCGCTGTGAAGTGGTCGTCATCGCCAAAGATCCCACAAGGAATTTGGCAATGCGAGAATGACTGAGAAGCGAAAAGAAGTAGTGCTGTGAATGAAGTAAGTAGAGTTTTCATGATGATGAATTTGTTTTCGGAATAGCATAAGATGAGATTGGGGGAGTTCAAATGAAGTGTGGATTTTTCAGTGAAGCATTTGAGAGAGCAAAAATTTTGGTATAGCTTATTAAATTCTATTATGAAAAAACTCCTGAAAAACCCCTTATTTTATGTGATTCTGGTAGTCGTAGTTTTTGGACTGATCAAAATCATGATCACGATGTTTGCAGTTGGGGAGATGGTCGAGTAGAAGTTATTCTTTCGATTTTTCCCAATGACTGAACCTTTCAAAAACTTCATCAATCACGAGCTAATCGAACGCATCGGTCAGGCGATCCAGAACGTTTGGGATGCTTTCGATGCTGCTCAATTTGTCAAAGTAGCATGTGCCGACCTTGATGCCAAAGAGCTGAAAGAGCGCTGCTTTGCAGTTGTCGAAGGATTGGAGCAAACGCTGCCCAATAGCTTTCCTGAGGCAGCAGACATCATGATGCGGTCGCTACACCCGGATGTTCCTGAGGACGAAACATTCAGTGGAATGACGGACGGAGATGGAATCAGAGGATGGCCCATCATGGCTTTTCAGGAATATGTTGGGAAGCACGGCCTTGAGCATCCGATGGAGTCTCTGAATCTGCTTCGCGAGATGACGAAGCGACTGACCTCGGAGTTTGGCATTCGTTACTTCATTGAAGCACATCCGACCCTTACTCTCAGACAACTTCAAGCTTGGGTGAAGGACCCCAGTGTACACGTGCGACGATTGGTGAGTGAGGGTACGCGGCCTCGATTGCCGTGGGGAATGCAGCTCAAGCAATTTATCAAAGATCCATCACCCACCATTCCGTTGCTCGATTGTTTGAAGGACGATACTTCGGAATACGTCAGAAGATCAGTGGCAAACCACCTCAATGACATCGCCAAAGACCATCCAGACATCGTCTGCAAAGTTGCTGAAACTTGGTGGATCGATGCATCCAAAGACCGGAAGCGATTGATCAAACACGCCCTGCGAACTTTGATCAAAAAAGGAAACCCCAGAGCGCTTGCGATTCTTGGTTATGGAGAGGCAAAGATCTCTGTGACACCGATTCAATTGAGCAAAGAGATCGTTTCGGTGGGGGATACTCTGGAGTTTTCGATTGAGCTCAGCTCAGAGTCGAGTGAAGAGCAAGAGTTGCTCGTTGACTACGCAGTTCATTTCAAAAAAGCCAACGGCTCTCTGAGCCCGAAGGTGTTTAAATGGACTCAATTCACGTTGGGGCCGAGAGAGGTTCGAACACTTGCGAAGAAACAATCGTTTAAAGTTGTCTCCACGCGCGTGCTTTACCCAGGAGAGCATCAGATAGAGATTCTGATCAACGGTGCATCACAACGAACCGTTTCGTTTGAGTTGAGTGTTTAGTGTCGAAAAGAGCTCAGAGGCCGGGATCGTTAATAAAATTGGTCTGGGATATGCTATGTATTGCTGCGCGCAATCAAAGAACATCTCATGAGTACATTATTATCTAACTTTGTCGTTGAGACGGGGAAATCCCTTCTCAGTTCGTTTTCGGGTTCAAACAATAAGGCGGCAGTTGCTTCGCCTGGAGCGCTAGACCGCTTTGACCTTCGGCTGGAGTATGCGATGAGTCCCGAGAAATCGGAGCTCAAGAGCTTCCTTAGTAGCAAATCCGTAAATCGCATCGAGGCGTTACCTTTCGCTGAGCAGCAGCTCAAAAGTGAATTACTGACTGATCCTCAGGTTTCGAGGTTTCTTACAAAAAACGGGGTCTCTTTGGATGAAGTAAAAGTTCAGAAAACACCAAGCGGATTTAGCTTAGTGACTGACAATAACCAATCCTTTCGGTTTGAAGCGGATTCAGTAGGCGCAGACATCGCCTCGAAGGTCTATCATCTGCAAAATGTGCGTCAGTTAGCGGCCCTTCAGCCAGGGTTGACCCTGAATCAACTGATCGATGAGTCCTTCGCGAGATCTTCTTTTGGATCTGGCGTAGTGAGTCTCTAGTCGATGATGCAACCTGGAATCTGATCCAAGCTAGTCAAAATCATATCTGGTTTGATTCCATTCACCCGCGGATCATTTTCCCTCCAACGAAGGGAGCGTTGGTCGCCTGCGAAAAGGGCAGTTTTAAAGCCTACCTCTTGGGCCGGCATGATGTCATTAAGCATGTCGTTGCCAACGTAGAGAACTTCATTGGGTTGAATCCCATATTTGGCCTCCAGCTTCATGGAATTTAAACGGTAGAGACGTGTGGATGGCTTTGCTTCTTTGAAGAAAAAAGACCACTGACAAAGATCTTCGGCAAACCCGAAGGATTCCACCGAACGGTCGAAGTAGGCATTAAAGAGTAAAGGTGTGAAAAACTGAGCGTTGGAGACAATACCTAACTCGATGTCGTTGTTCTTCAGAGCGCACAAGGTCATCTCCAGGAAAGGCATGGGCCAGGTCGGATTCACCATAAGCTCAAATCTTACAGCAGCCTCTTCGATTAGCGGATGGGTGGGCACATTAACGACGTCTTGATAGGTGTAATTTTGCATGTAATCGAGCCACACCTCTCTAATCTCGACTTCTGGGTAAATGACACCCGTTGCTTTTGTTTGCGCCTGATGGGATTTGATGATTTCCAGAAACGCTTCTCCGAGGTCTTTTGTTGTGTTCTTAAGACTAAAGTTGAGTTCGTCTGCCAGACGAGCGATGGACTGGCTCCTATTTTCCGCCTTGGAGTGGGAAATGTCTCCAACCCCTGAGACCATGAGTGTCCCGTAGATGTCGAAGAGCACACACCTGATACCCTCTAATTTAGGCAAACTACTTTGTTCTTCCGTTTCGATCGGAGCAAGAGGTGAAGATTGCTCTTTGATGATTTGAATAAGAGGTGTCATGGTCAAGATAGGTCGGAATTTGTTCTATTGAGGCATAGAGTCAACGCTCTTGTCTACTCCTTCATATGGGTGGGTCTAGATATGGGATTAACTCGTCTCAAGCATTTTGCTACTAGGCAAAGAAAAAGCCCTTCAAATTGAAGGGCTTGGTTTGGATCTTATTGGATGGTTGAAATCTATGGTGCCAGAGGCACACCGATGAAACCGAATTGACCGCGGTAATAGATGTAGAAACGGTTCATTCCAGGTTTCAGAGCATTTCTTGCCTGACTGAGGCTGTCCACTTCCTGGCGATTGATTCTCAAAATCACCATACCCTCTCTGAGATCACTGCCTCGTCGACGGTAAGGGGAGTCGGATTCAATATCCGTGATGAAAAGTCCGTCAATTTCCTCTGGGATCTGATTCTCCGAACGAAGTTCTTCGTTGAGATTTTGGACGTAGACACCGTCGAGCAACGATCCGTTGGCAGCGGTTTGGTTTTCGATGTCACCGAGCACTACCGGGATGTTGATAAGATCGCCATCTCGAAGAATCAAAAGATTAACTTCGGTCCCCGGAGGGTGACTTGCCACGATCAAGCGAAGGTGTTCGTCGTCCCGGACTTTCTCTCCGCTGATCTCAAGAATGATATCTCCAACCTCGACACCTGCACGGCCTGCAGGGAGGTCTTCGTCAACTTGAGTCACGATTGCACCCTCGGTGGACTCAAGCTCAAACGATTCCGCCAGGTTTGCATCGATGCGACTTGGGTAAATTCCCAACATACCCCGACGCACTTCTCCTTCAGTTGCCAAAGAAATAAGGATACTCCGTGCGATCTTCATTGGGACTGCGAAACCAATACCGATATTTCCTCCTGACTGAGAAACAATCGCTGTGTTGATACCAACCAGACGACCCTGCGCGTCCACTAAAGCTCCACCGGAGTTACCCATGTTGATGGAGGCGTCAGTCTGGATGAAACTTTCGTAGGCCTGTTCTCCCAGAAGATCCAGATCTCGGCTTGTGGCTGAGACAATGCCCATGGTTACTGTTTTACCGACTCCCAATGGGTTTCCTATCGCGAATACGATGTCGCCGATTAGCAAATTGTCACTGTCCGCCATAACGGCATGCGGAAGGTCTTCCGCTTCCACCTTAAGAACTGCAATATCGGTCTTTTCGTCGTAGCCTACGATTTCAGCTTCCAGCTCTTCACCGTCACTTAGGGTTACAAATACTTCGTCGGCTTTACGACCACTGCGATCAGAAATCACATGGTTGTTAGTAAGGATGTAACCGTCTTGCGAAACAATGACTCCCGAACCTTGTCCAGTAGGCACTCGTCGTTCCTCCTCTTCCCCGGATTGTTGTTCTGACGGGGGATACCCAAACAGGCGTCGCAGCATCTCTTCACGAGGGTCCACACCCTGGCGATACCTGACTGTGCGGGCGGTGTAGACCGCGACCACTGCTTCCTGCACATCGGCTAGCGCGTCCGCGTAGGACGTCACCTGAGGTGCTTGAACTCTCTCGATTTCGGAGACATCGAGAGGGAAATGATCGGCTGTGACCTTATCTTCACCTTCTGCGAATGCGGAAAAGAAAATGGTGATCGATAGGAAGCCCAGAAGACTTGGTTTGAAGATTTCGGATATGCTTATTTTATTCATATAAGTTCTCTTGTATCAACGTTCTGTAGCATTCGAACGTTTAAATCAATGAAGGGATTTCAACAAAATTCTATCGCTTAAAATATCAGTATTTCAGATAATCTCGATAACCCTATAGTCGTAGACAATTGATGAATCATTCAAAAAAACAAATCTCGGATTCTGAATTCCACTCGATTGTTGCGTTATTGCACGGGTCGGATCAGCCGGGATTGGTGGCAAAAGTCTCCAATTGGATATGGAAACGTCAGGGAAATATTCTCCATGCCGATCAGCATCGTGACTCCGAGCACGAGATCTTCTTCCAGAGGGTAGAGTGGGTTCCCCAGGAAACAAGCACGCGCGAAATCAAAGCATTTGAAGACTTTGCAGAGGGCCTTGGCATGAATTGCCAGATCAGTGTGTCCAGTCATCGTCCAAAGGTTGCGCTTTTTGTTTCGAGATATGATCACTGCTACCACGACATCATCCTGAGATGGAAGGCGGGTGAATTTAATGGTGAGCTTGCGGTGGTGATCTCAAATCATGAAGACCTGAGAGATTCCACCCTTAACTACGGACTGCCTTTCGAACATGTTCCTGTTGCTAAAGAAAACAAAAAAGCGGCAGAAAGTCGTCAAATCGAGATTCTTAAAGCACATCAGGTGGAGTTGGTGATACTCGCCCGTTACATGCAGGTGCTTTCCCGTGAATTACTTCTCGAAATGCGGGGGCAAGTGATCAACGTGCATCACTCCTTCCTCCCCGCTTTTGCCGGTGCCAAGCCTTATCATCAGGCACATCAGCGGGGTGTAAAGCTCATCGGCGCAACTGCTCATTACGCAACCGAAGATCTGGATGAAGGTCCGATTATTTCACAAGAGGTTGCTCCGGTAAATCATCGACACTCAGTGGCGGATCTGGTTCGCAACGGTCGAGACCTTGAAAAGCGTGTGCTCGCCCAAGCGGTTCGTTTCCACCTGGAGCACCGTATTTTATGTTACCAAAACAAAACGGTGGTATTCAGTTAAACACTGAGTGCTTTGTTTTGAATCTCGGTGAGTTTCTTGATACCGATTTTGCCAAGTTCGATGAGTCGCTGCAGTTGTTTTTCCGAGTAAGTCGCTTCTTCACCCGAGCTTTGCACTTCGATAAATTTTCCGCTTCCAGTCATCACGATGTTTGCATCGACGGAGGCTTCTTTGTCCTCGTGATAGTTCAAGTCGAGGACTTCCTCGTCAAAAAAAACACCTGTTGATACCGCAGCTACGCTATCGTTGAAGGGGTCCGCACTCAACACATTGTCACCCATGAGTCGTTGCACGGCCAGCTTTGCGGCTACGTAAGCCCCCGTGATCGAAGCGGTGCGTGTGCCGCCGTCGGCTTGAAGCACATCGCAGTCGACCCACAACGTTTTTCCTTCCATCTTGCCGAGATCCAAGACTGCACGTAGCGAACGACCGATGAGACGCTGAATCTCGATACTACGACCGTCGACTTTTCCTCTCGTGCTGTCACGATCTTTTCGTTCAAGAGTCGAGTAGGGAAGCATGGAGTATTCTGCAGTAAGCCAACCTCCTTTGAGCCCTTGAGCGTGCATCCAGCGAGGGAGTTTATTTTCGATAGTTGCGGAGCAAATCACCTGGGTTTTACCGAATTTGATGAGCACGGATCCAGTCGCGTTTGGTGCGATTCCGGTCTCAATTTCGATTGGACGAAGTTCCTCGTGTTTGCGTCCGTCGGGTCTTAGAAAATCTAACATATTTCTGGCCTAGCAGGGCTGGCTTTTTGAATCGAGTTAAAAACCTGAAAATCGATCACTTGCTCGACGTGTGATGCAATATCCATCGGCTGATCGTGGGTGCGAGAGTCGAGGTGATCACTGCAAGAAGAACCAGTGTGGAGAAGATGTTGCCGTCGATGATGCCAATTTTTCGGGCGATTTCAGCAGCTGCGATGATCAGGCTGAGGCGGGCGGTGTGCATGGCTCCCATCGCTAAACTTTCCCCCAAGCAAAGTCCTTCAATTTTCGAAACGATGCAGACACTGATCCATTTCGAAACGACCGCCGCCGCGATCACGACCACCAAACTGAAAATGTGATCGGCGTTTTGAAAAACCGCTATCAGATCTACCCGGGTTCCGACGAGGATGAAAAACAAAGGGATGAAAAATCCGTAACCGAATCCCTTGAGTTTCTCATCCACTCGTGATGCCTGAGGAGTGATTTCGTAGATAATGAGACCTGCAATGAACGCACCAATGATCGAGTGAAAACCAAAACTTTCAGTGATCGCGCTGAGGATGAAAATGAGAGCGAATGAGAAGCGGACTTCACGTTCAAAATAAATTTTGTTGGATAGGATCTTCTCCACCCATTCGTGAACTTTATTGAGATTGATGATCCAGGGGATCAGGAAAAGCGTGAGCACCGCAAAAATGGAGTAGATGAAAGTTGCTGAAAGGTTGCCGTCCTCCAGTGACAGGCTGAATGCAAGTAGAAACATGGAGAGGATATCGACAAGGATGACTGAACCGAGCAGAATTTGAACAAATTGTTCCCTTTCTTTAAACTCCTTGGTCATCGGCAGGACTACACCGAGGGAGGTGGTGCAAAAGATGGTTCCAAAAAGAACCGGCTGAATCCCGAGCCATTTTCCGACTAGAAATCCAGCCAAGAAGGGCATGGAAATCGAGGCGATCGCAATGCCAACTGTTCGCTTGAGATGCTTGCGGATGAAACGAAAGTCCACCTCTAGACCTGCAAGGAAGAGAAGATAAGTGAGCCCAAACGAAGCGAAAAAATCGAGTGTCGGATGCGGTTTGATCCAACCCAGGTAGCCGAGAATGATCCCGATGATGATTTCGATCACGATGATCGGAAGTTTGATCCATTTCGCAATGAAAGGAACTGCGACGATCACGCAAAATAAGATCAATAGACTATCTGCCGGCTCATGCATCGGGGCAAAGTGATGATGCCAGAGACCTTCTTGTCAAATGATCACAGACTCCATTAGCAGGGTATTCGGAGGAGTTAAACAAATCTGATTCAGAATAAGGAGATATTGATCCTCAGTGAGAGCTCCAGAGTACGGGTATCTCCAGAAAGCTGCAAAGGATCTTTTTTCCAATCTATTTCGCCGCGATTAGGGAGCAGAAATTAAAGCATTGAAACCAGAGGTGGGAGGATGAAAATCCGGCTGCTTTGATGCGTGATTGGTGGTTCGAAAGTGTTTCGGTGATAAGGGTGTCTTCGAGCGCGGTTCGTTTTTGACTGATTTCGAGATCGCTGTATCCGTTGGCTCGTTTGAACTCGTGGTGAAGTTTGTAGAGTAAATCCTCTCGAGCGGAGTCTTCAAAATGGATTTTTTCGGACAACACCAGGACTCCTCCGGAATTCAGGGCAGCGTGGATGCGTTTAATCAGTTTGGCCCGATCTTCTCTTGGCAAAAATTGAAGAGTGAAGTTAAGAATCACAACCGAAGCGTTCGAAAGCTCAGTTGTGCGGATATCCTCCTGTCGATAGGAAATCATTGCCTTGAGTTTTTGCTTTTTTAAAGTCGCCCGACATTTCGTGATCATGGACTCGGATGTGTCGACAGCGACGACTTCGTAGTCGTTCACCTTCGCTGCATTAGCGGCGATGGCGGTCCCAGCTCCGAGTGAGCAACCAAGATCATAGACTCGGCTACCAGCTGTGACGAATCTGGACGAGATGACCCCAATCATCGCCAGTGTCGTACGGTAGCCGGGCACGGATCGTGTGATCATGTCCTGAAACACGTTTGCTACAGATTCGTCGAACTTGAAATTTTCGACCCAGTCGAGTTGTTTGGCGAACAGGTGATCTTTGTTAGTGTTTTCCATGAGATAAAACAAAGTGAACAAACTACATTTTTAATCTACAGGAAATATTGGAGTAAAAAATAAGCATGGCAAAGAGCTTTGTCTGTGCCATGCTCATTTCCTGTTTATGGAATGTCGTGCTAGAGTTTATGTGCTCTAGCCATATTGATGATTGCTAATTAAAGAAATATACCAAATCCGATGCTGAATGCGAAATTATTGGTTTCGAGTTCACTGCTTCTTTCATATGAAACTATATAATCTATAGTCAGGTTTTCATTGATCTGTTGCCTGAAACCTCCTTCACCTCTGTAGATAAAATCATCTTCTTCGAAGGAACCAGATTCAACTCTTTGGTATCCTATTCGAGCTCCGACAAATGGTACGAAACTTTCGGATGTAGCAAAATGCCATCTCGCACCAGCAGTTAATCCGTAGGCTGTTGAATCTCCATGATCAAAATCCACATGTGATGCATTGATCCCTCAAATCAGTTCCAAATTTTCGGATTGGAAATAACCATAAAGGATGTTTCCTGCGATAGAGGTGCTGTCACTGTCATCTGAACTTAAATGACTTAAACCGAACCCAAAGTTAATTTCTTTATCTCCTTTTTCGAATCCGGCATGAAGACCGGAAAAGAGGATAAGCATTATTGATGTTGATATGAGGGTTTTTTGTATGAGTTTCATTATTTTGGTATATACTTTTGTTTATTTAACAATAAGCACCTCCAATCGATTAAGGATTTAAGTAAGGGTTAAGCTTAAACTGGTTGGAGGACGCTTAACGGAGTTTTACTGTCCGAACTTCGAGGAAATCAAAAACATTTAACCCAAATTGAAATAGCGCCACAATGTATAAGGCTTACTGCTCTGAATGATTGCGAAATCTAATTGTTGCGAATGCAGAGTGAAGCAACACTCTTACCTATGGCTACCAAATCAGAGCGAACAGTGCTGGAGGGAAAAGAATCAAATCGAAAGATATTGGTTTTCCTAGTTTCCAGGGAAGCAATGACAGAATTACCATAGCTATCGAACTGGATGTCCAGCAGACAGTGAGTACGTTTACGCTAAGAAGTGAGGTCATTAAAATGAAAGCCAACAATAAGGGACAGTGTTTGCCTACTCCTCTGACATCCTTTTCGTGATTTTCTATGAGACGTAGGTTTAGAAGAATCATCAAAGCAAGCATTACTGTATTTGTGAGGAAGGTAATGGAAGGACGAGCACTGCCACAAGAATAGACGGAAGTTGGGCTGGCACATGCTACAGCATATACACCTGCGCAGAGCATATTTTTAACCCACTCTTTTATCCGAGATTCTCTCTTCCAAAAGAGTGGAATCATTAAATAAATGACAGCACCGATCCCGATAGATAGAAATGGTGTGGGTAGAGGAATCAGTTTTAGTTTGAATAAAAGGGAGATTCCCAGACTCACCAGAACTAAAGTTGCGATCAGGGATGATGTTTTGCGGTTTTGTATGATTTGGTGGCGTTTGTAAATCAAGCTTCTATCTGTTTCAGCCAAGCGATCCAGGAGGTAAATGGAAAGAGTGGAGATGAAGATAAGCGCGTAGAGCTCGGAAGGGAGCTTTACCCCTTGATGTTTTGCGAATAGGTGTGCCCACAGTAATCCCAACGCAGGCGCCGGAAAAAAGTATTGTAGAATAATGAGCAAAATGGAAATTATGTCCCTTTAGCGGGAATGAACTCAGGTTTGCCGACAAGCCAGACATCGAAATTCAGAGGTTTTTCCTCCCACTCGCGAAGTTGAACGGTTGCACCGACTGATTTCGCGAATGCTAGTCCGGCGGCAACGTCCCAAAGTTTCACTCCGGTTTCGTAATAGACGTCGTAGAGCCCTGCGGTGACGTAGGTAACCGCTAAAGCGGCAGAACCAATCATGCGGACCTTGCGGTAATTCAGGATAAGCTTCATGAACGCATCGACGGTCTTCGGGTCGCGTTTCATGTCGTGAGGGAAACCCGTGGTGATGCAGGCTTTCCCCATCGATTCCGCCCATGAGGGAGTGTGTGCAATTCCGTTTACGCAGAAAGAGAGTCCTTCTCCTCCTGTGAAAATTTCCTCTCTGTTGAAATCATAAACGACTCCTACCTGAGCTTCATTACCCTTCATCAAAGCGATGCTCACGCAGCACTGAGGTTGTTCCCTTAAGTAGTTGTAGGTTCCATCCAGCGGATCTACTACCCAGTAAAAATCTTCCGAGTGGTAGAGCGCTGGGTCACCCCCCTGTTCCTCCCCAATGATCGAGTATTCCGATTTTTTTGAGAGATATTCCCGAATCAGTTTCTCAGATTCCAGATCTGCTTGAAGTTTTACGTCATGAGCTTCTTCGAGGTGCACTGAACGGTAGCCTTCTTTAGCGTTTTTTAGAGGCTCTGCAGCAATTTTAGCGGCTTCGACGGCGATTTCGAGATTGGCTGATTGATTACCCATGTCGAGGGTAGTTAGCCATTTTGGAGTTAAGGCTCAATCCCATTTTCTGAAAACTAAAGATCCGCAAATCGTTAGTAGTATTATTAAATTCCGAACATGCGTAGTTTTAAGACTCGATTTTGTGAGTAAATGCCCCTATTCGTTGCATTTTGATCCATAGCTACTACTAAAAAATTTGTCTGTATGAGTGAGAACGAGCCTTCTTCACCCAAATCCAACACCCTCAAAGATGTTAAACAATTAGGCCTCTGGGCCTCCCTCGCCAGTCTGAGCTATGTGTTTTGGATTGTTGGTGGAATGGAAATGATTGAACGCCTTGCGTATTATGGCGTGAGAACGGTTTCCACGATTTATGCGACCCGGCCCGCTTCTGAAGGCGGTCTGGGAGTCACCATGGCGACCTTTGGATGGTTGTTGTTCACCTGGAACCTGGTTCAATCGTTGGTTCCTATTTTTACAGGAGGAATCTCCGACCGTTACGGTTATAAGGAAACGATAGCGGCTTCCACTGCGGTCAAGTGTATCGGATACCTGGTGATGGCATGGATTCCGACTTACACCGGCTTTTTTATTGGTGCGATCCTTCTCGCCTTCGGAACAGCGATTTTTAAACCTGGAATTCAAGGTACGCTCATCAAAGCAAGTACACGTGAGAATAGTTCGATGGCGTGGGGAGTTTTTTATCAAACGGTGAACATCGGCGGGTGGATTGGTCCGTTAATTGCACTTCAAATGCGCCATCTCTCCTGGACCTATGTTTTTTACGCGAATGCGGCCATAATTTGCCTCAATTTCATTCTTCTTCTCACTTACAAGGAACCGGGCAAAGAAGAACGCCTGGAGCGTCGTCGCAAAATCAAAGCCGGAGAGCTTAAGGAAGAAAGTCTGGTCGTGGAGTCCATGAAAGAGCTCGTGAAACCACACCTTTGGGTCTATCTCGTGATTTTCTCCGTTTGGTGGTTCATGTTCCCGATGCTTTGGGACGTGTTGCCCAAATTCGTGGATGACTGGGTGGATACCCGAGTGATTGTTTCCACCTTGTTTGGACCGGATGGAACGCAAAATGGGGTGATTCATTTCCTGATGGGAATGAAGCAGAACGGTCTTGAGATCGAGCCTGAGGGTATCGTGAACATCAATGCGTTGATGATCATGCTCACCTGCTTCCTGTTTGCAGGTCTAAGCGCGAAGATGCGTGCGACCACGAGTCTTTTTGTTGGAACGCTTCTCGTTGTGGGAGCACTTACTCTACTCGGGCTCTACAACTTTGCTTGGATCTGTGTGGGAGCGATGGTGGTTTTCAGTATCGGAGAAATGTTGGCGAGTCCGAAATACAGTGAGTTTCTGGGGAACATTGCTCCACCTGACAAAAAAGCGATGTGGATTGGATTTTCTCAGGCACCGATTCTCATTGGTTGGACTCTGGAAGGGAAGATTGGCCCTCAGCTTTATCACATGTTTTCATCAAAGGATGTGTTGGCTCGTGAGCTCATGATGGAAAGGGGTTTGAGTGAAGAGGCGGTTTCCGAGGCATCGATTCCCGTTGGAGAGGCATTTCAGAAACTCGTTGAGTTCACCGGCGAATCACCGGAGAGCTTAACTCATTTGCTTTATCACTCGAATAACGTGGGCTACACTTGGTTTGTCTTCTCGATTGTTGGAGTGATTTCCGCAGCAATGATTTACTCCTATGGCTTGTGGATCAAAAAGTTGTCGGATAACGAGACTTCGTAAGTGCATTCAGAATGGGCTGCTTAGGTAGTCAGCCCCATCTGAGATTCTATTGCCAATAACTGAGATACAGGAGCTTGCGATTGAGCTTCGAGAGAATGGTGTCTGTGTATTCGGAGTCGAATGCTTCGCCGATCCATAGCGAATCAGATACGGTGAGGTGATCCATTAGCACCGAAAATTCGTTGGTTGCCATCACCCCCATGAATTCTCCTGTCTGGGCGATCACAAGATCCCCTCTTGAGGGAGAAAACTCGCCAAATAGCTGACTGATGATCTTGCGGTCCATCTCAAGTGCGTGTGCAAAGTCTGGATGCACCTTGAACGAGGATTCTCCGAAATAGTTTTGACCACTGTCGACTAACACTGCTTTTGGAAAGCGGAATGGCTCCAAAACGATGGGGTAAACCTTCACTCCCTCCGCTTCGGCGATTTCGGAATCCACCGGAAGTAAAACAACTCTTGGATCCGAGGCTAGAAAATGGACCTTTTCGGGATGAAGAATGGAGTTCCCGATAAGGACTGTGCCCGTAACGATTTCATACGAAGGCGTGATGTCACGGATTTCGAATGGCGTCTCACTTGCGTGCAGCACCGCATAGGTTTGTCGGGTGTCTGACACGAGGATCGTTTGAGCCTCATAGGTCTTGTTCCGACTACTGAAAAGGCCGGGATAGCGCGTTTCAAAACGAACCGTAATGCGATTGCGTTTATACTCCGTAAATAGGGCGTTGGGGGTTTTTGGCTGGAGTTGTTTGATCTCCTCCTTGATTTCAACAGATGTTCCAGCCAACACCTTGACCCCTTCCGTCAGGTTTTCTGCACGCTTTTCAGCTTCATGTCTCTGTTGTCTTTCGAGTTCGACCTCAAGCTGAGTATTGACGAGCTGCTGGCTAACGAGTTCGTGCTTGGTTTGGGCGACTTTCAGTTCTGTGATCACCTCTTGTTTCTCTTGTTCGAGCTTCTTTTTCTC
>JAKSBQ010000166.1 GCA_022361075.1 Opitutales bacterium | reverse complement strand
CGATCGTTCGATTTTGGGTTAGATTTTAATGATCCGGGCAGAATGGACGACCTCAATCTTTCTGCAACAGTCTCTCTTCCTCTCTACACCGGCGGTCAGAGGTCAGCCCAACTCAACTCCGCAAAGTCACAGTCTAGGTCGGCTGCACACTTCCAGGAAGCCACTCGCCAAAACATCACGTTTGCCGTTGTTCGATCATGGCACGAAATCATCAAAGCTAAAAAACAGCTCATCGCTCAGGAAGCTTCACAAAATGCGATTCAACGAAATCTTAAGAACGCGGGTATCCAGTATGGCACGGGAAAGTCACTCAGGACCGAGGTGCTAAATCTCGAAGTGCAGGCAGCTCAGGCCAATGAAAAACTAGTCCAGGCAAAACTCGCGTTGGATCTCGCAAAGCTCGCCCTCTTCAATCTTATGGGAGAAGAAAAAATTCCGGAGGGATTCGACATCATCGAATCAGCAGGTTCGGTCCCTGAAAACATTCAGGTGGAAAAACTGACCGCAAAAACCCGTCCGGAGGAATCCGCTGCAGAACAACTTCTCAAAGCCGCTCAACAACAACTCCAGTCTACAAAAGGAAACTCTCGGCCAAATATCGCAGCGTTTGCGAGTTACGAATATCACAAAGGATTCGAGGTCGACGGAGACGGGAACTACTGGACCGCGGGACTTTCCCTGAACTATCCTCTTTATGACGGAGCCAATAATCGCAGTAAAGAATCCATTGCCCGCGCTGCTTTGAGAAAAGCTCAGGAAAACTACCGAAAGGTTAAGCTCGCCGTCGCACACGAACGCAAATCCACCGACATGGCCTATCAAAACGCGATCGACTCCCTTTCCGTGACTCAAAAAGTGGTCACCCAAGCCGAAGAAAGTGCCACCATCAACCGCAACCGATTCAAAAACGGAGTCATCCTTTCAAGCGAGCTCATCGATGTCGAAACTCGTCTCACCGAAGCCAGGATGCTCCGGGCGGTTTCCGAAGCCCGCTACCAAATCGCGCGAGCTGACCGTTTGCGTGCCTACGGTCTCCTCACTCCAGAATCCATTTAAAAATTAACCGAATTCAATCATGAAAATTTCAAGACTGTTAGCCTTGAGTATCACTCTCACATCACCTCTCATTTTTACCTCGTGTAAATCTAACCATGCAGGTCACGGCACCCACTCCGATCACTCGCCGGAGCCTGTTCAGGTATCGGTGTCGGAGGCTCATTTGCAGGAGGTTCCAATCTACAACGAAGTTATCGGTATCATTCGTTCGCGCTTCCGAGCATCGGTCGCTCCAAAAGTGACTGGTGAGATTTTGAAGATCCACGTTTCTCCCGGCAAATCAGTGAGCAAAGGAGATTTGCTCGTTGAGCTTTCAGCAATGGAATTTTCCACCAAACTTCAACAAGCCCAAGCAGCCCTCGATAAGGTTCGAAGAGACCTTCAACGCGAAGAAAAACTACTGATTGACCAATCCTCCACACAGATCGCGGTGGAAGATTTGAAAGATCAGGAACGTCTCACCAAAGCGATTGTCGCTGAGGCACAAACCTTTCTTTCCTACACCAAAATTCATGCTCCTTTCGACGGAGTGATCACCCGAAAATTCGGAAATGAGGGAGACCTCGGGCTTCCCGGAACACCCGTGTTGGAAATAGAAGACTTTGATCATCTCCGTGTGGAAGCTGACATTCCCGAAGCCTTGGCAAATTTTCTCGAAGTGAAATCGAGTATAAAGGTTGTGCTCCCTGACGGAAAAATCGAAGATGCGTCGGTCGAAGAAATCGCGCCCTCTGCTGATCCCAAATCAAGAACGTTTCCGGTGAAAATCGGTTTTTCAAATACTCACGACTTGAAGTCCGGTCAATCGGTCAAAATCCAAATTCCGGTCAAAAAAGCAGAAGTCCTGCTAGTTCCTCGATCCGCGATCAGCCATTGGGGGCAAATCGAGCGAGTGTTTGTTGTGGATGAAGGATACATTCACATGCGAATCGTCAAAACGGGCGATGTTTACGGTGACTCGGTCGAAATTCTCTCCGGACTTACAGCTGGCGAGGAGATTGCCCTGCACGATGGGGGAGAGCTCATCGACGGAGCTCCTATCGCAAAATAAGCAATTCACTGGTCTGAAACGGATATGAACATTTCCAAAGATAATCAAAACTTCGGGATTGCCGGAAAACTGGCGGCGATGTTTGTGAGCTCCAAGCTCACGCCGATTGCAGTGGCAACCTCGATCCTCATGGGAGCTTTCGCGGTGTTGATGTTGCCGCGTGAAGAAGAACCTCAAATCCAGGTGCCAATGGTGGATGTGTTGGTGCAAATGCCCGGAGCCGACGTCGAAGAGGTCGAGCAACGGGTGACTTCGCCAATGGAAAAACTTCTTTGGGAAATCCCAGGAGTTGAGTATGTCTACTCCACTTCGATGCCAGGTTCGTCCATGGTTGTGGTTCGCTTCAAAGTAGGCTCCGATCTCGAATCAAGCCTCGTCAAATTGAATCAAAAACTGGCGACCAATTTCGACCGAATTCCTCCGGGAGTGAGCCATCCGTTGATCAAACCCCACACGATCGACGATGTTCCTATCGCCACTCTGACAATTCACAGCAACGCTTACGATCACTACACCCTTCGCCGAATCGGCAGCCAAATCGAAGATCAGATCAAACGACTGAATGATGTTTCCGAAACTCAGCTAATCGGTGGAACTCGTCGGCAAGTACGCATCCTCATCGATCCTTTAAAACTGGACGCAAGGGGGCTGAGCTATCCTCAACTGACCCAAATGCTCAGAGGTAGCAATCAACAATCCCACTCAGGCACCCTTACTGCAGATAACAGCACTCTCAAAATCCAAACAGGAAAGTTTTTTCAGAGCCGGGACGAAGTCGCGAAAACGGTGGTGGGTGTCTTCGCAGGGAAACCAGTCTATCTTCAGGATGTCGCAGAAGTCATCGACGGGCCAGAAGAACCCAAACATTACGTACTTCACGGGGACCACATGGGCGTAAGCCCTGCTGTTACCATTTCGATTGCCAAACGACCTGGGGCCAACGCCGTATGGGTTGT
Source organism: Opitutales bacterium (assembly GCA_022361075.1). Classification (GTDB taxonomy): domain Bacteria; phylum Verrucomicrobiota; class Verrucomicrobiia; order Opitutales; family JAFGAQ01; genus JAKSBQ01. The sequence continues at coordinate 24,573 of JAKSBQ010000166.1, read as the reverse complement.
TGAAAACATTAAAGAAAAGGTTGAGGAACTGGAGAGCTCCCTTATCCCGTCAGACATCGAAGTCACTCTCACTAGGGACTATGGGGAGACCGCAGCTGAAAAATCCAACGAACTGCTTCTCCACATGGGCATTGCAATCTTCGGTGTCGCCATTCTCATCTTCATTTTTCTCGGATGGCGTGAGTCGATTGTAGTCCTCCTCGCAATTCCATCCACTCTGGCGCTGACGCTATTGGTGTTTTACCTTTACGGGTACACACTCAACCGTATCACGCTTTTCGCGCTGATTTTTTCAATCGGAATCCTAGTAGACGACGCCATCGTAGTCGTGGAAAACATAGTCCGCCACGTGCGCATGCCGAGCTCGCGTGATAAGCCTTTGATCCAGGTTGCACTGGAAGCTGTGGATGAAGTGGGGAACCCCACCATTCTAGCCACCTGGGCGGTGATTGCAGCAATTTTACCAATGGCCTTCGTGGGTGGATTAATGGGCCCTTACATGCGCCCGATTCCGGTCGGATCGTCGGCGGCTATGTTTTTCTCGATGATCATCGCTTTCACCGTCACACCGTGGGCGGCCGTCAAAGTGCTTGGTCGACATCTGAAGAAAAAACGTGGGACCGCTGAAACTGAGGATGGTGAGGAAATGCCAGACGATTGGTTTACCCGTCTCTACCACAAAATCATGGAGCCCATGATGAACAAACCTGTCTGGCGTTGGGGGTTTTTGGTGATCATCGTAATGCTTCTGCTCGGTTCGATGTCGTTGATCCCCACGGGAGGTGTGACCCTCAAAATGCTTCCTTTCGACAACAAGAGTGAATTCCAAATCATTCTCAACACTCCCGAAGAGACCACGCTTGAGTCCACAGCCGCAATCGCGAAGGAAATCGCGGATGCGATCAGCATCGAACCCGAGGTCATGAACTATCAGGTCTATGCAGGAACCGCAGCTCCATTTAATTTTAACGGGCTGGTTCGGCACTATTTTGCAAGAAGAGGCCCAACAGTCGCCGACATCCAGATCAATCTGCAACCCAAACATCATCGGAGCGAGCAAAGTCACGACATCGCAAAACGAATTCGTCCACGAGTGGATGCAATCGCAAAAAAATACAGCGTCTCGGCAGCAGTCACCGAGGTGCCTCCGGGCCCTCCTGTGTTACAAACCCTGGTCGCGGAGATTTACGGACCCTCACACGAGGATCGGTTGGCCCTTGCCGAAGCGGTTAAGAAAATCTTTGAAGACGAAGAAGGGGTCGTGGATGTGGACTGGTACGTGGAACAGCCGGAAGCCAAAGCAACCTTTGTCATCGATCGCGAGAAGGCTGCGTTAAACGGAATCTATCAAACAGACATCACCCAGACCCTCACAATTGCTACTTCAGGAGCGAAAATCGACCTTCTGCATCTTCCTATTGAGGAGGAAGACGTGGACATCGTGATGGAACTTCCTCGCCATCAACGATCCCGGGTGGAGGATCTCCTGAATCTGAAGGTAGGTTCGCAAATGAACCCAGAACTTCCTCTGGTACCCCTGAGGGAGTTGGTCAGGGTGGAGAAATCGCAAACTCAGTCCTACCGCTACCACAAAAATCTCAAACCTGTCATTTATGTGACCGCCGACGTCTCGGGAGGTTCGGAAAGTCCCGCTTACTCGGTGATTGCGATGAACGAGAAAATCGCTGAGTTGGACGGACGTGATTACTCCGGCACCAAACCAAGCATCAAGCTTCACCACTTGAACCAACCTTTCAGCGACCAAGAACCGTCCATCAAATGGGACGGTGAGTGGCACATCACCCTCGAAGTGTTCCGAGACCTCGGCATCGCCTTCGCAATCGTGCTGGTGTTGATCTACATGCTGATGGTGGGATGGTTTAAAAACTACGTGACTCCTCTCGTCGTGATGGTGGCGATTCCATTCTCACTAGTCGGGATTCTGCCGGCTCACTGGGCGATGGGAGCGTATTTCACTGCAACTTCGATGATTGGCTTCATGGCTGGGGCCGGCATCGTAGTGAGAAACTCCATCATCCTTGTCGACTTCATCGAGCTTCGAATGAAGCACGGAGTCGGACTTGCAGAGGCCGTGGTCGAAGCCGGAGCCATTCGCTTCCGTCCGATGCTGCTCACGGCTCTTGCGGTAGTGGTTGGAGCGAGTGTAATCCTGGCCGATCCGATTTTCCAGGGACTCGCAATCGCTCTGATGTTTGGCGAAATCGCATCCCTGCTCATCAGCCGCATGGCCGTCCCAATCATCTACTTCATGGTGAATAAGGGAAAGACTGCGAAAGAAGCGGCTTGATCATCTCCATTCACTCGGTCTGGTGAACGAGCCTACACAATCAGTCAATGTATCGGGAAAAACTGATTCACTGAGCTGATTCCAACTTATCCCAGCATGATAGAATGAACATGCCTTTTTCAATCCTGCATTTTTTCGCCGTTTGTGTTTCGGTTTTGCTACGGGACCGGATACTAATTGTGGGTTAACTACTCCTACAGGTTTACCAATTTCATCTCGGATCATCTTTATTGGAGTAATCAAATCTGAATCTCCAGAAATAACTATAGCAACTTCGTATTTGTCTCGAAATCCATCCATCAATAGGTTTGTAGCCAAATTGACATCTGATCCTTTCTCTTCAGTCTTGAAAACGTTGATAAAGTTTGGAGGCGGATCCACGACTCTTGCTCTGATTTCTCTTTCTCTGAAATGCCCACAAATGATTTCGAGGGACGGGATGGTGCGAAGTGCTCTCCAATACAACTCCTGTCTTTGGGGTTGAGATTGATCACCAGAACGACCTGATACTTTTGCTGTAAAATACTTAACACCAATAATCTGGTTTTTTCTGAATTTCCTTTGCGTAAGCGACAATGGGTTCAGCCATTTAAATGGAGTGTTTTTCAGGGCACCATAATACAGGTTAAATCCATCGATATAGAGGAGTGTTTTCATTGAGCAACTTCGGTAAAAGGCAAGGGCCGCTGTGTTCAGCGGCCCTGCACCGAATAACAAATGCTATTTCGGAAGATGTGCCTAAATGTCGTAGGTGGAGGCAAAATTGTCAAGGAGATGTCGCCGATAGCTGCCAACCGTTGCAAAGGATTCTCTACCGCACCACCATGCGGAAGGGGATCTTAAACACATGGTTCCTTCCGTCGGGGGGTGGATTGGTCGTGAGGAATCGGTTCAGAGCTCTGATCAGGGATTGGTCGAAGTCGGTCTGACCTGATTTGCTAATGAATTTCACGTTGGAAATACGCCCGGTAGAGGACACTGAGAATTCCACGACCGCCTTCCACTCCCCAGGTGGTAGGTTTTTCGGTTGTTGCCAGAGGATGTCGATCTGCCCTCGAATTTTTCCGATGTAGCTATGCATCGCACGCATGTCGCTTTCACTCGTTGGGCGCATTTCACTTGGGCCGTCCTTCATCAGTGAATTCAGCTGTTGCCGAATTTCCCGCATCGGATCTTCAACCCGAGTCTCTACGACAGTTTCTTGAGGCTGCGGTTGGTCTTCCGGAAGATCGTGTGTCTTTAAGAACTGATCATACGAAGCCGTTTTGGGCTTCGTTTCCACGGGTGTCACTTTCGGTTTCGGAAGGTCCTTTTTGGGTGGCTCGGGTTTCGGCTTCGGAGGCTTTGGTTTAGGAGTCTCTTTCTTTGCCGGTTGTTTGGGTGGAGTCGGACTCTGTTCCACCTCTGGTTTAGGCGGCGGTCCTACAAGTGAAAATACGTGGGGATCAATGTTTTGCCTTCGTTTGCAACTCGTGATGAGGGAGAAAATAAGCAAGGCAAGAAGAACAGTGAAATGCCCTCCGAGCGACCAATACATGGTGACTTTCTGGCTCCTTTTCATTCCTTACAAATCCCTCAAATCATTGGGCCTGCGTGTCGAGGCTTAGTTTTTCGAGTTGGTTCTCTTTGATAAGATCAATCACTTCAATAACAGCCTGATACTGCAGCTGCGCGTCCGCGCGGAGATTGATGACCGGTGGATCGGGTTGTTCCGCGAATCGCCCTAGAAAGGTGTTGAGATCGTTGAGATTTACAGGTGTTTTTCCCCAGAAAATCTGTCCACTCTGGTCAATCGAAATAGTCTGGTAATCAATATCTTTACGCTGGTTAGCTGCATCCGCCTGCTCGATCGGCAAATTAATAGGTATGGTCTGTTCAAGCAGAGGGGTTGCGATGATAAAAATGATCAACAATGCAAACGCTAGATCGATGAGAGGAGTCATGTTGATGGTGGTCACAGTCGACAACCTTCTTCCGGCACTGATCAGTTTAGATCGATGTCTCATCGGAGGTTGCTTTCGTCCTGACAAAGTTCCGCCTCGAATTTCTCAGCCAGTTCGCTGGCGTCGTTTTCGAGCGTCAGTGTCATTTCCTTGATGTAACCCACAATGTAATTGTAACCAATCACCGAGGGGATCGCCACGATCAGTGCGGCAACCGTCGTCAATAGAGCTCCTGAAACCCCGGGGGCCAGATGCTGGAGGGTGGCGCTACCGCCTTTGGCGACTCCTCCGAACGCCTCCATCACACCCCAAACAGTCCCTAGAAGCCCAAGAAATGGAGCTGCGGTCACGATCGAACCGAGCGTCGTCATCTGCGACTCGTAATAAAGACCAATACGCGAAAGCTCACGACTCATCGCGTTTTCGATATTTTTCATGCATCGATTGCGGGTGAGTTCTGTCTGTGGGTTTCCAAAGAGCCGAACTTCGCTGTGGTAGGCCATCAGTCCCGAATGAAACACTTTGGAAAGCGTCGAATCGATCGTCGGGTTTTTACTCACTGCCACGGCAATCAGGGAATTGAGTCCCGACAGCGAATTTTTCTGCATAGTGTTGATCTTCTTAAGTTTTGAGAGCTCCATGAACTTCCACACCATCACAGTCCACGCCGCGACGGATGAAGCAAAAAGCAAAAGCACGATGATTTTGCCTGCCGGATTGGACTCCGAAAAATAAGAAATGGGCGAGCTGGATACTGCGACCCAAGTTGGAAATGCAGTGAAATCTAAAAACATTCCTTTAAACAAATCTAAGAGAGCGAACAAAAAAGCGACTTTACTAATAATAATTCTTAGGAATTTTACAAGGGAATGATCCGGTCTGCTTCAAAACTTTTCAGATCGCTTTGGAGTCTTTTGAAACTTGCCCCCCGCAGACAACATTGCTAATTTCCGAATCCTACTTACAACAAATTCCCGGGTGCAAAGCATCAGGTAATGGGTTACCTAATTTGCCTACCGGTCAACGATTCGAACATATGGCAGCAAACACTGATGAAGGCAGAGGTCTTTTGATCTCATTTGAAGGCTCCGAGGGGAGTGGGAAGACGACCCAAATTTCCCTACTCATGGATCAATTTGAAAAACTCGGACACGAGGTGATCGTAACCCGAGAACCCGGAGGAACCGAAATCGGTGAAGAAATTCGACATTTGCTCAAACACGGGGACGCAGGAGATGGAATGTGTCCGGAAGCTGAATTGTTGTTGTTTGCGGCAAGCCGTGCGCAATTGGTCCGGGAAGTGATCCTCCCAGCTCTTGAAGAAGGTAAAATCATTCTTTGCGATCGCTACCTTGACTCGACCACCGTCTACCAAGGCGTAGCGAGACAGCTGTCCGAAGATCCGGTGACCTACATCAATGAATTTGCGGTGGGAAATCTCATGCCAGACCTCACCATCGTGTTGGACGTACCTGCTGAAGTGGGACTCAGTCGAATCAAGCACCGTGCGACTGGAATTCCAGATCGGATGGAGAGGGAGAATATCGAGTTTTACGATGCAGTTCGTGAAGGATACTTGTTACTCGTAAAATCACTTCCCGATCGTTTCTCAGTGTTTGATGGCACCAAAGAGGTGGACGAGATTTCAAAACTCGTCTGGGAGGAAGTGACCCGTCGTTTCTTCGATGACGAATAATCGACACCATTCACTTGGCGTCATCGAACGAGCGATCGAGGAAAATCGGCTTCCTCACGCGCTGTTGCTCAAAGGGCGGAGTCCTCAGGTTCTGCAACACGCTGCTGAACAGGTTTCTGCACGACTGTTGGATGTAGACGAGGCCCAGGTCATCGAACATCCTGACTTTTTCCACCTTCAGGCAAAAAACAAGATGCGTCGGATCAGTGTGGACGAAACCCGTGAACTGATCCGCAACATCCAGCACTCTCCAAGTGCGGGTAATCGTAAGGTGGCGCTTGTTCAGGAAGTGGACCTGATGAACAAAGAAGCGGCCAATGCGTTTCTGAAAACATTGGAAGAACCTCCGCTTAACACCAACATTCTACTCACAACCGCCCGCCCTTACGCTTTGCTCGATACCATCGTGAGTCGTTGCCTCGGTTTCTGGTTTCACGAACCGTTGCAGGAAATCCAGGATGAAAGCTGGAACTCCTGGAAGGAACGTTTTAAGACGTGGTTAGTCACGCTGACCGATCGCCCGAAAGAAAAAGTTCAGATCACCGAACGAATCTATCAACTCTACGGACTTCTGGACGGATTTAAGTCCATTATGGAATCCCTCTCGAGCAGTCAGTGGGAGATTCAAAAAGAGAAACTTCCTGCTTCGACACCCGAAGAAAATTTGGTGGCGATGGAGGTAGGATTTGTACGTGGAATTCGCACTCAAATGTTTGGTGAACTAGAGGAGAAAATCAGTGAACTTTGCGTGTACACGATTGATTCCAGTAAGTCCGCTGATGCTATAAAAAACACTACGCGTCGCTACGAAAACAGTGTGAAGGAACTCGAGAACCTCAAAGGTTTGTTAGAAGTGAATCTAGCGGATTCGAAGATGCTTGAGGTTTACTTTTTGAAACTATTACGCATTTGGTCTTACTAAAATTTTTCCGAAAATTTGAATAACAGCCTGAACCCCTGGTTATAATCTTCAGTTGTTACACAAAACAAATGACAGAAGAATCGGCCATCACCCTATGCATCCAGCAGAAAGATCCTCGTGGTTTTGACCACTTGGTGAAACAGTATCGCAGAGAAGCGATGGGGCACGCACTTGGATTCATGGGAAACTACGACGATGCCCTTGACATGTGTCAGGAGTCCTTCAAACGCGCATTCCTCGCCATGCCTCGTCTCAAAAAACTGGACCAGTTTTACCCTTGGTTCTACACCATCCTTCGCAATTGCTGCTTCAATGCGCTAGCGCGAAAAAAGACCGTCTACAAGCACCAGGAACGCCTCGGTATCTCTGAGGAACTCAACCAATCTACCTCCGCACCATTTTCAGGAATCGAAAAGGCTGAAAACGCCGAAAAAGTATGGGAAGTGCTTGGAAAACTCAGTGTCGATCATCGCGAAATCCTGGTTATGAAGTATTTTAAGGACATGAAATACGAAGACATGGCGAAAACCCTTAACATCCCGCGTGGAACCGTCATGAGCCGACTTTACTTTGCACGTAAATCATTCGCAGAAAAATTTGAGGAAGAAAACTGATGGAAAAACCAACAGATAGTGATCGCATTCACCAACTCCTCATGGGACTCATGGACGGAGAGCTGAACGACGAAGAAACCTATGAGATCAGGGAAAAATTGAGTCGAAGTGCGGATTTGCGCGAGGAATTCGAGCGTCTGAATTCAGCGAATGATCAGCTAAAACTACTCTCAGAAGCTGAAATCGATGAAGCCTTACTGAGGAAGGTGTGGAAAAACCCCTTCCGGAAAACTCTTCGCAGAGGGAGCTATGCATTAATCGGTCTCGGAACCATCGGAATCATGGCGATAGGTGCCATCCGTTACGTCCAAAAGGGTCATCCGGATCTCTTTATCACCGCATGTATTGGCGGTATCGGTATCGGGCTAATTGTACTATTTCTTCAGGTCATTCGAGATCGGATGATCACCCACAAAAACGATCCATACAAAGACATCGAATTCTAATGATTATCGTAACATGTGACGAAATTCCGGGCAAAAAAATCGTAAAGACATACGGTTTCGTTCGCGGAAGTACCACTCGTGCAAAACATGTCGGGAAAGACATCCTGGCAAGTTTTCGAAACCTTGTAGGAGGGGAGGTTCATGAATACACCAAACTCCTCGCAGAAGCACGCGAGCACGCGATTGATCGCATGCGAGACGAAGCTAAAAAGCTCGGTGCAAACGCAGTAGTTGCTACTCGGTTCGCATCTTCCGAAATCTCCGCCGGGGTTGCGGAGATTCTGGTTTACGGAACAGCGGTCACCATCGAGTAAACAACTCGTTGATCAAGTTTGATTTTTTTGGGAGTCCTTCAAAGGGCTCCTTTTTGTTTTGGCAATCGATCCGACTTTGAATTCATTTTTGTAATGAAACTTATGCCTCTGCTCTACAAAAACGGTTTCTTCTTGTTAATCCCCATTTTTGTGTGGAACATCATCCTCGCACCTCACCTTCCTGAAGCGTATCAACTGGAGAACTTCAATGAAGGAATACCCCGTTGGATCGCGCTGGGAGAGAACATCTTCAGGGGAATCATTTTTGTAATGCCCGCGATTCTCCTGATCGATCCAAAAAAACTACTGCTTTTTATGGTCGGACTGGTCTTGTATTTCATGTCCTGGCTATTGCTAATCCTGGCGCCGGAAACCTCATGGAGCACAAGCGTTGTTGGGTTCACCGCACCTGCTTGGCTTCCGATCATTTGGCTCGCGGGTATTGGAATGGCTGGTGATCGCTACTATTTCAAACTACCCTTTTCCAGATGGCACTACTGGGTCCCGAGCATTGGATTCGTAGTTTTCCACGTAGCGCACACCTCCATCATCTTTCAAAGGTGGATGAGCTAATCGCGTTCCAGTCCGAACGCCTGCCCAAAGGTCAACCACTCGGGATTGTCGCTCCACGCTTCCGGATCCTCGGGAGACCACGCATCGGTGATCGTTTTATCTTTAGTTGACTTCGTTAAAACCCCAAAACGTTGCGGTGTTTTAGTTTCTTTCGCAAATAACCGCAGATCCTCATCATCCTCCAATACCATGATGAGGTCGGGGTAGGTTTTGGAGATCTCCAACGCCAGCGCTTTCCTGCCCATCTGGTCCGCAGGAAGTTCCCAAAATCGGTCCACACAACTGGAGTGAACACACTTAAAAGCTTCTGCATCCCTCGTGATAATCGCGAGCTCAGCATCCGGCCGACTCTTGCGGAGCGCTTTAAGAAATTGCACTGCCGCTGCATCGTGCTCGTGTAAGTTGCTGTGTAATATCGCAAATCGTGTTTTGCGCTCAGGATACTCTGAAAAATCAATGATTTTCTTCTTGTGCTTCATGCCTAAGCGCTCGAACGGACGAAAGAGGATTTTCCAGCGATTGTGACTCCACAGCCAGTTCACGAGAAGGTTCTCATCGACTTTCATGCGGTCCTCCAACCACTTATTTGCCGCGAGAGTCAGAGCAGCAGTGTCGAGAGGAGCTTCGAGACGCTCAAATCCAATTTCTGCTCTCCAGAATCCCAGTTTTCGGAAGGTGACAATGATCGGATTGGCTTCATATTTTTTGGCAAGCAACGCGGGTAGTTCGGTAGCTGAGGTGACTCTTCCGAAGAAAGGAATCAAACTCCCGCTATCTCTCGTGTTCTGATCAAAAAGAATGCTTCCGAAGCCGTTGTTCCTGAGATTTTCTCCCATTTCCCGGATACCCTCCTTTCGGGAAACCAATTTGAATCCGCAGCGTTCACGGTGGTTCTTGATCATCAAATCGATCCTCTTGTCCTTGTAGGGCCGATACATGATCGTTGTTTCCGGGAAATCTACATCTGTCGCTCCCGGGAGCGCGTTGTAGATCTCAATCATGGAGTGATGATAGCCAAAAAGAACGATCGGACGGTTCTCCGATTTCAGTTCCTCCAAAAGCTGCTCAGCCTCTTTCGCCAGGGAAACACACCCGACAAAACGTTCTTTGGAAAAATGAGGGCAGACCACCGTCAGGAGACCCATCTCCGCAGTTGCCTGGCAATTCCTCCAGACCTTGTCTCTCAACCAATCCTCCGATTCATCCGGAAAAGCATGGTGGATGTTCGAAAAGATGAGATGCCTGCGCTTGGACGGAATCGCAAAAAACAATGCCCCAAAACTCCAGGACATTGCTTTCATGAATGAAACGGGCAGCTTGGACAGCACCCACCCCAGTGCAATGAGCAGACGCGACATTTGCTGAAACTCTACTTCTTGTAGAGTTGTGGATTGAGACTCGGATCGTTGTACATCTTGAACTGAAAATACACTCGATAAGCTCGCTCACCCTTTTCAATCTCGCCAAGGAATTGCTTCAAAATCGCCAAAAGATCACCTCGCTGTTGCTCAAGAACTGCAACTTTTTGTTTACATTTCTCCAGGTGCTCCGGAGTCACGTCTTCCCGCTCGGTTTGTTCCACCATGTGGAAATGCTTGAGGGCCATGATGGAAAGGCGATCCATGATCATGCCCGGGGTTTCAGAGTTCACTGGAGCGGATTCCAGATTGGGTTTGAGAAGTTCAAACAGGGTTTCGTCGATACGCTCAATGAAGTCATTCCGTCGCTGGTTGTAACCATCGATCGCACGTTTGGCATGATAGACGTATTCAAAACCCATGTCCTCTCTCCGGGCTTTGTCTTCCTCGTGCCAGAGGTTGAAATTGCAGCGGTGGTTACCCAGCACAAACTCCCAAATTCCCTCAAGACCTTGAGGATCCTCGTCTTTGACATGCCAGTCAGCCGTCCACTGAACTTGTTTTAGGGCGATTTCTTCTACATCGATCATGAAGAAGATAACTAAAGTGATTGCGACTGGTGGCAATCTCATTTCTCCGCCGTATTTTGGGTTGCGACTGTGCAGGAGTCCTTTTGTGATGATCCAAACCACTCAAAAATGCCTTGGTATCTCTACATTGCTCTCAAGCAACTCTTTCCCAGCGGGAAGGGTTTTTCATTTTTTGCCCTCATTTCAATCATCGGAGTTTCCTTGGGAGTGGCGGTACTGCTGGGTGTGCAAACCATCATGAACGGCTTCGGCCACCAGATCCGAGAGAGTTTACTCAAGGTCAATGGAGATATTCGCGTCGAATCCAATCGAGTAATCAACAGTTGGGAACGGATCGAGGCCTACCTTGAGTCAGTTGAAGGGGTGGAGCAGGCGAGCCCCTACGCGCACGGAATTGTCATGCTGCAACACCGCAATCTCCCGGTTTTTCCGGCGGTCATGGGGGTAGATCTCACAGAAGACGAACCGTTCATTCCTATCAAAGAATTTTTAACTCAGGGCGAATTCGAAGATCTCGACGACGACTCGGTCTTCATCGGGAGTTCGTTGGCAACACGCATCGCCGCCAGGATGGGAGACACGCTTGAGCTGTTTACGCCTCTGATGCTTCAACGGTTAAAACAAGACGAAGTACTCTTGCCTCGGGAAGTTCGTGTAGCCGGGATTTTCCAGTCCGGACGTAACGACGTTGATTCCAACACGATCATGACTTCCCTTCGTTTGATGCAGGATCTCTACGGACTCGACGAAGGTATCCACGGCCTGAGTGTCAATGTTGCAGAAGGGGTGGATGTCTCGCAGATAACCGACAAAATCAACGAACACTTCTCCTACCCCATTCGGGCAGTTTCATGGATGGAATCGAATCGCGATTACATGTTCGTGCTGCAGTTTGAGAAGACGATGATGACCATCATCATGTTTTTCATCATCCTTGTCGCTTCGTTCTCGATCGCGAGTTCGCTCATGACCTCGGTGATTCGAAAAACACGGGAGATCGGCCTACTTGTGGCGATGGGTGCTCGACCAAGAGACATTGCCTACAGCTATTGTCTTCAAGGCCTGATGATTGGGGTTTCAGGCGTGATTCTTGGGATCATTCTACAATGGCTGGTCATCCACTACCGCAATGAAATCGTTTGGCAATTTGCCGAATGGACCAACAGTTCATCAGCACTTTTGAGATTTTACCAGTTCAATGACATCCCAGCACGTTATGAATCGTCGGATGTTCACATCGTTGCTTGGGGCACCATCGTCATCTGCTTGCTCGCAGGTCTCGGTCCGGCACTGCGAGCACTCAAACTGAAACCAGCGGAGGCTCTGAGAAGTGAGTAGAAAAGCTGCCAAAAAAGCTCCTGCAAAGAGGCAGACAAAGAAACCCGCAACTCTGCTTAAGGTCTCAGGGGTCAAAAAGTCTTTTGAAGACTCAGGCAAGATCATCGAAGTGTTGAAGGGCGCCGACTTTGAAATGCCCGTCTCCACCAGTATGAGCATCATGGGTGCATCGGGTTCGGGGAAATCGACCTTCCTCAATACACTGTGTGGGCTGGAAACGATTGATGAGGGCACGATCAAATGGCGTGTCGAAAAAGAGAAACCGCTTCAGTCGATCTCAGACTTTTCGACCTCGGAACTCGCACGCCTACGCGGGAAGTTTTTCGGGTTTATTTTTCAATCCTATCATCTCATTCCCGAACTCAACGCAATCGAAAACGTCATCATCTCGGCAAAGCTAGTGGGGAGGGTTTCTGCAGAAACTAAAAATCGCGCAAAAACACTGATGGAGACTGTTGGTCTGGCCGATCGTCTCAAACACCCGGTTCAAAAGCTATCGGGTGGAGAAAGACAGCGTGTGGCAATCGCACGAGCGCTAATCAACGATCCTCTGGTGATCCTGGCAGACGAACCCACCGGAAACCTTGATGAACACACAGCCAACGAGATTATGGAACTGCTAATCAAGGTTTGCAATGAAAGCCGGGGTTCGCTTCTACTGGTCACGCACAACCCCGATTTTGCGAAGCTGACCGAGCAAGAAGTGCATTTACAGGACGGTAGATTTATTTAGAGACGGATGGAAAACGAAAACCAGGACCCAAACCCTGAGGTTGAGGAAGAAGTGCTTCCTCCAAGGAATATCAAATGTGGAGTTGCAGGTGTCGGCTCTCTCGGACAACACCATGCACGCATTTACGACGCCATGGAGAACTGCGAGCTTGTTGGCATTTTTGAATCCAACGACGACCGTGCCAAAGAGATCTGTGAACGCTTTTCGTGCAGACGATTCCATTCCATCGAAGAGCTGGGAGCAGAATGTGAGGCGGTGAGCGTAGTGGTTCCCACAGACTACCACTACCCAGTAGCGATGCCTCTGATGGATCAAAAATGCAATCTGATGATTGAGAAACCTCTCTGCTTCAACCGTAAGGAAGCTGAGGAGATCGTGGCATCCGCAAAGCGAAATGGGGTTGTTGCACAAGTCGGACACATCGAGCACTTCAATCCAGTTACCCAGTTTCTTGAGGATCACATCTATCACCCTCGCTACATCGTGGCGGACCGTTTTGCACCGTTCCAGCCAAGAGGAACTGAGGTCGGGGTTGTTCTCGATTTGATGATCCACGACCTGGGAATCATCCGCCAGCTCGTCAAATCACCGGTTAAAAAAGTGGATGCTCTTGGTGTGAACGTGCTCTCAGGCACCGAAGACATCGCGAACGCTCGTGTGGTTTTTGAAAATGGTTGTGTCGCAAACATCAACACTTCCCGTGTTTCGTTGAACAAAAAACGAGAACTTCGTGTGTTTCAGCCAAACGCCTACCTCTCTTTGAATTTCATGGAACAAAAGGGTCACCTGCTCACGCGCAGAGCCGCCCAGATCCAACGGCACGAAATCCCGATCGAGAAAGCAGAACCCCTGTTCCTCGAACTTCAATCGTTCCTCGACTGCATCCGCACAGGATCCAAACCCAAGGTCGACGTCGATTTTGGAAAATCCACTCTGGAGCTCGCCTTGGACATCACCGAGCAGATCCAGCAACAACTCGAAAACGAGATTCAATTTCCGCATTTCGAAGAATAATCACACCAATTTTCGATGACGTCCCAAAAGCAAGGTCCCAGCTTTGTTCCTCCCGAGACGGATAAGCCCATCGACATTCTTTTTATAGCGGGAGAGCATTCTGGCGATGAACACGCCGCGCGTTTGCTAACCAAACTCAAGGGTCGCGATCAAAATCTTAACGTCGCCGCGATCGGTGGAAACAATCTCGCCGAAGCAGGTGCCCACCTTCTCTACAATCCTCTTGAAAATGCTGTTGTGGGCTTCATCGAAGTGATTAAACATTTCAACTACCTTAAGGCCCTCTTCCACACGACACTCGACTGGATCGCATTTCACCAGCCTAAGGTCGTTTGCTTTGTCGATTATCCCGGCTTCAACCTTCGTCTCGCTAAACAACTGTTCGAGCGGGGCATCTCGGAGAAAGGCGGAGGAAAGGTGCGTCTCGCCTACTACATCAGTCCACAGATCTGGGCCTGGAAATCCCACCGGCGCTTCGCGATGGAAAAACACCTCAACACGTTGGGTGTTATTTTCCCGTTTGAAATCGATTCTTATAAGGATACGAACCTGCCAGTCGAGTTTGTCGGTCATCCGTTTATCGAAGAGGACTACGAAAGCCCGATTCAGCATGATCCAAACGGACGTCTTTTGCTGCTTCCAGGCAGCCGAAGCACTCCAATCAGCCGTATCTTTCCGGTGATGCTGGACACCTTCAAAATTCTACGGCAGAAGCGTGACGATCTTCGCGCGGTGGTGATGTTTCCCACTCCGAAAATTCGAGAACTACTGTATGACTACGTAAACGAACAAGGCCTGACTCAGGAAGTCGACCTTGTGCCGAATACCGAACACATTTCGGTTAAGGGAGTTCTTACGAGCTCCGGGACCATCTCCCTGGTATGCGCCCTCGCCGGAGTGCCTGGGGCAATAGTCTACAGAACTCATACACTCACCTACTGGATGGCAAAAATCCTGGTAAAAATTAGGGTTATCGGCATCGCCAATATCGTTTTGAATCGGTTCATCCATCCTGAGTTTCTTCAGAGTCAAATGAAACCTTCTGCCCTCGCGACAGAGATTGAAAATCAATTGGATGACCCCTCACGAATCGCTCAAATCAAAACCGATATCAACGAGCTTAGGGATAAGTTAACAGCTACCGATCCGATGAAATCCGCAATGTGGATTGAAAAGCAATTAGAAGCTCATATGTAGAGAAAACTGAACGCCTTCCCCGCCCCTTGGATAGCTGTAATTTTAAATTATTTTTACAAAAAATGTGTCAAATTAGATTTTCTTATCTTGACTAAACAGCCAATTAGCCGATTAACTTTTAACAGATAAAGATTTTTTGACTACTGTTGTGATGATGTAAACCCCTGACTTGTAAAAGCCAGGGGTTTTCTTTTGGTTGATTTTCAACAACTTAAATTTCCTAAAATGCGCTTCACCATCGTCACGATATTGTTGGTCATTCTTTCCAGTTCTTCCTGGGCCAATGACTCCTATTTGAGACGATTTGTAGGAAATTGGGCGGGAACCTATCAGATCAAAGATCTGACTGGGAAAGAGCTTGGCACCCACGAAATGGAACAAGTCAACTACTGGATCGATGGCCAACTTTGGGGTGAGACCGCTGTACAGCTACCCGATGGGTCGATTCAAAAGGAGTTTTCCAATTCTTACTTTGATAACAATGTCGCTCATGCCATCGTCGAGGGAGCTTTGAGCAAACGTGAGTACTGGGGCTGGTATTTTTACCAACAGATCTGGTGGATGTCAGCTAACAGTGAAAATTCACCACACCACCAATTTCATACCGAAACACTAGTCCCGAGTCGGGATGGATTTGAGTTAGTGATCGACGGGTATCAATGGAACAAAACGGTTGAAAATCCAGGATTCGTCAGAGTTCAGGCCAGCCTGCATCGAGTAAAAGGAGAAGACCTAAAACTCTTCGAGTTCTAGGTCACAATCCCAAGAATACTCCTACCCAAAAATCTCAACTTCTGGCCCACGGTCGATCCACTAAAAACCTATTTCGCCTTGCGGATCATGATGTCACCGTTGTGAGTCTCAAATCGATATAACTCGCCGCCGCCGTTCAAAGAACCATAAATGGCTTTATCAAATCCGATACGATAACGGCCCTTCTTATCGCTGCCTTCCACCACTGGTTTCGAGTGGTTCTCATCGATTTCAATTTCAAAGTCAGAAAGGATATCCCCAGTGAAAGTGTCGAGTTTAACATTGGCCTGAATTGCCTGAGGTAAGGTCACGTCGATATCACCGTTCATTGAAGTAAACGACATGCTTTTCTCTGGATAAACTTCCAATAACTCCACTTTCACGTCTCTATTGAGTGCATGTGCCAAAACCGCTCCTTTAGCTTCGTAGACTTCGATGCTCCCGTTGATGCACTCGATCTCCATCTCCCCCGTTATTCCTCTGACCACGATGTTTCCATCGTTCACGCTATTTAGGTCTAATGAGATTTCGCGTGGAACAAGCAAAGTCAGATCTACCGCGTATTTCCAATTTTCGACTCCTACCTCCATTTTATTGTCCTTAACCTCTGCATAGACACCGCTGCTACCTCTTCCCTGAATGAGTTTCAATCCATCTTTTTCTGGGGGGCTTTTTCGATGCTTTTTGTATCTGCCAACAGCTTCAATTCGCACATCATTTTTTTCGTGCGCGATTACGGTAATCCCTCCTTTCATCACATGGACACTCAAATGTTTGGGACCGCCTTCTTCAAAAAATGGAACGTTCAAGATATCTGGTGCCGGATACGACTCACCCTCTTCTGAATCAGCCTCTTGGGCAGTAATGCTATGTGATAATGACAAGAGCAAAAGACCGATGACTTTAATACATTCGTTTTTCATAATGGTTTTTCCTTTCAAAATTTCTGTTTTATAAAATTCGTTGATGAACGCTCACAGAGCTACGAGCTCCTCCGCGTCTTTGCGTTCGACGATTCGAACATCACCATTCAGGGTATCGAATCTTAGGCTCGGCCCACCCTCACCAATTCGAACTCCTGAAAACCCGTTTGTTTTGTATGAATAAAAACCATTTTTCTTTTCTAACTTTTTTATGCTTCGGAGTTCATTCCACTTATCAGTAGGTATGCTTTTAGTTTCAAAATCCGTGTAAGCGTTGCCATTGAAAGTCTTAACTAAAACATCAGCGCTGAGAGTCGGTTGAAACTCCACTTTGATGTCTCCGTTGATGGTCTTGAAGAAACAATCCTCTGTTGGGTTGTCTTGAAAACCGACCTCCACGCGCCCATTTACACTAGTGGCTTTGCCATGCCCACCAATATGCTGCATGATCACTTTCCCGTTCACATTACTGACCTGGAATTCACCGTCAGTTTCCGTCACAACCACATCTCCTTTGTTAACCATTTGGAGTATCAATGAACACCGTTTTGGAACCATAAGGGATACTTCAAAAGAATTACTGAATCCGTAATACCGATCCCCTCGGTAATCGATTCTTCCTGAGTCGTTTCGGTAAGGTGCTTCTTCAAAGATGCGGACAAAGTTGTCTGCAGAATCAATATCCAGATGAACCTCATCCTTTGCAGTTTGCAAAACATCTTCCGATCTCGCTTCGATCGTTCGCTTAATTCGGATTCCCACGGAGTCTCCGTCGTAACCGACTACCTCGATAGAGCCTGAAAAAATATCAACAAGAACACCTTGCTGAGCATTTGCATGATCAAAGCCAAACTCTGATTCGGTTATTTCAACTTCCCTGACGGGAAAGGACTTGGATTCCAATTGATGATGCGTCGTCAACGTAAGAAGAAAACACAGTATTAGACTAGATGATGTGTGATGATTTCGCATGATGATCGTCTGTGTGAAAGTTAAATAACCCTCTACGATTTCAGATTCTAACTTCGCCTGGGCTGCTACCCGACTTCCCACTCCTAATTCTAAACAGTGTCCAATCCGCCATTTCTCTCACAACCTGATTATCCGTATCGTTTCTAAGTTGCTCGAGTGCCGGAATGCTTCTCGCATCCGGATATAAGGACAGGAACTTCATCAATTCCAAAAGAACGATCTCAGAGTCTGTTCTCTGCATGAATTGAATCGCTTTCTCCCTGATTCTTTGGTCGTCGGCAAAGTTAGAAAGCGCATCTATTGCAGCTATCCGCACGCTCATACTGGAGTCGTACTGCATCGTCTGAAACAACGCATCCAAGAGTTCGGAACTTGAAGCTCCCATTCCCTCAGCAGAGGCCAAATTGATACCTTTTAATCGCTCGCTCGAAGAGCTTTGTCTAAGCAAGGAAAGAACAGTGACTTCTCTCAAATCTTCGATTTCATTTTTCAACGACACAAGTTCAGCACTACCGGTCGTTCCAGACATCCGAGCTGGATCAGAGTGACCCATAAACCTCATGAAAAACATACCCGAAAGGAAGACGATAAGCATCGCGGCCATTTGAAGGTAGGGTGAAGACCAAAATCGCGAAAGACCTATAAAATCCATTCTTTTTGGAGCATGTTCCCGTGCCAGGAGATTTCCCTCTTCAGTTCCCTGTTGGTAGGCCGCGACAGATGCCTTGAACCGTTCAAACTGTGAATCATCCGACGTCTCTAAAACTCCAACATCATGCCAGATATTCTGGGATTCGAGTAGTTCCTTCCTACAATCTGCGCACTCGTTCAAATGAATGTTGAACTCCTTCAACTCAATCCCATCAAGTTCACCTTCTATGAAATTGAAAATCTGCTTTTTAAATGACTGACAGTCCATTGGTTTTTCTCCTTAGAAGTATTTGATATTGTTTTTTCAATTCGTTGAACGCTCGGTGGGTCTTCACTCGCAGCGATCCCATCTCGCAGTCCAGCAATTCTGCGATTTTTGAATATTCGAGGTGCTGCATTCTTCTCAGGACGACAAGTTTTCGATTATCGGGGGTTAACATCTCCAGAGCTTCGTAGAGCAAATCCGTTTTGAGCCTGCGATCAGTTTCTTCATCAGGTAAAGGTTCACTCGATGGTGCATCATCAACCTCTCTGTTTGGATCCACCTCGTCCCTTTTGACGATGTGAAGATCCCTTGAAGCTTTCTTCCCAGCAGAATGCTGAACATTTCTTGCGATGACAAAAAGCCACGAAGCGAATTCGTGTTCTGGGTTAAAAGATTTCCTATACTTCATCACCCTCAGGAAGACCTCCTGGACCAAGTCCTCACTCAAGCACTTTTGCCTTGTTCGTTTCATGAAAAACGCAAACAACATCATGTGGTACCGTTGGTAGAGTATCGTCAGATCTTCTAGATTTCCTCCACTCACGCGTCGCATGATTTCATTGTCTCCGTATTCGTTCACTATTCTCGATTTCTACACTCAGGGATTTAACAGGGGATATCGCACGAACGACCTAGCGTTTCAGTATTTTCCAAAAAAAACCAAAACCGGGTGGAAAAATCTCCCCAAACGAGCAGGAGAGCAGCTAGAAGGCTAACAATTAAGAACGAGATCTACAAGTAATCCTCTAGTCTTAACAGTCCGATCATGCTGATCGCATCTGTGATCTTTCCTTCTTTGACCATCTGAATTGCTTCCGCGGCAGGTAGTTTCCAGATTTTCAGATCTTCCGTGTCATCGGGTTCGGTGTCTGCGAAGCTCAATTGCTTAGCGAGAAACACGTAACCCGTCTCGTCAGTCACAGAGTTCGAAGTGTGCGTCAAAGCAATCTGCTCCCAGCTTTTTGCGGTAATTCCGGTCTCTTCTCGAAGCTCACGCTGGGCTCCCTCCAAGGGAGTTTCATCTGGGTGTCCCCCGCCCATCGGAATTTCCCAGGAATACTCGCTGAGTGTGTATCGATATTGACCGACTAACCAAGTATTTCCCTTCTCGTCGATAGGAATGATGCCGATCGCCTTGTTTTTAAAACAAACTCTCCCGTAGATGCCTTCTGTATTTTTCGGCGTAATTACTTGATCTTCGTGGAGCGTGATCCACGCGTTGTCATAGATTTTTTGGGTTGAAAGAGTCTTCCAAGGAGAGCTTTCCATGATCGAGCTCTAAGCAAAAAAATCACTTCTGTCGACAGCGTGAGCAAAACTAATTATTATAGGTAGTATTATAAATTATTTTAATATAATGCTTGATCGCTACTTCTTAACTCTCCTAAAATGGCCGCTCATTTTCTGGAAACCTTGGTCGCTCGGTTTCCATGAAGTCTCCCGAGAGCGATAGCACAAAATCCAATACATTAGATCCATGGCTAAACACAAAATGGTCAACGTTGATGGAAACACCGCAGCTTCCAACGTCGCATACGCGTTCAGTGAAGTAGCCGCAATTTACCCCATTACCCCTTCCTCAGATATGGGCGAAAATGCGGATGCTTGGGCAGCTGCCGGTAAAAAGAATATTTTCGGAGAACCTCTTGAGGTCATCCAAATGCAATCTGAAGCTGGAGCTGCTGGCGCTTGTCACGGTTCACTTTCCACAGGTGCGCTTACCACCACTTTTACAGCGTCTCAGGGGTTGCTCCTGATGATCCCGAACATGTTCAAGATCGCAGGTGAGATGCTTCCTTCGGTTTTCCACGTTACTGCTCGTTCGATAGCCGCCCAATCGCTCTCGATTTTTGGTGACCACTCAGACGTGATGGCATGTCGCTCAACGGGATTCGCGATGATGGCTTCTGCCAACGTTCAGGAAGCACAGGATATCGCAGCCATCTGCCACCTGGCTTCAGTTGAAGCAAAGATTCCTTTCCTTCACTACTTCGACGGTTTCCGCACCTCCCACTCCATTCAAAAAATTGAGGAAGTGGACTATGAAACCCTCAAATCCATGTTCAACATGGAAGCGCTCAAGGACTTCCGGAATCGCGCGTTGAATCCGGACAACCCGGTGATCAAAGTTGGTGCGCAAAACCCCGATGTTTATTTCCAGGGCCGCGAAACCGTAAACGCATACTACGACGCTGCTCCTGAAATCATCAAAAAATACATGGCACTCTACGCCGAAAAGACCGGTCGTCAGTATCAGCCATACACTTACATCGGTGACCCGAACGCTGAGAAGATTCTCATCGCAATGGGTTCTTCCACCGAAACTATCGAAGAGACGGTAAAATACCTCAATGCTCAGGGTGAAAAAGTGGGGGCTCTGAAAGTCACGATGTACCGTCCGTTCGCCGTTAAGGATTTCGTCGATGCGATCCCGCAGAGCGTGAAGAAGATCGCAGTTCTCGATCGCACCAAAGAACCTGGTGCAATTGGTGAGCCTCTTTACCTGGACACGGTCGTTGCACTGAAAGATCGTGATGTGAAGATCACCGGAGGTCGCTACGGCTTGAGCTCAAAAGAGTTCACTCCGTCCATGATCAAGGCTGTTTTCAAACATATCGACAACGACGGCCACCAGGGTTTCACCGTTGGCATCAATGACGATGTGACCAATCTTTCACTTCCCGTCGATGAGTTCATCGACACTGAAAACGATGGCGTGGTTCGCTGTAAATTCTGGGGTTACGGTTCAGATGGAACAGTCGGAGCGAACAAAAACTCCATCAAAATCATCGGTGAAGGAACCGATCAGTACGTTCAGGGTTATTTCCAATACGACTCTAACAAGTCTGGAGGTTACACCGTTTCTCACCTCCGTTTTGGCAAAGAAAAAATCCAGTCTGAATATCTTTTGACGAACGTCGACTTTGTCGCCCTTCACCGCAAGGAATACGTCGGGAAATATGACATCCTCGACGGTATCGTTGAAGGCGGAACATTCCTGCTCAACAGTAACTGGAAGGTGGAGAAAATTTTCGAAAACTTCACCAAGGAGATGCAGGACACGATCATCGAAAAGAAGATCAAGGTCTACAACGTAGACGCTGCCAAGATCGCGAAAAAGGTGGGTCTCGGAGGACGCATCAACACGGTGATGCAGACTGCGTTCTTCAAACTTTCAGGAGTTCTGAGTGAGGAAGAAGCGATCCCAATGATTAAAGATTACGCGGAGAAGACCTTTGCGCGCAAAGGTCAGGAGATCGTTCAAATGAACTGGGATGCGATCGACGGATCCGTCGATGCGATCGAAGAAGTTCCTGTTCCGGCGAATGTCGAGAAATCTGCAGGCTTGCTTGATGTGGTCCCACCAGATTCAGACACCTACGCGAAGGAAATAGTGGACCCCGTACTTCGCCTGAAAGGTGACGACGTTCCTGTTTCCAAGATGACTTTTGATGGCACGATGCCAACGACTACCAAGCGACTTGAGAAAAACGGTCGTCCGGGTCGTATCGCACCGTGGTTCAAAAAGATCAATCCACTCGACAACATCCAGCAGGACGACATCTACTTCGAGTATCCCGGCTGCTGCCAGGGCTGTGGTGAAGTCGGTTACATCTCCATGATGACTCAGATGTATGGAGATCGCATGATCATCGCAAATGCGACGGGATGTTCATCGATTTACGGTGGCACGTTCCCAACAAGTCCTTACTCAGTAGACAGTGCAGGCAAGGGACCCAGCTGGGCGAACTCACTCTTTGAGGACAACGCGGAATACGGTTTTGGAATGCGTCTTGCAACGGACCAAAACCGCAAGCTTCTGAAGGCATCAATGGAGCGTGTGATTGGAACCACCAGCAACAAAAAGTTGAAAGACCTTCTCACCCGTCGCCTGGAAGACTGGACCGGACTCTCAACCGAGATGAAAAATATCTCCGAAGAGATTAAGAAGGAAATCGCATCCGAAGCGGCCAAAGCAAACGCGAGCGAAGACGTCAAAATTATCGAAAGTTTGAAGGATAACCTGATCGACCGCAGTATCTGGATTCTTGGTGGTGACGGTTGGGCTTACGACATCGGCTTCGGCGGTCTCGACCACGTGATGGCGAGCAACAAAAACGTCAACGTGCTCGTGATGGACACCGAAGTTTATTCCAACACCGGAGGTCAGGCATCCAAGGCTACTCCACGGGGTGCGGTCGCAAAGTTCGCAGCACTCGGTAAGCAAATGGGTAAAAAGGATCTCGGTCTCATGATGAGCACCTACGGTTCCTGCTACGTCGCAAGCATCAATCAGGCGGTCGACAAAGAGCAATCGGTTCAAGCCTTCCACGAGGCAGAGCAGTTTGACGGTCCATCGCTGATCATCGCTTACTCGCAGTGTATCGCCCACGGCTACGACATCGTCAGCAAGGGAATGAAGCAGGCGAAGAAGGCGGTCGATACCGGTTATTGGCCAATGTATCGCTACAACCCCGCAAACCGCATTAAGGGTGAGTCTCCATTCACCTGGGACAGCCCGGAACCCACAATGGGATTCGGAGAATTCTCAGATGAGGAGAACCGTTACAAGATCCTTTCCCGAGCATTACCTGCGGAAGCGGAACGTCTCCAAGCGATGGCGAAGGAAGACAACGAACGCCGCATCAGCAACCTAATGAACCTCAAAAACTCTTAATTCTAGTCATGGCAGATCTTAGTACAAAATACCTGGGGTTGGAGCTCTCCAATCCGATCATCGTCGGTGCAAGCAAACTCACCTCTACTCCTGAAGGTATCTGCGAGGCAGAGCGAGCAGGGGCGGGAGCAGTCGTCTGTGCCTCTCTGTTTGAAGAGCAAATCCAGCTCGAACAGTGGAAAATGGAGAATGACATCGAGTCGTTCAGCGACGTTGATGCCGAAATCAGCGGTTTCTTCCCTTCACTAGAACACTCCGGTCCCAAAGAGCATCTTCACTGGGTCAAACGCGCCAAGGAAAGCGTGAAGATTCCTGTGATTGGTAGCTTGAATGCGGTGACCAAGGAAACATGGGTCGAGTATTCCAAGATGCTGGCAGACACTGGCGTTGATGGTCTTGAGCTCAACTTCTTCTATACTCCAGGCGACTTTGATAAGACTGCGGCAGAGATCGAAGACGAACAGCTCAGTATCATTGAAGATGTGAAGAAGGCCGTGAATCTTCCCGTTTCGGTGAAGCTCAGCTACTTCTACTCCAACGTGTTGAACCTCGTGTCCCGCATGAATCAAATCGGAGTCGACGGCTACGTGCTTTTCAACCGTCTATTCGAATCCGATTTAGACATCGACGAAGAACGTCACACCATCCCGCTCAATCTGAGTAACAAAGGTGACAACAAACTCGCTTGCCGTTACATGGGTCTTCTCCATGGAAAAGTGAAAGGTGACCTCTGCAGCAACAACGGTGTGATCACCGGTCGCGACGCGGTTAAGGCCATCCTGAGTGGCGCAAGTGCGGTTCAGATCGTCAGCACGCTTTACCGCAACCGTTTCGACATCGTTAAAGAAATGCTAGGCGATATGACTCAGTGGATGGACTCTAAGAACTACGGTTCTGTGAAAGCATTTAAAGGCAAACTTGCCGCCGATAACGTGGATGATCGCTTCATCTATAAGCGCGCTCAGTACGTGGACCTCATCCTGAGATCCCACGAAATTCTGGACGCGCCTACCCGTTAAGGTATTAGAACAAGATTCGTTAAATGGATAAAAGGAGAACTCGAAAGGGTTCTCCTTTTTTTGTGTTTGAATCAGGGAGAATCATCCTCCGCGGATTCACAACGGACCGTGATTCATCAAGAATTAAAACAAAATCGCTTGCGGTGGCGTGTAGCCTTTGACCGCAAGCGATAATGTTGTGTTGTGGATGGAAAGGAGTTTAGGCGTCGAAGATCGCGAGAAAAGGTGCATGATCGGACTCCGGAAATTTGTTGTCCCAAGCGCCT
>JAKSBQ010000023.1 GCA_022361075.1 Opitutales bacterium | reverse complement strand
TCCGACAAGGTGACTTTTATGAGCACCGGTGGAGGCGCGAGTCTTGAGTTCCTTGAAGGCAAGGTGCTTCCTGGGGTAGCGGCTTTGGATCAGGCATAAATTTTAGAGAAGCAAGAAGTTAGATTCGGATCATCAAATTTGGTTCTTACTTTTCGAATTAAATCTTATTATGTCGCTATTGAAAAACGTAACATCACGACCGGCTGTTCGGGGACGAACAGCCCTACCTAATGATCTGAATGATTTGGAGCTTATGGTAGGGATGACCGTCTCGGTCATCCGCTAAAATGTCACCTACATCAATAGCGGCATAAGAACTCAATAAACCAAAATTATTTAATAAAACCATGAGAAAATATCTTATCGCAGGAAACTGGAAGATGAACAAAAACGCTGCTGAGACTGCGGCGTTGGTTGATGAAATCGTAGCTGCTGTTGGTAACGATACCAGCGTTAGCGCGGTGGTTTGCCCTCCGTTCACTTCTGTTGCAACCGCTTCAGATAAAGCGGCTAATTCAAACGTGGGAGTCGGTGCTCAGAACATGTATTTTGAGGCATCTGGCGCTTACACTGGTGAAATCTCTGCTGAGATGCTTCGTCACTTGCATGTGGATTGGGTGATCCTCGGTCACAGCGAGCGTCGTGCGATCTTTGGTGAGAGTGATGAGTTGATCAATAAGAAGGTCAAAGTAGCGCTTGAGAATAGCCTTCAGCCAATCCTTTGTGTGGGTGAAACTATCGAAGAACGTGAAGCGGGTGACACGCTTAAGGTTGTTGAGACTCAGCTCACTGAAGGTCTTCGTGATGTCAAAGATGAGGATGCAACATCAGTTGTGATCGCATACGAACCCGTTTGGGCAATTGGAACAGGTAAGACTGCAACCCCGGAGATGGCTCAGGAGGTGCACGCTTACATCCGCAAGCTTTTGAATGCTTTGTTTGGTGAAGAGAAGGGTGAGCAAATCCGTGTGCTTTATGGTGGTTCCATGAAACCTGAAAACGCCGATGAACTTCTTGCTCAGAAGGACATCGACGGTGGTTTGATCGGAGGAGCCTCTCTCAAATCCAGTTCTTTCGTTGCATTGATCGATTCTGCTAAGAAATTGGCGTAACCTGGTCACCATCAGCGCTTTTTTGCGCTTCCAAGTTTGAAAAGGCAGTCCCTCGGGGCTGCCTTTCTTATTGATTTTCTGGGACTGTTTAACATTCTTAAACTATGCCCCGAGTCGGTTTGATCTATCATGATTCCTTTTTGGAACACGACACCGGACACCAACATCCCGAAAATCATGCAAGGTTGGAGCATCTGTATGCGCACCTCCGTAGTCCGGAGTTTGATGGATTGTTTGATTGGGTGGAAGCTAAGGCAGCTCAGCGGGATCATTTGTTGTTAAATCATAGCTCCGTTTACATCGATTACGTCGAAAAGGCATGTTCCGAACGATCGGCATTGCTGGACGATGGTGACACGCGAGTATGTGATCGTTCGTTTGATGCGGCCCTTCACGGGGTTGGGGCGGCGATGCAAAGCGTGGACCTACTCCATAGAGGTGAGTATGACCGCTTGTTTGCAGCGGTAAGGCCTCCAGGGCATCATGCCGTGGAAAAACATGCGATGGGATTTTGCCTTTTCAACAACGTGGCAATTGCGGCGAAATACGCGATGGCCGCATATGGTTATCAGAAGGTGATGATTTTGGACTGGGATGTGCATCATGGAAATGGCACCCAGGATAGTTTTTATGAAGATGACAGGGTGCTATTCTGTAGCATTCATCAGTCTCCGTTGTTTCCCGGAGGTGGGCATGAATCCGAGACGGGGGAGGGCAACGGCGAATTTCACACGATTAACATTCCACTAGCTGCTGGTAGCGAAGTTGAACACTATCGTTACGCGATTAAGAACAAGATAACACCTGCTGCTTTGGCCTTTGCTCCGGATTTGTTGATTCTATCAGCTGGTTTCGATGCGCATCAGATGGATCCGCTGGCAAATATGAGTTTGAGGGACGAGGACTTTTACGAGCTGACTGAATTGTCGTTAGAAATCGCTAAAACACACTGCGATGGTAAAATCATCTCCTTCCTTGAGGGTGGATATCATCACGATGCCCTTTGCCGGTCGGTGGGGCAGCATCTTCTGGCTTTGAATAAAAGCCAGATTCCTGTCGAGGCTTAAACAATAGCCGTTATCGTCAGGATACTGAGAGTGATCAGCACAAGTACTGATCCGATTCCAATTGCAGTCGTTCCTTTTTCAAAAGTTTTCAGTAGCTGAGCCTCTTGAATGGTGACGTCTTCATTGCTCAATCCAGACATCTTCCAAACAGGTTTCATCACCAAAAGACTGGATTTCGCAGCGCCATTTGAAGCGAACCTGCAAACGCCGTGGGTGATTCCATTAATGAACAAATTCCCGGTGACAACATTGAGACCATTCAAACCTTTATCCATTACCTTGTAGAATTGCTTAGACAAAGATCGGTAGACCCAGTCTATATCCAAAAGGATGGCTTTTTTTGTAGCAGGGTAGAAACCTGATAATAACATGAGGACAAAAGCTAGAATCGAAAATGTTAAGAGCAAAATTTGAGCATTGATATGTGAGAATGTGTAAGGCTCGTAAGCATACTTCATTGAGAATGGAAGCATCTTATAAATGGTCTGGTGAGGGAACATTCCTACCGCAATACAAAGCAAGGCCGTAATACCCATCGCTACGAGCATGTTCACGGGAGCCTCCTTCACTCGAATACCTCTGTCCTTGGAGAAGAAAGTGAAGAAAGGGACCTTTAAGCCTGCACATAAGAAAACGCCAGCTGAGGCGTAGAGTAGAACCAGCCACACGATCGTTAGGTGGGCTTTCCCAGCGGCAGAGACCAGCATGGATTTACTTACGAATCCGCTGAATAATGGTGTCGAAATTGCCAACGCACCAATAAGACAGAATACGCCTGTAATCGGCATCGATTTAAATAAACCACCAAGTTCAGTAATCTTCGACTTACCTCCAGTCTGTAAGATGACCGCTCCAATGGACATGAACAGCAGCGATTTATACAATACGTGGCAATAGACATGAGCCGCAGCACCATTCAGCGCCAATGCGGTTCCCATTCCAATACCGATCACCATGAATCCCACCTGATTGATGATGGAATAGGCCAGAACTCTTCTGAGATCGTTCGCTAAAAGTGCATAGAAGAGTGAGAAGATTGCCATCGCAACACCAATCCAGACGAGTGAAGGCTCGCCTGGGAATCCACGCATTAAGGCATAGATGGCTCCCTTTGTCGTAAAGGCAGCCATGTAGATGACACCGCCAACCGTGGCTTCGGGATAAGCATCGGGGAGCCAAGCATGGAGAAGTGGCCATGCACAGTTTAGGCCGAAACCGATAAAAATGAGATAGCTTGAGCGATTGCTGAGTCCAATCTGATTAAATTCGATACTGCCAAATTCTGCGATATGCAAAACAATCCCTGATAACAAGATCAATCCCCCAACAATGTGCACCAATACATAGCGCAATGCAGCGCCCATTGAAGTTGATGATTTACGGGCAAGGATGAGCAATACAGCACCAACCGTTAACATTTCCCAGAAAATGAAAAGTGTGATGAGATCACCCGCTAGCACCATTCCAACAGCACAGCCTGCATAGAGTAAACCTGCAAAGTGTTCCAGGTTGGAACCTGTTTTGATGTTATAGAGAGCTGCAATAAAGGAAACCAGCGTGAAGATATTCACAAAAATGAGGCTCAACTTATCTGCGCGCCCAAAGGTGAGTTCGAAATCGAGTAATTTGACCACCCAATAGACTCCTTCCTCCATTTGAAGGTACGCGCCAAATGTGAGCAAAGGTACCAACAGCATGATGATCTGCTGTATTCTTCCTCTAAGGAATGGGACAACCAGTGCTCCAATAAGTAAAATGAACTGAGGTGGTATGATGTTACTCATAGAAATTTTCTTCTCTTTGAATCAGAGGGGCAATGATGAATTTTGAAACCAAAACCAACAAAAAACAGGACACGAAGCCTAATACTCCGTAAAAACCGGGCCAGTTTTCCCATTTATAAATCGCATGCTTGTCGAAGCTTTCGAGCATGAACAGAAAGTCCACAAGAAAGACAGCTCCACAGATTATGAACAGAGCGGCCAGCAATATTTTTACGCCCTTAGAGGCTGGAGTTTGATTTGAAGATCCCATAACTGCGCAATTATAAATTAGTGGTGAGCCCCTTCGTAAAAAAGTCCGTGTGAAGCACTGAATAAGATGATCAGCAGATAAACCGTTAGTAGGGCAGACACGATTCCAAAGCCTAATTTATAACCCGGCCAAGCTTCAGTTTTTACTTCTTGTAATTCTTCTTTGTCGGTCATCGTAGTAATCTCCTAGGAAAGGAATTGAGTCGCTGCAGCCTTTGCTAGGTCGAATAGTGGGTTCGGGAAAATGAATAGCATAACAGTCCCAATTGCTGTGATGCTTAGCGCAATAACAGCTGCCGGGTGTGCCTCCTCAATTTTGTCCTCGAATAGGCTCTCTTCCGGTTTGCAGAAGAAGGCTTTGAAAACGATTGGGAAGAAGTATGCACCATTCAGAAGAGAACTCGCCAGGAACGTAATCAGTAGAACGGGTTGTTCATTCGCTATGGTTCCCCATACGAGGTAAAATTTACTCCAGAAGCCTCCGGCAAAAGGTAATCCAATTACGCTCATTGCTCCGATGAAGAAGGCGATCATGGTGATGGGCATGCGTTTTCCTATGCCTACCATCTCACTGATGTATTTCTTCCCGGTCGCTTCAAAAATCGCACCTGCACAGAAGAAGAGAGTGATCTTTCCAAAGGCGTGCATTGCGATGTGAGTCATACTTCCGGTAATTCCATAAACATTGAGTAAGGATATACCCAGTATGATGTAGGAAAGTTGTCCAATTGTGGAGAAAGCGAGTCGGCGTTTCAGGTTATCCTGGCTAAGTGCGATGAGCGAGGAGACCACAACGGTGAAGGCGGCGATGTAGGAAACGATTTGTCCAATGTCGAGTTCCTGCAAGAATTCGATTCCAAACACGCCTGTAAAAACTCTGATGATACAGAAAACACCCACTTTAACCACTGCAACAGCATGAAGTAACGCGGATACCGGCGTTGGAGCCACCATTGCTCCAGGAAGCCAGGAGTGAAAGGGCATTAGGCCAGCTTTAGCGAATCCGAACACGAAAAGCAGCAACAGTACGATTGCGACAGTAGGTTCGTTGACGAAGCTACTTACAAACCCGTTTTGAGAGAAATCGAGTGAATTGCCACCCGACTTCAGATAGCAGAAAATCATTGCAGGTAGCAAAAAACCAACTGATGTTCCGAGTAGGTAAGTGAGGTATTTGCGTCCTCCTTCACGGGCTTCCTTGTCCTGATGGTGCGTGACAAGAGGCCATGTCGACATGGAAAGCAACTCGTAAAACACGTAAAGCGTGAGCAGGTTGCCTGCAAAGGCCACACCCAGAGTCGTAGAGAGTGCAACAGCAAAAAAGGCGTAGAAACGTGTTTGCGCGTGTTCATGCAGGCCCCTCATGTAACCGATCGAATAGATCGAGGTCACGATCCATAGTGATGATGCTACAAGCGCGAAGATGATGCCGAAGCGATCTACCTTAAACGCTAGCTCAATGCCTGGAACGATTTCGATGAACGTAAAATTCAACACTTTTCCGCCAGCGATCAGCGGAACCATCATGCAAACTACACTGAGCTTCAGAATGCCGGCTAGAATCGTAGATGCTTCACGCAGGTTTCGTCTCTTTTCTCCAAATAGACAAATCGGAAGAACTGCCCCTAGAGAGATCAGACAGGCGATTAATGGAAGGTTACTTTGCATGTTTTCCATTACTGCAGAACCTCCCCTCCACTTATGCTGCTAATCGTAGTGCTGATCATTTCGATAAAAGGCTGATTGAAAATCCCCAGTAAAATGATGGAGGCACTGATAACCAGACATGGGATGAGCATGCTGAAGGGCGCTTCAGAAAGATATTTTTTGTCGTGAGACTCTTCGTGGTGATGTCCCTCAGCAGGTTTTTTTCCGAATACACCAATCTCAAATATGCGGAAGAAGATGACTGCATTTGCGAAACTAGCGAGTAGAAGTGCAATGATATAAGGCCAGTGACCTGCATCGATACCTGCGCTAATTAAATACCATTTGCTAATGAAACCTGATGTCGGAGGTATGCCAACTAACGAAAGTGCAACAATACTGAATGCCACCATCGTGATGGGCATCTTTTTGAAAATGTTCTCCATGTCATGAATGGAGCGTATATCGTGGCGGACTCTCATTGCGGCAATGCACAGGAACAAAGCCAATGTCATGAGCGCATCTGAGATCACGTGATAAAAAGCAGCGGTGATGGATAGTTCGGTAGCAAGCCATGCAGCTCCAACCATGTATCCAATCTCTGCGACAATGATGTAAGTCACCATGCGTCGCAGGTAATGCTGGGAAAGCGCCATGAGGGATCCATAAACGATACCGGCAATCGCAAGGTAAGGCACCCATGTGGTCCACATTGAATCGACAATTGCATCCAGTCCATATACCGAAATCATGAAGCGGATCATCACATAGACCATAACCTTGGTCATCAGCGGACCCATCAAGGCAGCACTTGGTGATGGTGCCCATGTATAGGCGTTAGGAAGCCAACCATGGAACGGAAATTGAGCCATTTTGATCCATAATCCCACCATCAATAGAATTAAGGCCACTTGAATGGTGGGTGTAGAGAATAGCTCCCTCGTTGTCATGATGAAGTTGAGATCCTGCATGTTTAGGGTCCCTGTCTTCAAGTAAAGGTAGCCGACACCCAGCAGGTATAGGGTTGCTCCCAGACTGCCCACGAGCAGGTAGTTGAAACTCGCATGAACCGAGCGTTTTTCGCCCATCGCAATGAGCGCGTAGCTTGTCAGCGCAGATACTTCAATGAGAACGTAAAGGTTGAAAGCGTCCGCAGTTTGGCAGATTCCAGTTACGCCTGTTACAAATAATAGAAAGAGAGGATAGTATAGGTAACTCTTCTCTCCGATACTCGAGTGTATTGGATGTCGTGAATGGATTGCTGTCAGCAGCGCTACAACCTGGATGAGCACTGCCATAAGAGCGCTTAGCGCGTCTATATGGAAATGGATTCCAAATGGAGCAGACCAACCTCCCATTGCGTAGATAACCGGGCCAGCAATTCCAACCTTAATGAGTGTTGCAACGGCACTAAGCAATGAAAGTGAAAGCGCAGTAACTGCTATCGGGTAAGCCGTTTCTTTTCGCCACATGCCAGCGATACAAATAATAATCGCTGCATAGAAAGGGGCTAATAAATGGATGACAGGAGCGTGTTGAAGCATGTCTTATAGTTCCTTATTCCTGTTGTGCCGCTGCTTCCTCTTCCGGCTGGAGAGTAAGACCGTCGTCTGAAGCGTTTTGAATCGCTTCCAAAATCTCATTTTCTTCAATGCTGCCATAGATTCGGTAAACGCGTTGAATAAGCGACAGCCCGACCCCTAAAGTTGCGACACCTACAACAATTGCAGTCAGCATGAGAACGTGGGGAAGAGGATTGTTGAAATCATCCGCATTGATGGAATCAGCGATGGGAGCATGGGCATCATGATGAGCAACGCCGTGAGCTGCTTCCTGATGATCTCCATGTGTGTCGTGATGAGCATCTTTTTCCGCATGAGCGTCATGATCATCTGAGTGTTTCACATGTTCTTCTTCGTGGTGCGCTGTCTCATGTTTTTCGTAAGCGCCATGTGCTTTTGCAGAGTCTTCTTCCACATGATGATCCACTTCTCCATGGTGTTCCGGATGAATCAAATCATGTGGATAGATGGGTATATCAGTACCGTGCTCCTTACTTGCAAGTGAGACATAAAATAAGATTACTGCAGCCTGAAAAATTGCCAGACCCATTATCTTTTTGATGAGGTTGTTTTTGCTCATGATTGCCCAAATTCCCACAATCATCAAAATGACGAAGATCCAGTAATTGAGCTTACTGACGAGTAAAGTTTGTAAATCCATTGGTCGAAAGAATCAGGCTTGTTTGTCTGGGATTGAATAGCCTCCTGAAACCAGTTGGCGGAAGATGAGCAACATAATGGACGATACCGTAAAAGCGACACCAACCTCTACAATGAGCATCGAATGAGAACGTGCCATTAATGGATCTAGTGGAAACAGTGCCTGCAGCATGTCGTAGTCGAGAAAATGCCCGCCGAAGAATAGCGATAAAGTGCCCCATCCGGCATAGATAACAATTCCAATGATACCCAACCAGATACTCATGCGATGGGTGAGTTTTGCGGCTTCAGCGCGGAGATCGCTTGATAACTCAAGCATGATGAAACTCGCAGCAAGTATCACCCCGCCCTGAAATCCGCCCCCAGGACTGTGGTGACCATGAGCAAGCACATAGAGTGCGAATAACTGTATTACGGGCACCAGCATCCGTGTGGAAATTCTAACAATCAGATCGAATGGAGGTTCTGAGTAGATTCGCTTTGGTGCAGGGACGGCAGTTTTTTTCTCACGCATGACACCAGTCCCTAAAATAGCAAAAATCGCCAATCCTGCAGTAAATACTACGACGGTTTCAAACAAGGTGTCATAGCCGCGATAATCTGCTAAAACTGCAGTAACCATATTAGGCACCAAGGTTTCGTCATAGATGTTCTTGATGTAATATTGGGATAATTCACCCGCATTCGCTGGAGACTTCGAGGACGCCCAAGCCGGAAAATCGGCTTCGGCATAGATCAATAATGCACCGAGAACAACAGCAATTATAGTCTGAAATACTTTCATTAGTCAGAACTCTTACGGGTCGTGTTATAAATGGTAGCAACTAAGAAGACCGTACTAACACCAGCTCCCACTGCCGCTTCCGTAAAAGCAACATCAACCGCACCCATTTCCGCCCAAAGTAAACAAAGCAAGAAGCTGAATACGCCGAGCGTAATGGTTGCACTGATCAAGTCTTTGATGGAAAGACTCACAATCGCAGTAATGACGATAAGAATGAGTAAAATCGCGTCGTATGACCAAATCATGATTCTTCAGATGTTGTATTGTTTTCGCTGTTTTCTTTCAGTTTTGGCTTAATGCCAGCATCGAAACCAGCCTTCATCAAAATATGAGTACTGGTGGGGCTTGAAATGAATATAAAAATGATGATAGCGAGCAACTTAAGTGCTACCAGTATTGCAGACCATTCCCAATGGTGAGTTTCCATGTAATACAAGGCGATTCCGCCAATGACCAGGACAGTGGATAGGGTGTCTCCTTTGCCAGCGGCATGCATACGCGTATAGAAATCAGGGAAACGGATTATACCTGCTACGGCTCCCAAAAAGAAAAATAATCCGCTAATAATCATGGTGATGGATATGATTTCAATGATCATGACTGCACCTCCTCAATTGATGCTGAAACTGCTTCCCCAGGGTTTTCTTGTGCCCGCTTTCTCTGGAAATACCAGGAGATCGTTAATGAACCTATAAAGTTTAGTAGTGCATAGGTGAGCGCGAAGTCTACGAACATTTCTAATCGCTCATAGATGCTTCCAATAAACAACAATACAACTGTGGTTTTCGTCCCAATCATATTGGTGGCTACGATGCGATCTACTGCCGTTGGACCGACGAGAACACGGTAAATTAACGGTAGCATCATAATCAGAAGAATGACTCCTGTTAGATTTATAAATGCACTCATGATTTTTAAGAGTTTGTTAGGCTTTCTCCGAATACCCGTGCAACACGCTTCTCCATGTCGCCTTCGAGTGATTCAGTCGTTTTTTGGCTGATCGAATGAACCCAAAGTTCATCTCCTTTGATTTGAACGCTGACCGTCCCAGGTGTGAGTGTGATGGAGTTTGCCAACAGGTAGCGTGCACTTTCAGATTTTAGACCTAACTTGAATTTCACGATGCTAGGCTGCACATGTTTCATCGCCCCTGGAAATAGGGCGAGATATAATACGTGAAAGTTAGATACGATGATTTCCTTCATCAGCCAGATGAAGTAGGGGATGAAGCGCAGGCTCTGTGCAGCAAGACTGCCCATGCTACTCGTATGATTCGGAAACAAGATCCGACTTGAGAAGACGCTCACTAGAATCGAGGAAACGACACCGAGAGTTAGGTGAAATGCATCCAGTAAGCCGGAGAAAATCACCCAAATCAACATCGATAAAATGAAAGTAAGTAGAATATACATGGGATAGTGTGCCTGAATCCAGATAAGTAGAGCTATAAAATTTGGATAGATCGTGCCGGGTCAATCCTACTTTTGAAGAATCGGGTTTCTGGAGTCGAAAGAAGTGGGGTTGAAACTTTGAAAATCACTTTTAAATGGCTCTAATAAGTTTGATACTCCTTGTGTCTCTAGTCTCCAGTTTTCTCAGGCTCTTACAATAAAATGAATTTTCTTAAACAATTCGGGATTATAGTAACGTAATAGGAGGTGAATATTCTGAATGACTGAGATCAACGAAGATTACCCGATGAGCGAGCTGGAGAAATGGATAGAAGTGCACGGTGCACGTTTGTTCCTTTATGCCAGACAGCAAACCCAAACTCACGCTGATGCGCAGGATGTCTACCAGGAGGCCCTCATCCAGGTGATCAAGCGCTGCAAAAAGGAGAAACTTCGCTTCGTTCCACCAATCAGAGACTTTTTTGTATCCATCAAATGCCGCGCAATCGATCTTTACCGCCAGCAAAAACGCCGCCAGGCGAGAGAAGACAAATCAGCTGAGACCGAAAAGGTAATCCAGGGCGGGGATTGGTTTGTCTCCAAAATCGAGAAGGATGAAGTCAGTCAACACCTGATCGAAGCTTTATCTGAGCTCCCAGAGGAACAAAAAGAGGTCGTTCTTCTGAAAATATGGGGAGAGCAAACCTTTCAAGCCATCGGAGAAATCACCCGAGTCTCGGCCAACACTGCGGCATCCCGTTACCGTTATGCCCTCACTCAACTGAAATCCCTAGTC
The DNA here is from genome assembly GCA_022361075.1 of Opitutales bacterium. GTDB lineage: Bacteria > Verrucomicrobiota > Verrucomicrobiia > Opitutales > JAFGAQ01 > JAKSBQ01. Next base: position 3,699 of record JAKSBQ010000023.1, on the reverse strand, counting down.
AATCTGCAAGCGATATGAAAACACCCATACAAGAGGATTCGGAGTTTGAATCACTCCTCAGGGAAAAGCTAAAACCCTCCACACCCCCATGGGAAAGCAACCGTGAGGTGCTTGAAGAGTTTTTTCTCAAAGAAGACCACGAGTTGAAGCGCGAACGTCGTAAGCACTTTTTGAAACACACCTGGATCGGTGGTCTTGGGATGGCGGCTGTACTTCTGCTCGCGTTTAGTTTTTATTTTGGAAACGAATCTGTTACTGAACCCGAAACCCAAGGTGTCACGGCCAGTGTAAGTCCCGTCCAGTTTGGCCCAAAATCGCAGAAAATCGCGCGGACCAGACCCCAACCTATGGAATACGAAGCCATCGGATCAAGAAATCAGTTGATGGAGGTCAAAGACAAGGGTTGGCGCAGAATCGACGACGATAAGGTCGTGCGGGAGTTCAAATATGAATACCTCGACACAGTCGACATGATCAATCGGGAGGATGGCAGTGTGATTCGCGTTCAGGTTCCCCGTGAAGAGATCGTCAATTTTTCCTACCACGTTATTTAAAATCGAAAATAGAATTATTATGAAATTAACACCAATCAAACTCGTAGGTCTCATGGGCCTGATCGCTGCAAACTTCACGTTTGCGGATAGGGGGCATCCACCTGAGCCGCCAGAACCACCCGCGCCACCCGCAAAACCGTTTGTCGGTGTGGTCACTTCATCCGTTTCCAAGACAACTGCAGCCCAACTCGGACTGCCAAGAGGAGTGGGACTCAGCATCGAATCGGTTGTTAAAGGTAGTGCAGCTGAAGAGTATGGACTCAAGAAATACGATATCATGATCGAGATGAACGGGCAGTTGCTCACAAGCGTATCGCACTTTACGACTCTCATCTATATGAATGAGCCAGGAGATAAGGTGGTTTTTAAAGTCCTGCGCAAGGGTAAGGAAACTGAAGTCGAGATGGTGATGGGCTCAAGAGCGGATAAGCGAACCACTGAGTGGAAATTCGACTTTGAGGAGAAATTCGAAGGTTTCGGAGAGAAAATGGAACTCCTCGGTGAGCGTTTGGAACGTATGGCTGAAGAGCACGAGTTGATGTCTCATGTGCCAGAGGCCGAGGAAATAGAGGAGCATGTTCGATCGGCGTTGGCAAAGGCTCAGTACCACATCGAGAAAATCAGCGATGACGACGGGGATTCCCGCATCTCCATCGTTCATTCAGGCAATGCACGCAAGGTGGTTTCAGCGGATGAGGGCACTCTGATCATCGATCCTTCCGAAGAGGAGGGAAAGAGCTTCATCGTTGTGGTCGACGGTGAAGGTGAGACGCTTTACAAGGGCTTGGTAAGCGAAGATGCAGATGAGCTTTCCCATCTGCCAGATTGGGTTTCTGACCGCTACGCGCATCTTAATAAGAACGATATCAGAGTGATCGTTCGTGATGAGATAATCGCTCCCGACGTAGATGTTCGTGTCCATGACGACGACGGCGCTTAATTGATGCTTTTCTCAGGTGCGTTCCGTGTAACTTCTCGCGATGAAATTTCGTTCTCATAAGTATGTTGGCCCGCACTGAGCTGATAAAGACTAATTCTAATCTGAAGTTCGCAATCGGGTTTATCCTGGTTGCGAATTTTTGGTTTGCACAGGAAGCCACTGGCTCCTTTCAGAAATGGGACAGGAATCGGGATGGGGCATTGAGCAAATCGGAGCTTCCGAACTTCGAGCAATTTGACCGAATCGACACCGACAAAGATGGCGTGATCAGCCGTGAAGAAGCTCAGGTGTTTTTCAGATTTCGAGAGAGCAAGCCTCGACTGCCTGATGGGGCTCGTGTGAAAAAGGATGTTTCCTACGCACCGGAGATCAGCAAAAGCAACGTTCGCCTCAAATTGGACATTTATTCGGTGAAAGGGAGAGAGGGCGCTCCAGTTTGTGTCTACGTCCATGGAGGGGGTTGGAAGATCGGCGACAAATCCCGGGTTCATGAGAAGGCGAAGTATTTTCTCGAGCGGGGATACGTATTTCTCTCAGTAAACTACAGACTGACTCCCGAGGTTGAGTTTCCCGGCCACGCCAAGGATGTCACAAGAGCACTCGCATGGACTCAGGAGCATGTTTCGAAACACGGGGGTGATCCGAATCATCTGATTTTGATGGGACATTCCGCAGGATCTCACCTGGTCAGCTTTGTTGCTCTGAACACGGACATGCTGAAAGCAAGTGGGGTAGTGCCAGAGTCGATCAGAGCAGTCATCGCGAACGACACTCAAGTTTACGACATCCCGTATTACGAGTCGTTGAGACCTTTTGGTCTCGGAAAAACCTTCTCAGACATTTTTGGGAACGAAAAGGGCGGTTGGGTGGCGGCTTCACCGATCACTTATCTCGGGACTCGTGAGCATGTTCCGGCGTTTCTCTTGATTTGCTCTTCTGGAGCAGCTGGAATTTCCCACGATCAACGACTGGAGTGCGCGCAACATTTTGCTAACGCAATCGAAGAACATGGTGGCTCCGTAACCGTCTCAGGTTTCCCCACCTACACACATGAAGCGGTGAACAAACAACTTGGCGTTACCGGAGATCCAGTCACCCTGGCGGTCAGTGGTTTTTTAAAAACATCCTCACAGGATTCATCCCTCTAACATCAGCTTGAGCTCAATCAGCTCCTTCAGGTGATATATGCGATCCTCAAAATTCAGTGCCTTTCGTGGTTCTATTTACTCTTCAATGACGATCTTTTCCGGCAATTCCTCTCCGGCCTTTACAAAATTCATCGAGACCGAATTCACACAGTGGCGGGTGTTTTTGTGAGTAAATCCTTCGCCGATAAACACGTGCCCCAGGTGTCCGCCGCAGTTTGCGCATATGATTTCGGTGCGTCTGCCATCGCGATCGGGTACACGCCTTACGGCACCCTCTATTTCGTCATCGAAACTCGGCCACCCACAGCGGGAATCAAATTTATCTTCACTCCTGTAGAGTGGAGCGTTGCATTGGGCACAAATGTAGGTGCCTTTTTCTTTGTTTTTCAGTAAGTCGCCTGTCCAAGGCCGCTCGGTGCCTTTCTTCTGGATCACGTATTTTTCAAAATCAGTAAGTTCGTTGTATTCCTCTGCAGCACTCATTGATAAATGGATCCATAAAAGCGGTAAAACCGCAAAAACAAGCTTTCTCATATCAAAATAAACGATCCACCGGTGTGATCGATTTCGTTGCGAAGAAATCACCAATTTCACGAATTTGCCTGGACTGAGGTAGGGAGCTCACGCAGCGACGCGGAGACGCAGTGAGTTTAGAAAAGACTGCTTAGCAAAGCATGCTTCAGAACCATTCCTTGTATTTCGTGAGATCAGGGCTTTCCATTTTACCCGTCTCAGAATAAAATCTCTGCGTTCTCAGCATCTCCGCGTGAGCTTTTTATTTCAATCAGTACCTGCCGTGGTAGGTGTACTCGTCGAATTTTACCGGGCTGTTCGTGAAACGAGGGTCGCCAGTGTTCGTCAAGTAATTCTCCAATTGCCCTCGAAGCGCGGCAACAATCTCGGCATAGTCCGGATCTCCGGCGAGGTTGTTCACTTGGTCAGGATCCTTCAAACAATCGTATAGCTCAATAGCAGGTCGCTTGCTGAAACATAAATCATAAAAATTCCCATTTGCGGGATCATTTTTCCTGGACATGATTTGGGCCTTTGCCGGCCC
>JAKSBQ010000392.1 GCA_022361075.1 Opitutales bacterium | reverse complement strand
TAGTTAAGGTCTTTAATGAGTTTCCAGACTCTGAGAATGCCATCACGTCGGTTCCAGGGTTCCAACCTCAGCAATGTTCGGCGCAGTTCAAGCGCTCGTTCCAATCGTTCCGTAGACTCGTAAAGTTGAGCGAGCCGGTTGATGATAGTCGCGATGTTTTCTTTTTCCTCCGAGTAACTGCTCAAAATCGATTCCAAATATTCGATTTCTGCAAATTGAGCAGATTCATTATTTTCGCTCGAAAATTGTTGGATTTCGGCTTTTTTTCTAAATAGCTGTGCACGTTTCAGATAACACTGCATTTTTGCAGCAGTGTCATGAAGTTGAGCCGCCTCTGAGAGCTTTTGGTCAGCCAAGTCATAGTGTCTAAACATTTCTGCGATAACGGCCCATTGTTCGTAAACAAAAGCTAGATCCTTCGGACTCGCTATGCCGTTGTTGAGATGCGTTTTAACTTGCTCTGCTGTTTTTTGGAAAACTTCGTATGCTCCATCGATTTCTCCGTGAGCGATGTAGAAATTTGCAATGAAAGAAGCTGCATAAGCTGCGTATTCTGGCTTGTTTTGGGCTACCTCAGAATGATATTCGATTAAAGTAGGAATATCGATTGGATCTTCCTCAAGTGCAGATTTTATCTCTCCATAAAGACTATTTATTGAGGATGGATCCTCATCCTCCCTGAATCCATCATTTTTGGCCTTTAATAATATAGGGAGACGCAAAGAGCGTTCATGTTTGCTCTTTTTGTTGCGGCTATTGAGTAGCAACACTGTCTCGAGTTTGGGTAATCCTTTTCCCCCGTTTTTTTGATCTTCCTGCCGTTCGATCTCCATTGCCCGGAGCAAAGGTGCATCAGCCTCTACTGTAAATCCTGCCTCAACGCACGCGTTTGCATAAAGTTTCAGAAAATTGAGGTTGTCCTCGAAAGGTGGTCGTTCGTAAAGAGCACCAATCAACTGAAGAGCCTCAAGTGGTTTTTCATCTGCGACCAGAGCATTCGCCTTAACGATTCTTGTAAGAGGATCTTCTTTGTTTTGAGTAATTATCCAGTCAGTTAGTTGATCATAGCGTTCAGATAAAAAGTTTGAAATGCCCTCTACGAGCATTGGTCTGTCTTCTATGGCGACCTGAGGGTGATAGGGCAGGCTGAGGTCGGTAAGTAGGTGGCTTTTTTCTAATTTGTTTTTTGTCAGCAACTTACTAGTTTCTTTGAAAGCTTTTTGTTTTAATGCTTCTTCTCCATACGGAACGAGCGATGGTAAAAGATAAAAGAAATTGCTATCCAAGTCACCCGAAGCGGGCTCGAATGAATCGTTAGTAATACCCTCAGCTTCTTTTACACAGTCGATGCTACCTTTAAATTCGCGCAGTGCACTGAAAGTTCCCAGTATATTTTGACGATTCAGCCCGAAGACCATAATCACCTGGTCAGGGTACAGGATGTTGGCTATGCGGGAGGTAGCCGTTATGCCGGTTCGAGAATCGATCAAGAGATATTCGCATCCTATGGTTTCGAATTCATCTCTGACTGCCAAAATTTTGTTCTCATTTTCAGATCCAATGAAAGATTCCAGGTCAACGGATTCTTTCCCAACAGGAAGGCAGACGATAATTCCCGGAGATTTAAAGGTTTCATCTTCTACCCAGTGGCAGTAAGGACCAATCGAAATGTCTCTACCAAACTCCAGTAATTTGTCATTTTCAACGAATTGTATGTTTTTGGGACCTTTGCTAATCGATTCTTGATCCCTCGCGCTTTCTTGTTCAGAGCGATTTAGGAAGCCATGAAGGCCGCTTGGTTTATTCTTCTTGGTTGGAGTAAAATCGTCCATCAACGACAGTCCTGGGGCTTCAAGATCGAGGTCCACCAAACCAACACGTTTTCCTTTTTGCGCGAGACGCCAAGCGACGTTTGCAAGAGACATAGTTCGCCCGACTCCGCCCTTGTAGGAATAGAAAGTAATTGTTCTCATCAGTAATTGGAACTTGGTTTAGGAAGATCGAGACGATCTTGATCCAGTGCAAACTGTGCTGCTTTCGCAGATGTAAACGGCTCACTCACCGCTTCAGATTCGCTTAGTTTATTTATTCTGCGCAGGAGTGCTAGTCTTTTCAGTGGATCGACTTCAGAAAGTCTTCTCATCTTTATTCGCTCTAAGACTGACCCTCCCGGTTGAACTATAGTTGATAGGATTGCTGGAATGAAATCGTTACTCCACTCATGCTGTGTTTCAGAATTATTTCCAAAAAGTTTCCTCGAATTGCTTAGCAATTGAAGTGCATCTCTCAAAAGCCGTAAAAGCTTTCGATTTCCTGCAGTATTGCGAAAAGCTTCGACGAGTCTTTGCGGGTTTTCAAGAAGAGTGGCTTTTCTGTGTCCACCTAATTGATCTGCTTCCTGTATTTTTGATTCTTCAATGAAAAACTGTAGCAGTAAGGCTAGTTTTCGAGTCAGTTTTTCATGATTGTAGCCTTTTGTTATGCTTGGTATGAAGACTCCGCTAATAATCCAAGGCATCCCTTCTGCTATTGCTCCGCTCCAATTAAGACGGGCATATGACTGTAACCCGATAAGGCGTAAGTCCTTTGGCAGATTCCATTCTTCCTCTAACCTACCTTCGAAAATTTCTTTCCAGAATTGATAATCCGCTGTTGGATGTTTCGCTTTTGCGTCAAGCCTGCTCAATGCTGCCAAAGACTGATGCAATAAACTGTCGTCCCATGGGATCGGTTGGGCTCTAAACAGCCGATAAGCATTTCCTCTATTCAGCTTTCCGTTGTCGATCAATAATTCCTTTAATAATTGCAGAGCGTCGGGGATTTCAAGAGTGTAGGACAAATGAAGTAGCCGAGAAAATATGCTTTCTTCAAAGAGCATATTTTCATTTCGGTCGTCAGATTGAATAATCTTTGAAGCATGTGCTTCCAGCATTTCTGCGATGCACTTCCGGAAAAGCCTTTTGAAAGACGGGTCGTCTGCGTTATAAGACCAAATCAAAAAGGACTCTGGTAATTCCTGATTGCGAGACCAGTTGTATTCTGGTTCGGCTTCGCGACCGGTAAGTCTAAGGAAAACATACTCTTTTAACTCCTCCTCCGAAAGCTTTTTCAGGTGTTCAAAGGCCTGAGAATACGGATTCCACGTTGTTTTACTCATTTTTTTCTAACTAAACAGTTCAACATACATAGGGAAAAGAAAGAGGACAACTATTTTAATATCTCAGGTTTGATCTCTTCTTCCCATCTTTCTTTGATGTGTTCGAGCGATATTTTAAGCTGATCGCTACGTAGATCCAGGTATTGCAGCTCAATTTTAGAGGATCCAATCAAATTCACGAGGTGTTCAGACCTTATGACTAACTCTGGCACACCGAAATCCCGTCCTCGTTCCGTATGGCGGGTTCTTCCGTTTTCATCCTCTTGGGAAGAGCCCCATAGATAGTAGAAAAAAGAATCTGCGATTGTTGGAACTCTCAAATGCTCCCATATCGAATTTGAATCAACGCGGAGCAGGAATACTTCTTTGTTCCCTGAAGGTAAATCTGGATAACACTCAACTCCTACTCTAGATAGCGCTTCGCGCGCATCGCCGTTTTTAATGAAGTTTTGAAGCTCACTGTATAGAGTCAGCCATACTATTTCGGGTGACCTTGGATTCTCTTGAAAGTACCATTCAAGATAGTCTTCCATATGTAAATCTCTATCGAATGCTCCGCGAATCCCATTGATTCTTACGTTTTCTGGTTGGATTGGAGTATGAATCTGTACGAACGAAACCAGTTGATCCCAGCCTTTATCGTCAGGTTTAACTCCCTTAGGTTTTCTACCCTGAGCAAGGAATTTTTCGCAAAATTCATTGTAGAAGTGGGAGGCATTTCCAGGTTTTGGATTGTTGTCCTCCGTCGTCGCAACATAGCGTTTGAGGCTGTCTACAATGGAACTATGCTTTTCGACGCCAAAAGATAGAGAAGGATCTAACAGTCGATGAATGAACTCTGCAAATCGCGATCGGGCTTCGGAGTGGAATAATTCGTCACTCTCCCAATTGAGCCAGGCGACTGCACTGCGGTAGGCTTTTGGTGGCCAATTTCCATCAGAGCTTTCGTAAGGATCCGGATTGGATTCAAGCCATGGCGTTACCTCATGGGCATGCTCTTTCATTTCGGATAGCCAGGTGGCAGACCTGGAATCGTGACTTAAGTCGTTGGAGGAAGGCATCTTCTGTAGCAGTGTCAGGTGGGAATTACCTACTTGTTAGAGATAAAAGAACTAAGTTACAAGGTTTTTCTAAGGATCGTTTTCCTTGTTTCATTTGTTTTTCGGTAACGCCGATCGGAAACACAAAAGGCCGGAAGTGAATCCGGCCTTTTTTAGCGTGTAAATTGAGAGTCTGATTATCGTTTCAGGAATGGGTTAAAATCCGAAATCGGAAGTGGAACATAGTCCTGGTTGAGCACCATCCAGTTGTGGAGCTTCGATTTG
>JAKSBQ010000277.1 GCA_022361075.1 Opitutales bacterium | reverse complement strand
GCCTTGCGATTCCATAGCCGTGTCTTGGACCAGCTGAGAGGATGCGAAGAATGAGCAAATCGAGGGTTCCTTGGAGTAAATCTTTGGGTTTCTTTTTCATATTTAGGTAGAATGTCTACCTATACATTTCTAAGACTATGTAGGATGTCAACCTATTTTCTGGCTGAATCATATTGGATTAAGGCGAAGCCAATTGTGATGGGGAAAGTAGAGGGTAGATTACTCTCTATCCTTTAGGGCAGATTACTGCTCCTTATTCGTATCTCAGAGCGGACATTGGATCGTTTCTGAGAGCTTGGATGGCGGGTATGAGGGTAGCCACAATACCAATTGAAAGTACCAACGCACTGTTGATCGCGTAGTTACTCAGGTCGTTTGCTGCTATGCCGTAGACCAGTTTTTCCAAAAGTTTGGAGAATAGAAACGCTGAGAAGAGACCCAGGGCAATTCCAATACAGGAGAGAATAGTACCTTCCGATAGGATCATGGATGTGATTCTTTTCCTGGTAGCTCCAAGAGCGATGCGAATTCCGATTTCTTTGGTGCGTTGTTTGACCGAAAACGAAATCACCCCGAAAAGACCGACCGCAGCCAAAAAAAGCGCCACTACCGAAAACATTCCGAGAATGTTCATGATTAGCCGTTTGGGGGCTAATGATTTGCTCACCAATGCTTCAATTTCTGTGAAGTCATCTGCAGGCATGGTTTTGCTATATGCGTGGATGGTCTGTTTGACCGAAGCGATTAGTGCCGACTTTTCTAGATCTGACCTTACTACGATGTCCGTAGCGGAAGGCCTCCAGCCTTGTCGGGTAAGGAGATACATTTCAGGTGTACCACCTTTGTCCAAAGAACCATGTTTCACGTTTTCCACAACCCCGATTACTTTGAGATCGGTGTTACCGAGTTGGATGACTTTACCGATCGCTTGTTGATCCTTCCAGAGCCGATTCGCCAAGCGTTCGTTGATGACGACAACAACTTCGGTGTTCTCATTGTCGAATGAGTCGAAATACCTTCCGGATAGAAGAGATATGTTCATCGTTTCTAGATAGTCCTTGCTGACTAACCGGGGGAAGACATTTGATCTTCCTCTTCGCCCATCTTCGTCACCCGGAATGGCGTCTTTGGTTCTGACTAACCATGTTCGGTTTCTTCCAAGAGGTAGAGTGTCGGTATAGCCAGCTGAGTTCACTCCTGGTATGTTCTGAATGTTTTCGGTGAGTTGATCGTAGAATTGTGCGCGTGCTTCTCCAGTTTCAAAACTTCGCCCATCATCAACCCGCCAAGAGATGGCGTTATCAGGTTCAAATCCGAGGTCCTGGTTTATTAGGTTGGAGAAACTCCGAATGAGGAGACCAGCTCCGATCATCAACAAACAAGATAGTCCAACTTCCAGTATCACCAAGGTGTTGCGAACTTTAGAGGACCGCTTTCCAGAACTCCCTTTCTGGGTTTCTGAGCTTAAGACGGAGCCGGGGCGAGCCTTAGATACGTGAAGCGCTGGGAGTATGCCGCAGGCGATTGAGCAGACCCCAGTCATCGCCAAGACGAAAAAGAGAACGGCGAGGTCCATTTCAATGGTTTGTAGCAGAGGAATGTTGAAGGCGGAAACACCTTTGACCCAGTGCATTGCTCCGTAGGCTAGAATCACTCCCATAACCATTCCGATCGCAGCCAGTAATGAACTTTCTACCAAAGTTTGTCGGATGAGACGATTTCGGTTGGCACCGAGAGCTGAACGAATCGCGAATTCTCGGCCTCTCCCTATTGATCGTGCGACGAGGAGATTTGCGATGTTAATACAGGCGATGGCCATAACGCAGAACACCGCCCCTACCAAAATCCAGAAGGGTTGTTTGAAAGGACCTCTTATTCTATCATTCAACATTGAGGTATTCGCTTGGTGATTCCAATTTTGGAGTTCTTTTGTTCTCTCGGTAATCGCTTTGAGATTGGCTGTGGCTGCCTCAAGGGACGCGTCTTGTTTTAACCTTCCAACAACTGCAAGTGTGTTTCCCTGTCTGAATAATTGATCAATCAAGGGAAGGGGATAAAACATCGCGATGTCGGTTCCAGGAATGAATACGGAATCGAAATCGAAGGACTTTGGCATCACTCCGGTAATTGTATTCGGTTCGTCGTTGATCCAGATCGTTTGGCCGATGACGGAAGAGTCACCATCGAATCGTTTTTGCCAATAATCATGAGTCAGAATGACGACTCTTGAATCAAATGAAAGGAAATGTTCAGGTTTGAAGTCTTGCCCGATAGCTGGCCTCACTCCTAAAGTTGAGAAAAAGGTTTCAGTTATCGGAACTACTTGAATGCGCTCTTTGTTAAGGCCCTGTTCGTCGGATAGGATAGTTCCGGTGTAGTCAAAAAATGCATCGTATCCTCCCATGGATTCAAATCCTTCGTTTTGCTCCATCCAATCGACGAAGAAATCTGCTTTTGTTGTTTGTGAAGATAGACCTCTACCGAGACTATTTTGAATCCATACCAGTTGGTTTGGATCCTCGAAGGGAAGGGGTTTAAGCAACACAGTGTTCACAATGTTGAACATCACAGTGCAGGCTCCAATGCCAATCCCTAGTGTGAGGATTGAAGTAAGGAAAAAGCCCTTACTCTTCATGAGTTGTCTCCAACTTAGTTTGAGGTCGCGTATCATATCGGTAATGAGAATTATTTTCCAACTGTCCCGACACTCTTCTTTGTGACTCTCGGGAATTCCAAAATCTTGAAGTGCTTCTTTCTCGGCTTGTCGTTTTGACATGCCGTTGCGAATATTTTCGTCGATGCTCTGAGCAAGGTGAAATTCGATCTCTTTTTTTAATTCCTCCTCCTTTTGATTTGGACGGAAAATCGATTTCAGCCTCATGGCAAAATGGCGGTACCGGATACTCATTAAATAAACTCTTTGAGACTCAAGACGGCTTCCATGGCTTCGATAAAACTGGTCCAATCTTGTTTTTCCTCCTGGAGCTGCAGACGTCCTTTGTCAGTCAGAGAATAAAATTTAGCACTGCGTCCGGCTTCTGATACTCCCCATTCGGCTTCTATCCAGCCGCGGTTTTCCAGTCGATGAAGAGCAGGGTAGAGAGAGCCTTGTTTGAGGATGAGCCGCTCACTAGACACGATCTGGATGCGTTTGGAGATATCCCACCCATGCAGCTTATCAGTCGCAAGAACTTTAAGGATCAGCAGATCCAGTGTTCCCTGGAGGAGTTCTTTTCTAATCTTTTTCATATTGTAGATGGGCTACAATAGGAGCGTGTTGTTGTAGTCTGTCAACAATAAAGATTTTCTAGCAACCCATGCTCTTCACATGCTTATTCGTAGCGTAGCGTTTCGATTGGCGAAATACGCGTGGCACGGTTTGCAGGTAGCAAGGAGGCAACTGCGCAAATGGAAATGATGAAGAACAGCACTGCTACGAAGATGATTGGGTTTAGTGTGTTAATCTCTTTTAGCAAGGGGTTAATTTTCCAGGAAATAGCAGCTGAAACTAATAGACCGATGAGAAGACCTGGGATGATAAGTTGAAGACAGCGTTTCACAATCAGTTCGAAAATCGATGATTTAGGAAGCCCTATCGCCATTCGGATACCGAATTCGCGAGTTCGCTCTTCGATGATGGAAGTTATCAGAGCGAATAGTCCCATTCCACTTAATAGAAGTGCAATGCCTGCAAAAAAGAGTGTCACTACCATTGGAATTCGGTAAGCCGATGTGGCGAGCTCGAAGTTCTCTTCAAATGTTTTGATGGATAACTGAGCTTTTGGATCATGGGCTTTTATCTTTTTCTCAAGTATGGAACTAAGTCTGTCGACTTCACCACTTGCGTGGACCATGTAGCTTGTTGATTTTCGGTCTATATCCCACTGATTGAATGGAAGGTAGATTGCATAATCTCCCCATGGAATAAAGAACGGCCTGTCTTGCACAGTCTCAGCGACGCCAATGATTTTCAGCTCATTTTCCTGATAAGTCAGATATTCTCCCACGGGATTCTTTCCATCATAATATCTGCTCATCAAATCTGCACTGATGATTGCGACTTTTTCAGAGTTTCTGGTATCCGTTTTCTGAAAATCTCTACCTGAAAGCAGGCGTGTGCCCACTGTTTTGAAATAATCGGGTCGGGTCAGAATTTGTAGAGCATTAGCTTCCCTGTCCTCATCAGTGTAGTTGTAATTGTGAACTGAAAACCGCCTAACCTTTAGATTATCAGTGGTAATTGGAGCACGATTTGACGCAGAAACCGATACAACTCCAGGTGTTTGCCCGATTAGATCGAGTATTTGCGTTTGGTAAGGGAGGATGGAGCCGTAGTAGCCTTCTGCTCCTTCCTCAAAGCGACTGTTTGGTTGCGAGATTTTGGTGGCAATGCGATCTTGCCGCTCAAATCCAATGTTTTTCTGAAGAACTGTCGTAAGGTTGAGCACCAGGATGCCAGTCATCATTAGCAAAAGGGTTGATAGAGAGATTTGAGAAACCACAAATATTCCGTGAAAACGATGTCGGTATTTGGGAGCGGTCGATGCCTGACCACCGGCTCTGATCGCTGAAATCAGATTTTTGCGGAATTGCCCGAATCTGGAGATCATACCCGTTATCAGCGCGAAGGTGAGTGTGGTGATGGTAGCAGTAAGCAGGGTGTTTCGGTCGGTTTGCCATTCATCAACCCATTGAAATCTATCGAGATAAAGAAATTTTGATGCTGAGAAGTTCAATTTGATCACGAGCAAACTCAGGACTCCTCCCACTAAGAAAAGCAGTAAAACTTCAGTCATCATTTGCCTGGAAATTCGAAATTGTGAAGCTCCAAGAGATCTGCGTGTGGCTATCTCCTGATGGCGAGCATAGTTCCTGATCATGATCATCCCGCCTACATTTAGACAACCGATGATGAGTACCATAAATGTAACAGCATTGATGGATCGAAAAGCGATCCGGACCTGTGGAAGTCCCTGAAGGATCGATTGATTGATATTGATCGCCTTGAATTTTAAGTCTTTTCGTTTTTCGTCGTCTGTAGGTGGATTTTCTGCCTGATATTGCTGATAAAGATTAATGAGGTTTTGGTTCGCTTGTTTCAGACTAACACCTGCTTTTAGCTTCGCGATGGATGCGAAGCTACTTTTAGCGTTTGGGGATGGGTCGACTTTATCAAATATTCTTGGAACCCAGGCGTCCGACTCTCCATAGAGGAGGAAAAAGTCGTCCGGTGCGACACCAATGACACGATGGGTGACCTTATTCAGCAGAACATTTGATCCGATTAGGTTCGTTTTCTTCCCTCCCAGATCCTCCCAGAATTTTTCACTAAGGACTACGAGTTTTTCATCTCCACGCTGGACTTCACTTGCGGTAAAAAAACGACCTTTTAGGGGTCGTATCCCTACAACATTCCAGATATCAGGACTTATTTGATCGACTGCGATGTAACGAGTCGAATTTCCGAGTCGAAAATCCTGATAGCTTACACCGATAAGTCCAATATGTTCGAAGGATTTGGTGTGTTCCTCGATAAACCGATAACGAGAAATCGACAGGTGGTTAACTGTAGAAAAATCTTTTCCGCTTATACCCACTCTAACAATTCGATCTTCTTCGCGATATTGGTAGGGGTTGCTTACGATCTTTTGCACGAGTTTTACTGCTGTCGTGTTCGCTCCGATGCACAGAGCAAGGGTGATGACGACCACCAATGAACCTGTTTTGTGCTTTGTTATTTGTCTTAAACCGTACCTTACATCTCTGAAGAAATCATTGATAAGTCTTGTTCCCCAGCTGTCGCGGCAGTCTTCTTTATACCGTTCGATTGAACCGAATTCGGAGAGGGCTTGTTTTCGTGCTTCGTTTTCAGAGACCCCATT
>JAKSBQ010000115.1 GCA_022361075.1 Opitutales bacterium | reverse complement strand
GACTTTCACGTCGAAGCGACCAGCGAAGCCCAACTGATGGGAAGGTATTTGGACGGCAAAGTCACCGCCGTGGGTCCCCGCAAGCCGCTTGTCCGCGAGCTGCAAGCGCATGGCCAAATGCGGGATATTGGCATCCATAAACTCCGGGCCATAGGCCTCAAAACCGAGCTTGCGATAAAACGCCAGCGCTTGAACTTGCGCGTATAAATACACGTCAAACTGATTGCTGTCTCTGGCGTGTGCTATCGCGGCCTCCAGCAATGCGCGTCCAACGCCCTGCTGGCGGTGGTCGGCCAACACCGCCATTCGACCGATATGCCCGTCCGCCAACATGCGCACGGTGCCGACCGCGTTGTCGTCGGCATCGACCGCTAACCAGTGCCGGGCCTGCTCGTCCTTATCGTCCCATTCGAGTTCGACCGGTACTGCCTGCTCTTCAATAAATACGCGGCTGCGTACGGCTCGCAGCAAGTCTTTATCATTGAGCCAGGTAGCTGCTCTAATGGTAACCTTCATCGTCAAAATATAAACTTCCCTGATTCAGTAGTTGAAGTAGTAATTTAGCGCATTCCAAGTCATTTAGGAACTCGGTCAACTGTTCAGTCTGATAGGCGTCTTGTGCTGCGAGTAATTGTGCAAGAGTAGACTTTGCGGCATGGCATGAATAGCTTTCTCCATTAACGAACAACACGCTGTCTTGCCCGTCTCTGAAAAAGGCAAATCGGGAGGCGGGGTCTCTAAAGATAATACCGTACTCCTGCATTAACGAGAGTAGCTTGGCCGAATTTGCTGAATCCTCACTGTCAGTCGCATCAATGTGATACTTGGGGCGGGTCATAAAGCGCCCAAACCAGTCGGTTATATGCCGGCTATCGGTAAGCTGCTGCTGAAGTATATCCCGTATTGTTGCAATAGCGTCGGGGCCAATCTCCCCAGGATTCGATTGAGCGGGTAAACCGATATCGGTATAGCGCAGCTCTTGTTGCAAGTGGGCAATTCTGTCGTCGCAATAATCCGATAGTATCTCAGAATAGGAGGGGGCTCTAAAACCAATGGAATACGTCATACAATCGCTGCTATCGGCAATTCCCCAATGCCCATAGAGTGGGGGTAAGTACAGCATATCTCCGGGCTGCAATAACCACGTCTGTACAGCGGTAAAGTCAGCCAGTAAACGCAGTTGTTCGTTATCGAGCGTTGCGCTGGCGCCGGAGCAAAGGCCACCTACATGCCACAATCTTGTACCGAGACCCTGGATCAGGAAGACATCGTAATTATCGTAATGGGGGCCGACACTGCCTCCCTGAGCCGCATAACTTACCATTACATCGTCGATGCGCCAGT